>JAZLBU010000141.1:0-14115 GCA_045613845.1 Prevotella sp. | reverse complement strand
AGAGGGTATTCTGCAGAGGCATTACTTCTGCGTGCAGAGGGACTGCTTCTGCGTGCTGAGGGGCTGCCTCTGCAGACGGAAGCATGGCTTTTGCAAGAAAAGGGATTTCCACACATTTTCGGGACGGGGAATTTAACAATTTTGCGACAGTGACAAAGCGACAAAGCGACATTAAGGTGGTTTCACCTGTCTGCTTGGCGGTTGAGATGGAGCACCTGACACATTGCACAGAAAATAGGGTGAAAATAAGCAAAGCGTAAGTATAATAATTTTATATCATATATATATTATATATAATATATATATGATATAACCCATAAGATGCGACCCCCTCTTGCATATTGAATAGACCTTATTGTCGCTTTGTCGCTTTGTCGCTTTGTCACTTTTTGTCTTTTTTACAAAATAATGTTCGCGCGCAATGTTAAAAAGCTCTCAACATTTGCATTATTGAAAATTAAGTCTTACCTTTGCACTGATATAACGCTAAGAACTATTATGACTAACAAAAACATAACATTTATGAAAAAGATTTTTACTCTTATCGCGATGCTTGTCATGGCATTGACAGCATCGGCTGCTCTTTCCGTTCAGGGTCAGGGTGGATGGTATGAGAGCTGTTGGATGGAATTCACAGGTCTCAGCAATTCTTATGACGCTTATAACGGATATGTGTCTAGTAATGGCGGTTCTTCATGGACAAAGCTTGACGGACAGTTGTTGCGTTCGTATGGCAACTATGGTCGAGTAGAGGCTATGGGACTGACCGCAGGCAACTACATACTGAAGGTCGTTCCTGTAAAAAATGAAGTAGAGCAGACTGCTGATGCTTGCCAGACATCATCGGCTATGGAGGTAAAGAGCTTTGACCGTTCAGGATTTGCTCACTTTAACTATTCAGGTGTAGGTGCATATAATGATAATGGTACATTGAAGAGTGGAGCCAAGGTGTTCTATGTATCTTCAAAGACAGCAAAGACCATCTCTACCGAGGTAACCACCGACGCTAAGGGTGGCAAGACTACCTGCACTGGTCTTCAGGCTATCATAGCTGCTTATGAGAAGGGTCAGGATAAGACTCCTATTGCTTTTCGTATCGTAGGAACTGTTACAGATTCTGATATAGATTACTTCGGTAGCAAGGCTGAGGGTCTGCAGATTAAGGGTAAGGCAGCTGATTCAGAACTTAACATGACTATAGAGGGCGTGGGTAACGATGCTGTTATCTATGGTTTCGGTTTCCTCGTTCGTAACTCAAAGAGTGTGGAGATTCGTAACATTGCTGTTAAGACAGGCATTGACGATGGTATATCTCTTGATACAGATAACTCAAACATTTGGATTCACAACGTAGATGTATTCTATGGTCCTAACAAGGGTGGTGACCAGAAGAAGGGTGATGGTGCTATCGACGTAAAGTCTGACTCTAAGTTCGTAACCATCTCTTACGTACACTTCTGGGATACCGGTAAGTCAACCATGTGTGGTATGAAGAGCGAGTCTGGTCCTAATTACATCACTTATCACCACAACTGGTTCGACCACTCTGACTCACGTCATGCTCGTATTCGTACCATGTCTGTCCACATGTACAACAACTATTACGATGGCATAGCTAAGTACGGTGCAGGTGCTACCACAGGCTCTTCTTTATTCATGGATCGTAACTACTTCCGCGCTTGCTCTAAGCCTATGATGATTTCCCTGCAGGGTGCTGATACAAAGTATGGAACAGACCTTAAGGATGCTCCTACATTCTCAGGTGAGAGTGGTGGCATCATCAAGTCATACGGAAACGTTATCCCATCAGGTGCACAGTACAAGCCATACTCTTCATCTAACACAGAAGAATTTGACTGCTATGAGGTGTCTGATCCTAAGACTACGGTACCAGAGAATGTTACTACAAAGTCTGGTGGCAACAAGTACAACAACTTCGATACCAATGGTAAAATGTATTCAACATACCTTGTTGATGAGGCTGCTAACGTGCCAAGCGTTGTAACCAACCGCACATGGGGCGCAGGTCGTTGTCAGGGTGGTGATTTCTCATTCACCTTTACCAGTGCTGATGACACAAGCTATGACATCAATACAGCACTTGAGAGTGCTCTTGCTACCTATAAGACAGCCTCTAAGTTCAAGGGCTTCCTTGGCGAGGGACAGGAGATTATTCCTGACGCTTCAGCATCATTCACCCTTGACGGTTCAGCAATAAGCTTCTCTAACCTCTCATACACTAAGAGCGTAGCATCTTCTGACACCCAGACAGAGTTTACAGTTGTTGTAACACCTACTGAGGCAGAGTCAACAGTTTCAGCAGAGGGTGCATCAAGCGCAGGTTCTAACACCTACGTTATCTCAGCTCCTGCAGCAGGTTCTACTGCAACAGCAGTATTCACTGTAAGCAACAATGGCACAGAGATGAAATATACCATTATCATCGACAAGACTCAGGCAGAGCCAGTTCCTGTTGATCCAGAAGGACCAGAAATCGAAGGTTTGACACTTGTATATTTCGAATCAAAAGAAGCTATTTGTGACAATGCTGACGTTTCTACACTCTTTGATAAGGGTAGCATGAAGAGCTCAACAGACAAGGGCTCCATAACATATCTCGGAGCAGAGTTCGGTGAATGTGTTAAAATGGAGTCAAGCACAGAAGGAACGATTAAGTCACCTTCTGCTTGTAACGTAACGATAGTGTTTGGTTCTACCAAAGCCGCTCCTAAAGTTATGCTTGACAATGGTACGGAGGTTAGCCTAACAAAGAGTGGTAATGCGTTCATATACACATTCCAGTCAGCAGCAGGTTCCAGCCATAAGCTGTACAAGGGAAACAAGGGCACTTCTGATACCTTCCTATATGCAATAGCATTCGAGCCTATACCAACGGGTATCAATGACATTCAGGCTTCAGAAGCAGCTAAGATAAAGGCTGTTAAGTCTATAGTTAGCGGCAAACTCATCATCTCTAAGAATGGCAAGCAGTTCAACGCTGCCGGTGCTCAGGTGAAGTAAGACAGATTTCTTTCGTAAGAGAGAAAGAAATAATGTAATAAAGCGGAAACTCCGACGAAAAGTTTGGCGTTTCCGCTTTTTTGTGTAACTTTGCACCCAGTTGCATTAACTATAAAAGAAAAGATAAACGTATGAAAAAGATTTACATGATTATCACGATGCTCATCAGCATGATGGCATCGGTGAATGCGCAGACGGTAGATGGCCGTAACTTCGGCATCGACGGATTTGCAGCTTACGAAGGCGTTGCTGGTAACTGGTATCATGCTGGTGGCACTACTGGTGGTGCTGGCGGCGAGGTGGTAAAGGCAAGTAACTTGTCTGAACTCCAGGCTTACCTACAGTCAAGCAAACCATACATAGTGCTTGTTGACAAGGATATCGATACAGGCATTACAGCTTACGTTGATGACCTCAGCACTGGTCACCTCTGTGACAAGCAGGATGGCTCAGAGGGCGTGGCTACCACATACGGTGAGCGCATTATGATTGCTGACAACAAGACTCTTATTGGTGTCTCTGATGCAAGCGGCAAGGCTCCACTTTTCTCTCGTATCACCTTCGTGATGCAGTGTACTCATAACGTTATTATCCGCAACTGTCGCTTCACTATGGTAGGGGCACCTATCCTGAAGTCTGGCGAGAACAAGATTGTTGCATGGCGTGAAGGAGCACAGAAAGAGGTTGGCGACCCAGACTGTATCGGAATTCAGGCTGATGCTAAGAGCGCAAAGACAGACTCAGGTAGCCACATTTGGATAGACCACTGTGAGTTCTTTAATGGCAATGCTGCTAACAAAGACCGTTATGACGGACTTGTTGACTGCAAGAACAATGTACAGTGGCTTACTATCTCTTACAACCTGTTCCACGACCATGACAAGGCTTGTCTCTGGGGTAAGGGTGACTCAGACGTGTTCGACGGTTGCCGTACCATCTCAGCTCATCACAACTGGTTCAAGGATATACAGGGCTCACGTCTGCCTCTGCAGCGTGGTGGTCATGTGCATTATATGAACAACTATCAGGTGAATGCACAAGATGGTTGGGACCTCCGCACAAAGTCTGAGGGCTATGCCGATGCTTGTTACTTTAAGGACAGTAAGGCTTCAATTCTTCCTGATGGAGGTGGCACGCTTAATATCAATAAAGAGTCAGGCTATGGCGTGATATACGACAATTGTGCTCGAGTAATCACAGGCCATGCAGGTGTTACCTATAAGAATGCTCCTGCTAAGTATGATAAGGAGTTTCCTGCTTCCACTTATGTAACAGGCACTTGGGTGCCTACTGATACATGGTCAGGCTATTATGTCAATAATCATGACAAGGCTGCTGACGTTCCTGCAATCTGCGAACAGTACTCTGGTGCGGGCAAGATTGTAATATGGAAGGAGTATGCTTCTGAGGTTCCTGCCTATAGCCAAACTGCCATGCAGACTGCACTTGACAATCCTCGCACCATAGCATCATCTGGTCAGACATATTACACCTATGATGCTAATGGCAACAAGATGACAGTTGCACCAGCTCCGACGGCTATAGAGAACGTTAACGGGAACGCTAACGTTAATATAAATAAGGTGCAGAAGGCTGTCATCAATGGCAAGCTGGTAATCACTAAGGACGGCAAGCTGTATAATGCTGCAGGACAGTTAATGGAATAAGGAATATAGAATAAGGAGGAAGGCTTTAATCCTTAATCCGACTAACCTTAATCCTGAAAGGAATGAAGATTGCGCTGATATTCGCTATGAGGGCTGAGGCTCAGCCCCTGATAGACTCCTATGGACTGGAGGAGCAAGAGGGCTTCTTCAGTCCATTGCCTACAAAAGCCTACCCCCTTCCCCTCCCTGAAAGGAGGGGGGAAATATACGTCATCCTCAACGGCGTGGACCACGATCGCGACCTGATAGGGTGTGAGGCAGCAGCCATCACCACGCAGGTGGCGATACAACGATTGCAGCCAGACCTCGTGATATCCTGTGGTACCTGTGGTGGTTGGCAACGATATGGTGCGAGGGTAGGGCAGGCATACATCGCAGATGGGGTGATGTTTCACGACCGCCGAGTGTCTGGCGATAATGAGTGGGACACCCAGGGCTTGGGCAACTACCCTGTGTGGGAAGGTTCATGGCAACTGGCTGAGAAGCTCCACTTGCCTATGGGCAAGGTGACTACAGGTTCCAGTTTCGACCTCACCCCAGAGGAGGATGCCTTTATAGACCAAAATGGTGGACGATTAAAAGAGATGGAGGGAGCAGCAGTAGCCTTCGTCTGCTCCATGTACCATGTGCCCGTAATGCTCATCAAGGCTGTTACCAATCTGAGAGATAAGGAAGAGGGACAGATAGAGGAATTTCAGGCAAACATGAAAAAGGCATCGGACAGTTTGCTCGAAGCTTGCAAAAAAGTGGTAAACGAACTGGGAGAAAAGTGAAGAAAAAGGAAAAAGTTTGGATATTCCGATACTTTTCGTTAACTTTGCAGATAGAATGAAATTCAGCGACATCATAGGACAGAAGGAAATGGCACAGCGACTGAAGTCGTTGGCTGATGAGGGCAGACTGCCCCATGCCTTGATGCTATGCGGTCCTGATGGTGCTGGAAAGATGGCACTCGCCATATCTCTTGCATCTTATATATTGAACAAGGGTACGTTCAAGGTGCACGGCATAGAGCATCCAGACCTGCACTTCACCTTCCCTACGATAAAGCTGAAGAAGTGGAACTCGGAATATAAGCCCATTAGCGATGACTTCATAGAGCAGTGGAAGGAACTTTTAACGGGAACGTTAACTGGAACAGGGGATGTGAACCCTTACTTCTCGCTTGCCGACTGGATGAGGGCGATGAATGCCGAGAAGCAGCAGGCGCTGATAACCGTTGGCGAGGCAGAGGAACTGATAAAACGCCTCTACATGAAGTCTAACCAGGGAGGCTGGAAGATAAGCATCATCTGGTTGCCAGAGAGAATGAACCTAGAGTGTGCCAACACCATGCTCAAACTCATAGAGGAGCCTCCAACGCAGACACTCTTCATAATGGTGAGCAGAGAACCCGAGAAACTGCTTGAGACCATACGTTCAAGGGTGCAGCGTTTCGATGTTAAGCCTATAGCCTTTGACGATATGTTCCAAGCGCTGAAAGAGCGACGAGGACTGGAAGACGAGGATGCTGAAAGGGTGGCTAGACTGGCAGGCGGCAACTGGCTCGCAGCACTCGAGGAACTGAATGCCGGCAACGAAAATCGCCTATTCTTTGACTATTTCGTCACCCTGATGCGTAAAGCCTATATGAGAGATGTGAAAGACCTCAAGCGATGGGCTGAAAGCGTAAGCGCACAGGGTAGGGAGGAACAGCGACGTATGCTGGTTTACTTCATGCGAATGATTAGAGAGGCGTTTATGTATAACTTCCACAACAAGGAACTGATATACATGACAGACGAGGAGGAGAACTTCTGCAAAAACTTTGCCCGCTTTGTGAATGAAAATAACATTCTGGGCTTTCAGGAACTCTTTCAAACGGCTATACGCGATATAGGACAGAATGCTAACGGACGCATAGTGTTCTTCGATATAACAATGAAAACAGCGGTGTTGATACATAATTCATAGATTACAGATAAAAAGATTAGAGATAATAGATGATTGATTACCAAAATATGAAATTCACTCTCGGACCCACCTGCGCAAGAGGACTAAGCGCTAAGGGAGTGGGTAGGAGCGACCACCAGTTGAATACCTACGACTGGCTTGCCGACGTGCCTGGTAATGCTGAGAGTACTGACCTTGTTGAGGTGCAGTTTAAGAACACTCGCAAGGCTTATTATCATAATGTAAACGGACTGGACCTGAAGAAGGGCGACTGGGTGGCTGTGGAGGCTAATCCGGGTCACGATATAGGTGTGGTATCGATGACGGGCAGACTTGTAACCTTGCAGATAAAGAAGGCAAACCTGAAGTCGGCTGATGATATAAAAAAGGTGTATCGTCTGGCAAAAGATACCGATATGGAACGCTACAAGGAGGCGAAGAGTAGAGAAGAGGCCACTATGATACAGAGCCGTCAGATAGCCAAAGACCTCGGTCTGCAGATGAAGATAGGCGATGTGGAGTATCAGGGTGATGGCAATAAGGCGATATTCTACTATATAGCCGATGAGCGAGTTGACTTCAGACAGCTTATCAAGGTGCTTGCCGAGACATTCCATGTGCGTATAGAGATGAAGCAGATAGGAGCACGTCAGGAGGCAGGACGTATAGGCGGAACGGGTCCTTGTGGTCGAGAACTGTGTTGTGCCACATGGATGAAGGCTTTCTCAAGTGTGAGCACCAATGCGGCACGCTTGCAGGATATCTCGCCCAACCCACAGAAGTTGGCTGGTATGTGCGCCAAACTGAAGTGTTGCCTCAACTATGAGGTGGACTGCTACATGGAGGCTGGCAAGAAGATGCCTGCAAAGGAAGAGGTGCTACAGACTATGGACAGCGACTATTACCTCTTCAAACAGGATATTCTGGCACAGCTAATGACCTATTCGACGGATAAGAAAAAGCCAGTGAACCTCGAAACAATATCTGTAGAGCGAGCTCAGGAGATTATCGCTATGAATAAAGAGGGCAGAAAACCTCTGTCGCTGGCTGAAGACAGCAGAACAAAAGAACCCGACCGTCCGAAGGATATGCTCGATGGTTCTGACCTTACCCGATTCGATAAGGCGAAAAAGAAAAAGAAGAAAAAGAAGAACAAAGCAAAACAACAGGGAGAGGGTTGAAAAGATTAGTCAAAGGCATATGGATAGTGGTCGTGGCATTGCTTACAGCCTGCACCAATGAAGTGGCTTACCATCATTACGAACCTGTGGCTGAAGAGGGATGGGATAAGGAAGACACCTTGTTGTTCAGGACTGATACACTATACCAAACTGCTACATACAGTGTAGAGCTAAACCTCAGAACAACAGCTGAATACCCTTATAAACAGGTTACGCTGGTGGTGGAAGAAACGGTATTGCCCAATAAGGCTAAGAGATTATTCCCTGTAACATTCCAGATAGCCTCAGACGAGGGGCAGCGAAATGGCGAAAAACTGTTGTACTACGAACTGGAGAAGCAACTAGCCCTGCAACATCTCTCACAGGGTGACTCGCTACAGTTTAGGGTTTATCACAAAATGAGACGCCAATTCCTGCCTGGCATTAAGGATGTAGGATTAAAGATAGAAAAGGTTCAATAGTTCAAAGGTTCAATAGTATGGCAAAACTCCTTTGGGTAGATGACGAGATAGAACATCTCAAGGCTCACATAATATTTTTGGAGAAGAAAGGCTACGACGTTGTTGTGGCCACTAACGGACTGGATGCTGTGGAACAATGCCAGCAACAGACGTTTGACCTTGTGCTGCTCGACGAGATGATGCCAGGTATCACAGGACTGGAAACTCTTCAGCGAATAAAGGATGTGCAACCCCAGACTCCTGTTGTTATGGTTACAAAGAGTGAGGAGGAGGATATTATGAATCAGGCTATAGGGTCGAAGATAGCCGACTACCTCATCAAGCCTGTCAACCCCATGCAGATACTTCTTGCACTGAAAAAGCATGTGCACCAAAGGGAGATAGTGACTGAGGTGACACAGCAGGGTTATCAGCAGTCATTCATGGATATCTCAATGCAGATACAGGACTGCCGTACCTTTGACGATTGGAAGGAAGTGTATAAGCGTCTTGTGCGATGGGAACTGGAACTTGCCTCAACGGGTTCGTCTATGACTGAGATGCTGAAGATGCAGAAAGAGGAAGCCAACATAGGGTGGGGTAAGTTTATCAGAAACAATTACATCGATTGGGTTACACCTGGGGCTAAGGCAAAGACGGATCGTCCGCTGATGTCTAACCGCATAATGCCTGATTGTGTTTTTCCTACTATCAGCAATGGCGACAAGGTGTTCCTCATCGTAATAGATAATTTCCGCTACGACCAGTGGCGCATGCTTGCTGAGGAGATAGGCGACATGTTTGATATAGACGAAAACCTCTATTGCAGCATCCTGCCTACTGCTACGCAATATGCACGTAATGCTATATTCTCAGGTCTGATGCCACAACAGATAGCCGAAATGTTCCCTGACCTGTGGGTGGATGAGGATGAGGAAGAGGGCAAGAACCTCAATGAGTCACCTCTTATCAAGACCCAGATAGAACGCTACAGACGTAAGGACTCGTTCTCTTATCATAAGGTGAATGATTCTAATGGTGCCGAGAAACTGCTCAAAGAGTTTAATTCTTTGCTCAGCAACGACCTCAACGTGGTGGTGATAAACTTTGTTGATATGCTGTCACATGCCAGGACAGAATCAAAGATGGTGCGTGAACTTGCCAACAACGAGGCGGCTTATCGCTCTATCACGCTTTCGTGGTTTAAGCATGGAGTGCTTGGCGAGTTGTTTGAGCTTTTGGCTCAAACCGACTATAAGGTAATCGTTACCACAGACCACGGCTCAATACGTTGTGACAAACCAGTGAAGATAATTGGTGATAAGAATACTAATACCAACCTCAGGTATAAGTTGGGCAAAAACCTCAATTGCCAGTCGAAGGACGTATTCGTGATATCCAATCCACGAGCTGCACAGTTGCCAGCCCCCAATATCTCCACCACCTACGTATTTGCTACGGGTAATGATTTCTTTGCATATCCTAACAACTACAACTACTACGTGCAGTATTTCAAGGATACCTTCCAGCATGGAGGCATATCTATGGAGGAGATGATTATACCGCTGATAACAATGAAGGGAAGGAAGAGATAATTCAAGAGTTCGATAGTTCAAGAGTTCGAAAGTTCAATGGTTATAAGGTTCACACTCGACAATATACACGAGGCAGCAAGAGAGTTTCTTGCCGCCACTAAGGATATGGGCACCTGTTTCGCCTTTTATGCCCCTATGGGTGCAGGCAAAACCACATTCATCAAGACATTATGTGAGGAACTAGGGGTGGAAGATGTCATCACCTCGCCTACGTTTGCCATTGTAAACGAATATACTGATGGTGAGGGACAGCCTGTTTACCATTTCGACTTCTATCGCATAAAGAAGATGGAAGAACTCTATGATATGGGTGCAGATGAGTATTTCTATTCAGGCAATCTATGCCTTATGGAATGGCCTGAGATAGTGGAGGATGCCCTGCCTGAGGAAACAAAAAAAATTACCATCACTCCGCAGAGCGATGGTAGTAGGGTAATTGAATTTTAATTAGCTTCACAGTACAGAGTCAAACTTTGCCTGCAAAGTGGTTTTGTTGGCAGCACCAACAAACTTGTCAACCATAACGCCATTCTTAAAGAAAAGGATGGTAGGGATGTTGCGTATGCCGAATTCAGCAGCTATGTCCTCACACTCCTCTACGTTACACTTGCCCACAACCAGTTTGCCGTCATATTCCTCTGCCAGCTGGCTGATGATAGGACCAATCATCTTACATGGTCCGCACCACTCTGCCCAGAAATCAACTGCTACTGGCAATTCACCATTCTTCAGAGACTCAAAGTTCTCATTTGTAATTGTTACTTCCATTGTCTTACTTGTTTTAATTGTTATCTATTATCTATTATCTGTTATCTGTTAACTATCATCTATTATCTGTCAACTATTTAGAATCCTTCCAACTCGTAGTATTCATCCTCTAAAGCCTTCATCGATTTCTTGTCTTCCTCGAGTATGAAGGTGTCATTACTGTCCTCAGACTTCTTGGCAGGGGTTTCTTCGATTATTATTATTTCGTCGTTGCCTGTATTGCCTTTCTTCGGGGTATCCTCAAAGATTATGATGTCTTCTTCCACCTTCTTTTCAGGTTCAGTTGGAATGATAATCTCTTCTTCCACCTTATTATTATTAGGTGCGGGTTCCTGTATGATAATCTCCTCCTGCGGAACAGAAACTTCCTCCACTGGTATTACAACTTCCGTGCCATTTGATTCTTTGACAGTTTCTTCAGGAATTTCTATCGTCTGCTCTGGCACAACTACCTCAGTCTGCTCTGGCACAACCACCTCAGTCTGTTCTGGCACAACAATCTCCGTATTCTCAGGAACGATGATGGTTTCCTCAGGTATAGCGATAGCATTACCATCCTCCAATTCCTTCTCAGCATTAGGATCAACAGGTTTTGCACCACCAGGTGCAACCTCCTCAGTAGGCAGTATCGGCTTGATTGGGTCTGTATCGATAGGCTCACCATTCTCATCCAGTTTTTCACGCTTAGGCATGTCACTCTTTATGTCAGGAGCGCCTTCGGTCTTCACCATTACAGGTTCATACAGTTGTTCTGGTCTTGTTATAGGCAGTGAAGCGAAGTTCTTCACATAGAAAGTGTCATAGTCGTTGTAGCTATAGCGTTGACCTATGAGGTCGAGGTTCTCCTTAGATATTATAATAGGTCTTGCCTTCTGTGCCGTCTTACGTATGCCTTCTTGTTGCATGAGTATCTTGGCATACTGGTTTGCCTCGTCGAAATTGCGGAAACCATTTACCGTCATGTGGTGCATACCCTGTGCATCGTCTATGGTTATGTCAAAATTACGTACCATGAACGAGGTGAAGTTATAGCGTGCCAACTGGAACAGTAGTTGGTTCTCCTTGAGTGAATCTGGAGCATAGGCAAAGACAAAGGCGAAATCGGTATTGCGCTCCTTGCTGAATGTTCTTGCTGCAATACTGTCAGCATCTGTCATAACATCAGAACGACGGTTCCAAACATCACCCAAGTCAAACTTGGCGCCATAAAGTCTCTTGCCAGCCTTCACACCATTGATTATCATGCCAGCCATCTCGCTCACAGCACTCTTGGGGTAATCCTTCACTATGGTTTCCATGCTCTCTCGGCACGCCTTCAGGTCGCCCTCGTTGAGCTTAGCCATACCATAGAGGAATATGAACCTGTCACGGTTTTCGCCCAGTGAGAAACGTTTCTCAGACACTTTCACGTTATCATATATTTCCCTGAATCTATCCGCCTTGAATGCCTCGTATGTTGCACCATATAGTGAGTCCTCTATCTGTTTGCCATATCGTGCGTTCTGATAGAAATAAGGATCGGTGACGGTGAGTGTCCACTTCGATTCTGGGCACTCTGTCTTTAGTTTGTCAATATATGTCTGTGCCCTGTCATGCTCATCCTTCCTAGAATAGAGCAGGAAGAGGTGGTAGTAAGCCTCATCCTTTGGTTCAAAGGTGGGATATTGTTCTTCGAGTCTGCGGAAAGCCTTCTCACTCAGGGGCAGATTATTGAGTTTGTCTTTGAAGATTATAGCTGACTTCAGCAGACTTTCCATTATAATCTTGTCGCTTTCAGCCTTCTGTTCATCGGTAAATGGTATCTGTGCCAGGTAGTATTCGCGCTTATGTGGATTGTTGACGGCAGAGTCCATCTTTGCTGCCAGCATCTCCTGACGTTCCTCTTCTTTGGCTATGGAGTCACGCTGTTCGTCTGTGAGATTCTCCCAGTCCAATTCTTTCTTATCGTCATTAGCACCAATGTCGCCCACAACGGTTTTGTTCATACGTTGCCAGTCATCTACGTTCTCACGCCTTCCCCACAGTCTTTCGAATGCCTGCTTACCTTGTTGCACTGCCATCGGACTGTAGAAATACCACGGAGCGTTATCTGAACTGCCCATCGTTGTTGTGGTGGTTCTGTTGGTGTTATTGTTTGAAGACGGCATATTGCTGCCTCCGCCCTGTGCCTGACGTTTCTCCACCTCGGCCTGAGCAGCTTCACGTGCTTCCTCTTTTTCTTTCTTCTTCAGTTCCTCGATGATGTTGTCTATCTTCACCATCAGTTCTCTCTCTGGCAGTCTGGAGAGTTCTTGCAAAGAGTCTTGCAGGTGTATGGCATCGGTAAATGGCACCAGTTCGTCGAGCACCTTCGAACGTTCTGACAATTGTGCATAATCGGGCCTGTCCTTGTCAAGCAGTCCGATAGCTTCGCCATAGCATCTTTTTGCGTCACTATATCGTTCGGTTTCCCAATACAGGTCGCCGAGGTGTAGCAATAATACACCTTTCTCTATACCTGATCGTGTAGCTCCCTTATTACCTTTCTCGTATGCCCAGATGGCATTCGTGGTGTCATTCTCTGCCAGGTAGATGTTACCTATGGCGTAGTATATCTGGTCGAGATACTCCTTGTTATTATCGCTGCGAGCCATTCTGCGCAATTTGCCAATCATTTTCTTCGACTGTCCCTTGGCCATCACCTCAGTCATGGCTATGCTGGCATTGAATCGCAGTTCGTATGAGGGGTGCTGTCCCAGAACCTTCTTGAATGCCTTGTATGCTTCCTTATTGTTTTTCTGTGCAGCCTCTATCTGTCCCAGTAGGTAATACTCCCTCGCTCTCTGCTTCGAGCGCATCTCGTGTTTTATCACCTTGCGCAGATACTTCGCCGCCTCAGGCAGGTCGCCACTGTGCAGGTAGTAGTCGCACAGTGTGTAGTCCCATTCCTTCTGTGCACGCCAGTCAATGCTGTCACGTTGCATGTTTCTTATCACGTCTTCTGCGTCATACAGCCATCCGTTTTCTATGTAGCACTTTGCTAACCATGCCCTTGCCTTGCCGTATATGGCTGGCTGTCCTTTATACAAACGTGACATATAGGCAAAGGTAGCTGCTGCTTCGTCAAACGCACCTTTGTAGAACTGGCTCCTGCCCATCAGCATCCATGCTTTCCACAGAAAAGGGTTATATTCTTTCCTTGAAAGCCATTCTATGTCTTTCTCTGTCTTTCTGCGGTCTTTGTTCCATTCTGGTCTGGCCTTGATGCTGTGCAGGTGTATCGCTTTCTCCGCCTTTGTTATTGCAATGTCGTAATTTGCCTTGCCCAATTCTCGGCTGGTCTTATTGCCTACGGTGTATAGCGGAATCATTTCCGTAAAATTATCCTTGTTGCCTTTCTCTTTCTCTACTGAGGCGTCTATATAAGCCAGCGTACCATTATAATATATGTTGTACTTTGCTGTGAAGGCATGCCAAAAACGAGTCGATGCCGTATTCTTTTTTGTAGAACACGACACAACCGCGAGTGCCA
>JAZLBU010000140.1:0-5623 GCA_045613845.1 Prevotella sp. | reverse complement strand
GTACACCCACACCCTGTGTCTATATCCTTAATCTCTATCCTTTTAGCTGAGGTGTTCTGCAGTTCCACTGTGTATGAGGCTGGTTGATTGAAAAGCATCTCACCACAATCCACCTCTTTATATATAGGTGTGAGATCCTGAGCATAAGCCCCTGATGCCATCATCCCTAACATTATGCCTATGAGAGTAATTTTAGCCTTTATCATTTATTCTTTCTTTTATTATTTCGACTTTATTGTTATTGCATCTACTGAACCACGGAATTCAGGAGCATACTCACACACTATGGTAGCATTGCCTGATTGGTACTCACCAGTTCTGTTCACGTAGTATTCCGTTTCTACCACATGCGTACCTTTTGACAACTGGTCAAAGTGGTATATAGACTTGCTATCACGCATCTCGGCATAGTAGCCTCTGTATGCTCCCCATCTGTAACCAGATAGTTGGTTGACAGGTTCCAGACAAGCAGCACGATTGTCCGTTACGGTTACGAAATCGTAATCCCTGTCTGCCTCGATGGTAAGTTTTACCTTTACCTTCTCGCCTATCTTCATCTCACCACTTACCTCGCGAGTAATCTTGAGTGCTCCCTTCAGGTCTGCTGGGTTCACTGTGTATGTTGACATTATCGTGGTGTCCTGGGCATTATAGAGGGCATAGATAGCGTTAACAGTATTGATAGGATTATCCCATCTCTGTGTACGCTTTGCCGATACCAGCCAACGTAGCATCTCGCTGATTGTCTGCTCATCCTGTGGTGTCACATTCTCCAATGCCTCCACACACATGGTGTGCGTAGGAATCTTATAGTCGCACCAAGAATAGAGAGCCCTGTATGAATCGAAGTAACGACCCATATCAGCACGATATACGGTATGCTGCTTTATAGCCTCAGCAAACTCTGTCGCTTTCTTTTTCTTGCCATTCTCATTCAGGGTAATAGCTGCTACAGCCTTAGTCTGCATATCGTCGTGTTTGGTTTCCTCATATATCATCTTGCGGAAGAAACTTTCTGCCGTGCCTCCATCTTTTTCACTTATTGCAAGGGTATAGAGCCAATCAAGAGCCGTACTGCTGAGGTATTTCACATTATACTTCTTCATGTCCCTCATCTCTTGTTTCATCTGACCCTTAGCATAGTTGAATGCTTTGTCCATCATGTGCTCCGTGTTTGTCTGTTTACCACACATCAGGTTCAGTCTTGACAAAGTCTTGAGCACCTCTATGGTAATATACTTGCTGCTCTGCATACCCCCATACCATGAGAAACCTCCATCAGCCTTCTGCAGGTTGAGCAGTTGCACAAGCACATTATCATTCGCTGGTGAAACAGCTGTACCATTCAACTTAGCCGTCATAACGTTAGCATAGATGGCATTGGCAAGGTTTATGGCATTCACACTCTTAGGAATCTGCAAGGCAGGCAAAGCCTCCTGCATCATCTTGCGTGGGTTCACCACTATCGTGGTTGTGTCGAGCTTTAACTCTTCTTCTGTCAAAACAGGAACAAGGTGTTGCTCACCGTCAGAGAAACCTGGTACCTCAGCGGTAAAGCCGCATATCAGGTCGCCCTCCTTCTCTACATTATAAGCAAAGACTACAGGAGCTATTCTTCCTGCCTGAGTCGTCACCTTCTTGCTTGCCCTGTATATTGTCTGTTCGGTCTTGGCATCCTTTACGAAGAACTTCACCACGACAGTCTGTGCCTTCTCCATCATGTTTGCCACAGTAGCACTGATGGTTGCCTTGTCGCCTACCCTAAGGAATCGTGGCATCTTTGCCTGCATCATCAGTTTCTTCTGAGTTATGGCTGTAGTATCCATCAAGGCAAAACGCATCTCCTTGTCATGAGCAAGAGCCATAAACTTCCAAGTGGTGACACTCTCTGGCATAGTGAACTTTAAGGTTGCCATTCCCTTGGAATCAGTCTCTATCTGTGGAAGGAAGAATGCCGTCTCGCTGAAGTCTGAGCGCATCTGCACATTCTCTGCTCCTTCATCTGCATCATTGCCATATCCTACTACAATATTTTCGTTAGCAGCCACGTCAAAAGAACCAATAGCCGTAGCCTTTGCCGACATCATCATGGGAACAGACTCCACACAGTCGAACACTTGAGTGTTACGAGTCGCTCCACGAGACTTATACACAGGTCTATAGAACCCTCCTCTGCCAAAGTCCATAAACATGAACTCGTCAGCTATATGATTGAAGACAAGGGACTTTACGTTTAGATATTTCAAATCTTTTGAACCCCATAATGTGCAATTGCTCGCATAACCCGTCTCCCATGCTAAGTAAGGCAAGCATAGCCTACAACGATCATAGAAAGACCAAGTATTTTTCGACAGCTCATCCAGACTCTTATCATACATAACAGCCATCACCTGTGCCTTGCTTGGTGTTCCGTCTGGGTTCTGTATCTTCAGTGTCCAGGTCTCTGTCTGTCCAGGATACAGTTTGTTGCGGAAAGTGCCCCACTCCATGTTGAGTTTCTTTGATGGCATGTATTTCTTGATGCTTACTTTATCGTCATACATCTTGTCATTCTTCACCCATGCCACAGCGAAGGTCACACCATCGCCGTACTCCTCTTTATAGTTTAAGGTATAGGTGGTGGAATCCTTGAACTCTATCATGCTCTTCTCTATTACCTTGTCACCTGAACATAGGGTGTAGAAGGCATAGACATGAGACTCACCCCTGCCCTCTCTATGAGAGAGGGAGCTATTTACATCTCTAAGGGTTATCACCACCTCGCCTTTCTCACCAAAGTTATCAGCTGATGCTGTAACAGGTTTTGGTTTCTCTGGCTCAGCAGGTTTGATAGGACGATTGTTCTTCCTTGTCAGCGTGAGACTTTGCGAATGTGTTTCGCCAGCATTATCTGTTACTTTAGCCGTCATGGTGTATCTGTAACAGTAATACCATGTGGTATCAACATTCTCAGGCAAAGGCATAGGCATCTTGGCGAAGAAATTGCCATCGGCATCCGTATATACTGTGTCTCTCAGCAAGGTTTTGTTAAACTGGTTCCTTACCCACCAACCAATGTTTCTCTTTACTTCGTATGTCACCTTGGCATTAGCCACAGGCACTCCGCTATACATCTTCGCTGTGCCTCGAACGATAGTCGTATCGCTAAGGTTATGGTTATGGTTTTCGTCAAGCTTCACATAGAAACTTGGCCTCTTGTAGTCTTCTACTTTTATGGTAATTCTAGCTGATGAACTACCCATAGCAATTATACGGTAGTTGCCGTTAGTACCCTCTTCTGGGATGGTAAAGTCGGCTATTGCAGTTCCGTAGGTATCTGTTACTACTGTCTTCTGTGCCACTTCCTTGCCTCTTGTGTCTCGCAGGGTCAGTGTGACTTTCTCGCTCACATTGGGAAGAGCTTCCTTGCCTTCCAACACAGCATGGCTGATAGTTGTTACATGCACAGTCTGTCCTCTGCGGTATATCGCTCTGTCAGTATATATGTTGACATAATTCTGTACAGCTTGTGACTTATTCGAAGAGAAGTAGGTATTTATCCATTGCTTTGGCATAGCATTATCCTCACCCTTTGTGGCATAATAGTAGTCGCCATCCTTGTGCACCTTTGCTCCCTCTACTTCCTTTCCTGTCATAGAGTTGACCACCACATATCTCATCACATTCCGAGGCAGTTCCTGCACCAATAGTTTCAGATCGGTTACATAGAGAGTATCAGCAAGTCTGCTTATCTCTCCCTTGTCGTCTGTCATGCTTATCGTCCACTTGCCCAATGGCAGCGTGCCTATGTTGAGAGTGTCCTTGCATCTATCAATAATGTCCCACTCATTGGCGATATTGAAACTCTGCATAGCAGTTCTCGTCTCGCCTCTGTCACTTCTCAGTGTCACCTTTACGGCATGTACGTTTCGCACATTACCGAAAACTATCTTTACACTGTCTTGTGTAGAAAAGACGCTCTCCCCAGTACCAGCTCTGAACTGTGGATTTGTCAGTTCGTTTCTGAGGTTTGCGAGGGTATTGATTTCTTTCCACCCCTTCCATTCTGCAAGGGCTCTGTCTATAAGTGCTATCTTTTTAGCCGTATCTTTCTCCTTGTCTATCGCCTCCTGCGTTCTGCGCCAAGAAACAATCTTGTTGTTCTTGCCGTAGTATTTCTCAAGCAGGTCGGTAGTCTTCTCGCCATTATCGTTAGCTAGAATGATAAGACTCAGCAAATCGTTACCAAAATACTGGCTGTCCTCACCTTTTATAATAAATGGGGCATATTCCCCAGACTTGTTCGTCTTGCGGTATATTGCCGAGTCAGGAGAAGCGAGCAAAGAATCTATCAACTCTTGAACTCTTGAACTCTTGAACTCTTGAACTCCATCCTGTGCGATGTCAGCCAACAAAGCCTCTACGCCTCGTCCGCTATTGCGCCAAACTTGTTGTTTGTTGGCGAGTCTTGATTTTGCTGCCTTCAATGAGTCGTCAGACACCTCTCGCTGCATATACAGTTCCTTCATCATAGCAGCCAACAGATTGCCATAGTTCTGTTCCTTGTCTGCCTTGCATTCTATCTTCTGTATATAGCTGAGGGCGCTCTTAGGTTGATCCCTCTCCTCAGCCTCATGCACCTTTTTCCAAAGTGACGAATAAGACTGAGCCAAAACTCGTCCTGTTGGGACGAAGGTAAGAAGGAAAAAGTAAAAAGTAAAGAGTATTTTTAGACTTCTCATCTGCATTCTTTTATCTATAACCTATCACTTAACGCTTACACGTTTCGTCTTCTCTCGTTCAGCATTTCTACGATTGGTCACAGTCACTATCGACTGTGCCAGAGCGATAAATGCCTGACCTGTCGGCGATGCCACATTCAGTGCTGCTGGTGTTCCATTGTCACCATTCTCACATATATCCTGCACTACAGGAATCTGTGCCAGCAATGGCACGTTCATCTCCTCTGCCAGTTGCTTACATCCCTCTTTGCCAAAGATATAGTATTTCTCATCAGGATGCCTCTCAGGAGTAAACCATGCCATATTCTCCACCAGTCCCAATATAGGCACATTCACCTTATCGTTGGTGTACATATCAATACCTTTTCTCGCATCGGCAAGTGCCACCTGCTGTGGGGTGCTCACTATCACAGCACCCGTTATGGCGAGTGTCTGCAACAGCGACAGGTGTATGTCGGATGTGCCAGGGGGGGTATCAAGAATCAGGTAGTCCAGTTCGCCCCAGTCGGCATCGGCTATGAGTTGCTTCAGGGCACTGCACGCCATACCGCCACGCCATAATGTAGCAGTATCCTTATTTACAAAGAATCCTATTGAGAGGAGTTTCACGCCATATTGCTCTACGGGCATTATAAGCTGCCTGCCGTCTTTCTCTATAGCATAGGGGCGAGCCTCCTCCAGTTGGAACATCTTAGGCACTGACGGACCGAAGATATCAGTGTCAAGCAGTCCTACACTATAACCCAAACGGGCAAGTGATATGGCGAGGTTGGCACTAACGGTACTCTTGCCTACTCCGCCCTTGCCCGAACTTACTGCTATGATGTTTTTCACATCAGGCAACAGTTTGTCATCCTCAGGACGCGGTGCAGACTTAAACTCCGTCTTTATGTTGACCTCTA
>JAZLBU010000139.1:0-14357 GCA_045613845.1 Prevotella sp. | reverse complement strand
TTTGCAGTCGCAAACTCAGAATAAGGGTTAACATATCGCTGCATTAAGCAGTCATTTTAGGATTGTCCTATGGTGTAATGGTAGCACAACAGGTTTTGGTTCTGTTTGTCGTGGTTCGAATCCGCGTAGGACAACATTTTTTTTATATTCTGACCTAACCACATGACACAGACCTTAATTCTCACATCTTTCGTGGTATATCTTTTTGTTATGGTGTATATAGGATATTACTACGGCAAGAAGAAGACAAGCAATTCCGCAGAATTTTATTTAGGTGGTCGACAGCTCGGTTCGCTGGTGGCGGCTATGAGTGCCGAAGCTTCTGACATGAGTTCGTGGCTCTTGATGGGCATACCAGGATTGGCATTCATCACTGGATTGGCTGATCCCTTCTGGACTGTCCTTGGTCTCGGCATCGGCACCTACCTCAACTGGCTTTATGTTACGCTTCGCCTGCGTCGCTACACCGTTCGTGTGGGGGCGGTCACCATTCCCGAGTTCTTCTCTAAGCGTTTTCATGACAGGCGCAACATACTGATGTGCATATCGGCCATCATCATTCTCATATTCTTTGTGCCTTATACGGCAAGTGGTTTCAAGGCTGTGGGAACGCTGCTCAACAGCCTCTTTGGTTTCCCTTATCATGAGAGTATGATAGTGGGGGCATGCATCATCGTTGCCTACACCGTGATGGGAGGATTCATGGCCGTTTCCACCACCGACCTCATTCAGAGCATCGTCATGTCGCTGGCTCTGGCGTTCATCGTTTTCTTTGCGCTTGACAAGGCTGGTGGCATCGATGCCGTGATTACTAATGCCGAGAAACTGCAGGGCTATTTCTCTCTGTCGGCTACTCACGATATAGCCACTGGTGGTGCCAAACCATACAGTTTGATAACCATCATCTCCACCTTGGCGTGGGGATTGGGTTATTTCGGCATGCCCCATATTCTGTTGCGCTTCATGGCTATCAAGGATGAGAAACAGATTCCCATCTCTCGTCGTATAGCCACCACATGGGTGTTTATCTCCATGTTCGTAGCCATCGCCATAGGCATCATAGGATATTCCGTTGCCGAGGCTGGCATCATCACCCAGTTTAAGACCACCAGCGCTGCTGAGAGCACCATCATCCAACTATCCAATGTGCTCGCCACTAACGGAGTGCTCGCTGCCCTGGCTGCTGGTGTGGTATTGGCTGGCATCCTTGCCTGCACCATGTCCACAGCCGACTCGCAGTTGCTCACTGCTGCATCTAGTTTTTCTGATAATATTCTGCAGGATGTGCTCCACGTCAAGGTGTCAGCGCGTGCCTCTATGATTATAGCACGCCTCACCATCATTGCCGTAGCGTGCGTAGCCCTTATCCTGGCATGGAACCCTGACAGTTCCATCTTCAATATCGTGTCATTCGCCTGGGCTGGCTTTGGCGCCGCCTTCGGACCCGTCATGCTCTGCAGCTTGTTCTGGAAGCGCACCACCCTCGCTGGTGCCATCAGCGGTATGGTGGCTGGAGCGGTCATGATATTCGTATGGAAATACGGTGTGCGACCCATTGGTGGCATTTGGGACATCTACGAACTCCTGCCTGCCTTCCTTGTTTCTGCTATCGTCATCGTCACTGTTTCACTGCTTACCAAGAAACCTGATGACGACATCCTTGCCGACTTTGAATATGCTGCACAACGCTAAACATATCACAATTCTCACCCTCTCATTGCTGCTGCTGTGGTGCTCAGGCGCTATAGCACAGAATTCATCCACCCTCCCGCTGAAGCAACCAAAGAAATATCCGCAGGAGAAGGTGTATGTGATGACTGATCGCGACCTCTATCTCGCTGGCGACACAGCGCGTATGAGAGCGTGGGTATATGACTGCTTGAAGCACCAACCCCAGTCGCAGAGCAAATATGTGTATGTGGAACTGCGTGATGCTGCCGACAACCTCAAGCTCAGGGTAAAACTATCCAACCGCAACAAGGGTTTCAGAGGCTATCTGGCTATGCCCCCCACCCTCTCAAGTGGCGACTACACTCTGGTGGCTTACACCTATTATATGCTTGGCACTGACGAACGTCTGCTGTTCAAAAAACTCCTCCACATCATGAATCCTAAGGATGTGCAGAAAGGCTTGCTGCCGAGGAATATTAACGGGAACGGGAACGATAACGTTAACCTTAACCCTAACCTTGAACCAGCTCGCACCAGCGAGCGTTTAAACCTTCCCCTTGGCTCCAACATCGCTATGTCCATAACCGCTGACAGGCTATGCAGAGCTGACAGCACATCGAGCATAGTGTGGGCACTGAACCATGTGCCTGAGGTGTTCGAACCCTCCTCCATGCCCTATGAGATAGGTCAGACCCTCAGCGGAACGGTGTATGGCAACATCAGCACCAAGAAACCACAGGATGGCGTGAAGGTGAGTCTCGTAATACCATCGAAAAAGATTACCGACATGCGCTTGACTGATGCCGATGGACACTTCACATTCTCTGGTTTTGACCTGCCTGACAGCACTATGGTGCTCCTCTCTGCCAAGAAGGGCAAGCGCACCCAGATGGAGAATATCCACATCGACAGCGACAGTCTGCCTGAGGTTATCACCCACCTACCCGCTATGCGTAATTACTTCAACCGCACCAGCGAGGTGTCCTCGGACATGAAGATAGTCACCAACACCATCGACCTTGCCAACACCCACCTGCTCGACGAGATAGAGGTAAGGGGACAGAAGAAGACGAAGGTGACTGAAACCTACCAGATGCTGGCATCACGCACTATGGTGGGCGACGAACTGATGGACAGAGGTCTCTACGACCTCGAATCGGCAATCATGCGTTTCCCTGGTGTGCAGATGGTGAATGGTTCACTCGGTTATCGTGGCAAACCCCTCAGGTTCTTTGTTGATGGATTGGAAGAAGAAACTGACGACGACCTTGCGATGGGTGGTGCCAGCAGTATGGCGGCTCTCTCCTACCCTATGGAGGTGATAGAGCGCATCGATTTCGTACGTCCCGAAGACACCGCCTTCCTCACTGGTGGCGCAGGCAAAGGCGGTATGGCGGCTATCTGCATCACCCTCAAGAGTGGTGCCAATCTACGTCGCGCCTCACGCTCTGCAGCCCTGAAGATCGTCTTCCCGCTGGGTTATCAGAAGTACAAACCCTTCCATGCCCCCGATCCTGACACCGCATGGCCTGTGATATACTGGAATTCTAACATCACCATAAAGGATAGCAATGAGATATCACGTCGCGTCAATTCCATAATACGGAAGCGCCGCCAGGCAGGCGATCGTGGCTCTTACACCGTGCACATCGATGGTTTCACACCTGATGGCACACCCATTCACTTGGAGAAAACTATTAGCGAATTATGACACAAAAAATACTCAATGTAGTGCTTTGCGGCACAGGAACCGTAGGCGGAGCACTCTTGCAACAGATGGCTGATCAGCAGCAGATGCTGCTCCTCGAGCGCAACCTCAACCTAAGGATTGTGGGGGTTGTGGATATATTCAATATTCTTATGAACAAGGAGGGGCTCAACCTCTCGGGTTTCTCTATGGATAAGTTTCGCGAGACTTTCAGCAAGGCTCCTAAGTCAAGCATTGAAGCTATCCACGACGGTGTGCTCCTTATGCGCCAGCAGGTTGAGGGCGATATGGTTTTCGTCGACTGCACCGCCAGCTACGATATAGCCCGTCTTTATCAGGATTTTCTCGATGCCCGCGTGTCCATAGCGTGTGCCAACAAGGTGGCTGCATCAGGAGATATCGAAGCCTATCGCCGTCTGAAGGCCACAGCCATAAAGAATGGTGTCAAATATAATTTCGAAACCAACGTGGGAGCAGGCCTTCCCGTCATCCATACCATCGACGACCTGGTGAAGTCAGGCGACCGCATCATCAAGATAGAAGCCGTGCTCAGTGGCACTCTCAACTACATCTTCAACACCATCAGTCGCCAATGCACCTTCTCTGAGGCAGTGAAGAAGGCAAAAGAGGAACGTTTCTCCGAGCCCGACCCGCGCATCGACCTCTCAGGCATTGATGTGATACGCAAACTCGTCATCCTGGCTCGTGAGTCAGGCTATGACGTAAGCCAGGAGGATGTGGAAAAGCACCTCTTCGTGCCCCAAGAGTATTTCGAAGGCACCCTCGACGATTTCTGGGCGAACCTTCCCAAACTAGACCCCTATTTCGAGGCACTTCGCCGCGAAGTGGAAGAAAATGGGCAGTGCCTACGCTTCATAGCGAAGCTGGAAGGTGCCAAGTGCTCCGTTTCACTTGACAAAGTCGCACTCGACTCTCCATTCGCCAAACTCGAGGGCAGCAACAATATCGTCATGCTCCACACCGCTCGCTATGCCCCTCACCCCATGATGATACAGGGCTATGGCGCAGGTGCGGGAGTCACCGCCGCAGGAGTGTTCGCTGACGTCTTAGACGTTGTCAACGTCTAACGACGTACGATACGCTTGCATAGCAAGCGTATCGTTACTTCATCGGATAGTATTCCTCAAACGTTGCGCCGGCATCAGCGCGCTCCGCCTTGGTAGTTTCCTGCACTAGGTAGTTGGCATATACCTCCAGGTCAGTGTAGTAACCCTTCTTATCCAGAGTGAAGGTAGCAGCATTGTCCACCTTTGGGTCCAGGCCGTGCGCCTTCTCCCAACTGTCAGGAATGCCGTCCTTGTCCGTATCCATCTCAGCTGTGCCCTTGAGCACAGGCCATCCGCCCACGTCGCTTGGGGTGTCAATCATACCACCCGTAGAGCCGTGCGAACCCTCATACTTATATGTACCCGACTTTGCCTCGCTCGTTACACGCTCATCCACTGCGTCACGCTTGTATGATGCACCAGCGTATGCCAGCACCTTCTCAAACGCCTTCTCAGCCGTCTGTGTGCTCACCGTGTTATAGTTGAATTTGCCGTCCAGCGCAGGGAAAACCGCCTCGCCATGAGCAAACAGCTCATACATCTTCGCAATCGGAGGCACACCATTCTTCTTGTCAAACGCTATCGCCGCCGTAGAATAGTTATTCTTCGTCACCAGTGGGAAACCCTCAGCCACATTACCCTTCAGATAGAACTGTCCAGGTTTCACGTCAGCAGGCTTCGCCTTATTACAGTTAGTGCAGTATCCCGTTGGGTTCAGCAGACGCGATTTCACATTCGGTTTAGTAGCAGGACCCGCCTTGTAGTAGTTGTTCACCATGTTAAACTTCTTCACCTCAGCGTCAGCGAATGTCTCGCCGCCGTAGCTGGAGTTACTGCCCCAGTTATACACCACATTATTTATATAGTCCACCGGACCAGCCAGCGAATTCACATATCCATGGTCAAAACGAGGGTTGCGAGAGTCGTGGTCAGCCAACAGGTTGTGGTGGAACGTAGCCTGACTGCCACCCCATATACCGCCATATCCGTGAGCGCCCTTGTCATGCACCGACATGCGCAGACTCTCTGACAGTATGCACCACTGCAGCGTGAAGTCCTTATTGCCGTAGAACGTTCCACACTCATCCACACACCATGATAGCGAGCAGTGGTCTATGATGATGTTCTGACACTCCTGACCATCCTTGTGGTATGAGTTCATCGCATCATCCTCAAAGGCAGGGTTCGAGAGTTTCTCCTCACCCTTCCAGTATCGCTTGCCCTCGTCACCCATACGGCAACGTATGTAGCGCACTATCACGTTGTTAGCGTTAATGCCCATAGTGTAGTTCTTCAGACATATACCGTCGCCAGGCGCCGTCTGTCCCAGAATCGTCACGTCATTCTCCTTAATGCGCAGCGGACATTTCAGTTCTATCGTACCAGCCACGTCAAACACCACGATGCGCGGCCCCTTCTCGCTCAGCGCATAGCGCAGCGTACCCACGTACTGCTTACGATCGTCCTTCGTCTTCGTCTCGCTGTAGTCCGTGTTGTCGATGTAATCATCCAGTCTGGTCACGTGAATCACCTTACCACCTCTGCCACCAGTGGTATAGCGGCCGTAGCCCTCAGCACCAGGAAAGGCAGGCGCCGAAGCAAACTGAGCCATCACACTCTGTGCCATAGCACAGAAAGTAAAAAATAAGAAGGAAAAATTAAAAAGTCTCTTCATATTCTGTCTATTTAGGTTATCGTTATAGTTTTCGTTGCAAAAGTACAACCTTTTTTTTACACCACAAAAAAAAGCAACATTTTTTTAGAAAACAAAAGTGCACCGCAGGGGTTAGCTGCGATGCACCGTGGGGTGTGTTTGTGATGTATCTCCTCTTATCTTATGAACAGGAGTTCACGATATTTAGGGAGTGGCCAGAGGGCATCATCCACGATGAGTTCGAGCTTGTCTATCTGATAGCGGATGGCATCAAGCTTTGGCTCTATGATGTCATGATAGGCTATTGCCTTCTCGTGCTCGCTCTCTATCTTGTTTGCCTTCTTGCGTGCCTCAACGAGTTCCTCTACTCCCTTTTCGATGACGGAGGTGCGCTCGGCTATCTCCTCGATGAGTTTGAGGTTGCGCTGTGAGAGTTTCTCTGCCTTGTCGCGAGGGAAGACGCGTGTCATATCCTCGACGTTGTTGAGCAGCGAGGTCTGATACTGTGTGGCAACAGGTATGATATGGTTCATGGAGAGGTCGCCCAGCACTCGTGCCTCTATCTGTATCTTCTTGGTGTAGGTCTCCCACTTCACCTCGTTGCGCGCTGCGAGTTCCTTGCGTGTCATGACGCCGAGGCTCTCAAACATCTGGACGCTTGCCTCGTCGAGGTAACGCTCGAAAATCTTTGGGCAAGACTTCTCGACGTCGAGTCCGCGCTTCTCAGCCTCAGCCACCCACTCGTCGCTGTAGCCGTTGCCGTCGAAACGAATTGGTTTGCAGGTCTTGATATCCTCGCGCAGTATGTCGATGATGGCATGATACTTGGCGGTGTGGCCAGTGCCCTCGGCAAAGCGTGGGTCAGTGGAGTATTCGGCTATCTTTTGGTCAACACGCTTCTTGAAGTCGGCGAGAGCCTCAGCCACAGCACTGTTGAGTGCTATCATGGCGCTGGCACAGTTAGCCTCAGAGCCTACGGCACGGAACTCGAAACGGTTGCCCGTGAAGGCGAATGGTGAGGTGCGGTTGCGGTCGGTATTGTCGATGAGCAATTCTGGAATCTCTGGTATATCCATCTTCATGCCCTGCTTGCCCTGCATAGAGAGGATGTCCTTCTGGTCGGCTTTCTCAATGTGGTCGAGCAGTTCGGTGAGCTGCTTGCCGAGGAAGCTGGAGATGATGGCAGGAGGTGCCTCGTTGGCTCCCAGACGGTGGGCGTTGGTAGCCGACATGATGCTTGCCTTGAGGAGTCCGTTGTGGCGATAAACGCCCATGAGGGTCTCAACGATGAAGGTGGCGAAGCGCAGGTTCTGCTCTGGTGTCTTGCCTGGGGCATGGAGCAGTATGCCGTTGTCAGTGTTGAGTGACCAGTTGTTGTGCTTACCAGAGCCGTTGATGCCTGCGAAAGGTTTCTCGTGGAGCAAAACGCGGAAACCGTGTTTGCGTGCCACACGCTTCATGACAGACATGAGCAGCATGTTGTGGTCAACAGCGAGGTTGGTCTCCTCATAGATAGGAGCCAGCTCAAACTGGTTAGGTGCCACCTCGTTATGGCGAGTCTTGCAAGGTATGCCGAGCTGCAGTGCCTGAATCTCGAGGTCGCGCATGAAGGCTGCCACACGCTCAGGGATAGAGCCGAAATAGTGGTCGTCCATCTGCTGGTTCTTGGCTGAATCATGTCCCATGAGCGTTCTGCCTGTGAGCAGGAGGTCAGGACGAGCGGCATAGAGTCCCTCATCAACAAGGAAATACTCCTGTTCCCAACCCAGGTTGCTGGTGACCTTCTTCACCTCAGGGTCGAAATAATGGCACACCTCAGTGGCTGCGACATTCACGGCATGGAGGGCGCGCAAGAGCGGAGCCTTATAGTCGAGTGCCTCGCCAGTGTAAGAGATGAAGACGGTAGGTATGCACAGGGTGTCGTCGATGATGAAGACTGGACTGGTAGGGTCCCACGCGCTATAGCCGCGAGCCTCGAAGGTGGCACGGATGCCTCCGCTTGGGAAACTGGAAGCGTCTGGCTCCTGCTGCACGAGCAGTTTGCCGCTGAACTCCTCTATCATGCCTCCCTTACCGTCATGCTCTATGAAGGAGTCATGCTTCTCGGCAGTGCCCTCGGTGAGTGGCTGAAACCAGTGGGTGTAGTGGGTTACGCCCTGTTCCTTAGCCCACTGCATCATGCCAGCAGCCACGTGGTCGGCAACGTGGCGCTCAAGGCGTGCGCCATTGTCTATCACGTCGATCATCTGCTCATAAACGTCCTTAGGCAGATACTTATACATCTTCTCGCGGTTGAACACCTTGCAACCGAAATACTCGTAAGGTCTCTCACTTGGTACCTTAACCTCTAAAGGCTTCTTCTTGAAAGCCTCTCCTACTACTTGTAATCTTAGTGTTTGCATAACTTAATTTATTTAAAATAAAACGAAACGTCACTTCTTGCTCAGGCAAGCGTAGCAACAAGTTGCGTCCGATTACGTGACTACGATACGCGAATAAGCTTCGCTACGATACGCAATCGGAGATTGCTACGATACGGCGCTGAAGCGCCTACGAAAACTATGAACTATGAATTATGAACTATGAACTGATTTAACAGTATTTTGTCCATTTCTCTATTCGGCGCAGAGCCTCATCGGTGTCTTCGTGAGAACCAAAGGCGGTGAAGCGCACATAGCCCTCGCCACTGGGACCGAAGCCCACGCCTGGCGTGCATACCACCCCTGGACCATAGAGCATCTGCTCAAAGAATTTCCACGATGTGGTGCCCTTAGGGGTCTTCATCCACACATAGGGGGCATTCTCGCCACCATACACCTCGTAGCCCAAGGAGCGAAGCATGGCAAGCATGCGGCGGGCGTTGTCCATATAGTAATCGATAGTCTGCTGTATCTGCTCCTTGCCCTCAGGCGAGTAGATAGCCTCAGCAGCACGTTGTGATACATAACTCGTGCCATTAAACTTAGTGGTTTGACGACGTAGCCACAATTTGTTGGCTGATACGCGTTTGCCATCAAGATCGGCAAGGGTAAGGTCTTTAGGTACTATGGTATATCCGCAGCGTATGCCAGTGAAACCAGCAGTTTTGGAGAACGAGCGAAACTCCACGGCGCACTTCCTAGCTCCACGTATTTCGTATATGCTGTGAGGAATGTCAGGATCTTGTATATAGGCCTGATAGGCTGCATCAAAGAGTATCAGTGAATCATTCTTCAGCGCATAGTTTACCCATTTACGCATCTCTTCTTTGCTGATTACCGTACCTGTAGGGTTGTTGGGGTAGCATAGATAAATAACCTCAACAGGACGCCCCTTGGGTATCTGGGGCACGAAATTGTTTTCAGCCGTTATGGGCATATATGCCACGTTAGACCATCTGCCGTCACGATGCGAACCAGTTCTGCCTATCATCACGTTAGAGTCGATATATACGGGATAGATAGGGTCTGTAACGCCAATATAGTCATCCCAATGCAGCAGTTCCTGGAAGTTGCCTGTATCGCTCTTGGCACCATCATTGATGAACACCTCATCGATGTCCAAACGTATGCCACGAGGCAGAAAATCATTTTTCACTATTGCCTCACGCAGAAAGTCGTAACCCTGTTCAGGACCATATCCGCGGAAAGTCTCAGCATGTGCCATCTCATCCACCGCCTTGTGCATAGCCTCTGTAACAGCTGGGCACAGTGGTTGGGTAACATCGCCTATACCGAGTGATATAACGTCGGCCTTTGGGTGAGTAACCTTGAAGGCCTTTACCCTCTTGGCTATGTCGGCAAAGAGGTAGTTCTCTTGCAAGTTAAGAAAATGTGTATTTACTAATGCCATTAATTTTAGGAGTTAAAGGAGTTAAAGGAGTTAGAGGAGTTAGAGGAGAATTTCGCCATCAAAGACGAAGGTGGCTGGACCAGTCATATAGACGTGGTTGTCTGCCTCGCTCCATTCTATGGTGAGTGTGCCACCATCCATTATAATTGAAGACTTGCGCCCTGCTCTGCCTATCTGGGCAGCTGCTACGGCAGTGGCACATGCACCAGTGCCACATGCTTCAGTGATACCACTGCCACGCTCCCACACCCTCACACGTATGCCTTCAGGAGTGAACTTGGCAAACTCTATGTTGCATCGCTGCGGAAACGCGGGGTGATGCTCCATCACTGGTCCTGTTTCACCCACTTGGTCAATATCGTCAGTGAATATCACGTAATGAGGGTTGCCCATGGAGACGAAGAGGGATTGACAATTGATAATTGAGGAATGCATACTGGAGTCTTTCTCCTTATTATACAGACTCTCATCCTCAGAAATGGGTTCGCCCATATCCACTGTGACGCTTTCCACCTTGTTGTCGGCATTTATATGCAGCTTCAGCACCTTAATGCCTGAAAGGGTTTGCAGCCTTATCTCAGTCTTGGTGGTCAAACCGCGCTCATAGAGATATTTGCCTATGCAACGGCTGGCATTGCCACACATCATAGCCTCGCTACCATCAGCATTAAATATGCGCATGGAAAAGTCGGCGAGAGGGCTTGCACCTATCAACACCAGTCCGTCAGAGCCAATACCCTTATGGCGATCGCTACACTTGACGGCAAACTCCGATGGGTTAGCAATATCATGCTGCATGGCATTGACATAGATGTAGTCATTGCCACAGCCGTGCATCTTTGTGAAGGTTATTTTATTCATTTTGGGGAGTTAAGGAGATAAGGAGTTAAGGAGATAAGACATTACCTTTTATTATTGTTTGGAAAGGAAGAGGTCCACCTTATCAGCCGTCTGCAGTCCGCTCGCCATAGCACGCACCACCAGACTGGCACCACTCGCGGCATCGCCACATACAAATACGTTGTCTGGATATTCGGGGTGTTCTGGTTTGAGGAAACCCATAGCCAGCAGCACCAGCTCAGCCTTGATAATCTCAGGCTCGCCTTTCTCCACCATTATGGGACGTCCGCCATCGGGATTAGGCTTCCAGTCTATCTCCTGCACCTTCACACCTGTAAGATTGCCATTTTCGCCAAGGAACTCAAGGGTGTTGATATTCCAACGACGTATGCATCCTTCCTCATGTGAAGAGGTAGTCTTCAGCGTGCGTGGCCAGTTAGGCCATGGGTTCTGCGGATCTTCAGGTCCCTCTACAGGACGAGGCATAATCTCTATCTGCATAACACTCTTACATCCCTGACGGTGTGCCGTACCTATACAATCGCTGCCAGTATCGCCGCCACCTATCACGAGCACATCCTTGCCCTTGGCGCTTACACGCTCATCATCTGAGAATTCCACACCAGCCAGCACCCTGTTCTGCTGCGACAGCATTTCCAATGCCAGGTGTACGCCTTTCAGTTCGCGACCCTTGATATTGAGGTCTCGCGCCGTAGGAGTTCCAGTGGCGATGACGGTGGCATCGAAATCACCTGCTGGTTTTTCTAGAACTTCTAGATTATCTAGTGCTATGGCACTGCCATAGCAGAAAGCTATGCCTTCCTGTTCCATCATGCGGATACGACGATCGATGATGCTCTTGTTGAGTTTGAAGTTTGGAATACCATAACGCAGCAGTCCGCCAGCCTGCTCGCTCTTCTCGAATACCGTCACGCTGTATCCCTTGCGGTTAAGGGCATAGGCGGCAGCCAGACCAGCTGGTCCTGAACCAACTATAGCCACCTTCTTACCATTTCGCTCTATGTCAGTCAGCGGTTTGATGTACCCCTCACGAAAAGCGCCCTCTATGATGGCACACTCGTTTTCGCGGTTGGTGGTAGGTTCGTGGTTAAAACGGTTAAGCACACATGCCTTCTCACACAGTGCAGGACAGATGCGTCCCGTAAACTCAGGGAAGGGGTTGGTAGAGCTCAGCAGTCGGAATGCCGTTTCCCATTCTCCACGATATAGTGCATCGTTCCACTCAGGAGCCTTGTTACCCAGCGGACAAGCCCAATGGCAGAATGGCACACCACAATCCATGCAACGTGAAGCCTGCAGGCGGCGTTCGCGTGAGTTGAGCGTCTGAGTCACCTCACTAAAATCATGTATTCTGTCCTGTATAGGACGGTAGCCCGCCTCTTGGCGGTGTATGTCTATGAAAGCTTTTTGATTTCCCATCTTCTTTTTTTTTAATAATCATGCTGAATGTCAGCAATCTTTTCATGCAATTTTGCCATCTGCTCTTCCTGCAACACACGTTTGTATTCTATTGGTACCACCTGAATGAAGTCCTCGGCATATTTATGCCAATCGTCGAGCATGCGTCCTGCCAGCGCACTACCAGTATGCAGATAGTGCTGGCGAATCAGTTCGAGCAGTTCTTTGCGTGATGCTGAATCCTCCACCAGGTTCAGTTCCACCATCTCCATATTGCAGAAATAGTCAAATGAATGGTCAGGATCATATACGTAGGCCACACCACCTGACATGCCTGCAGCAAAGTTTCTGCCCGTCTTGCCGAGCACTACCACCCTGCCACCAGTCATATACTCACAGCAGTGGTCGCCAGCACCCTCTACTACGGCTATGGCACCGCTGTTGCGCACAGCGAAGCGTTCTCCAACCCTACCGTTGACGTACAGTTCACCACTGGTCGCACCATATAGTCCGGTATTGCCTGCAATGATATTATCCTCAGCCTTGAAATCGACATCGCTGTGTGAGGGGGGCAGTATGCTTATCTTACCACCACTGAGTCCCTTGCCGAAGTAGTCGTTACATTCGCCCTCAAGTTTTAGACTGAGTCCGCTAACTGCGAAAGCTCCGAAACTCTGTCCTGCAGCACCCTTAAACCTTATGTTTATGGTATCGGCAGGCAGTCCCTGCTCGCCATATTTCTTGGCTATCACGCCAGCGAGCATAGTGGTAGTGGCACGGTCTGTATTCTTGATTGAGTAGTTGAGTGTCACCTCCTCCGGGGTGTTCACTGCCTGCTGAGCATCACGTATTATTTCTTCATCTTTCACTCCGCTCACCTTAGTAAACTCCTCACGGTTCCAGTATAGCGGATTATTGCTCTGGGGGCTATGAAGCAGACGTGAGAAATCGAGCGTTGAGTGCTTACTGTTAGCTGTGAATTGTGAACTGTGCACTGTTATCAGTTCCGTATGTCCTATAATATCCTTCAGTCTGCGCACGCCGATAGCACTGAGGTATTCGCGCACCTGCTGGGCAAGGAAGGTGAAGTAGTTCACCACATATTCCGCCTTACCCTCAAAGTGCTTACGCAGTTCAGGATTCTGTGTTGCCACACCCATAGGACAGGTGTTGGTGTTACACTTTCTCATCATCACACAACCCAAGACTATCAGCGGCAATGTGCCGAAAGAGAACTCGTCAGCACCCAGCATAGCCATGATTATCACGTCCTTGGCGGTCTTCAACTGTCCGTCGGTCTGCAGGCGTACATTATGGCGCAAGCCGTTCATCACGAGCGTCTGCTGGGTTTCGGCAAGACCTATCTCTGGAGAGATACCAGCAAAACGCATACTGCTTGCTGGGCTGGCGCCCGTTCCGCCTTCTGCACCGCTTATTACTATGAGGTCAGCCTTCGCCTTTGCCACACCTGCGGCAATGGTGCCCACTCCGCTCTCAGCAACCAGTTTCACACTGACAGCAGCCGTAGGGTTGACGTTCTTCAGGTCGAAGATAAGTTGTGCCAAATCCTCGATACTGTAGATATCATGGTGTGGTGGTGGTGATATGAGCGATATGCCAGGTATGGCGTTACGTGTCTTGGCTATTATCTCGTTAACCTTGAATCCTGGCAACTGTCCGCCCTCACCAGGCTTAGCACCCTGAGCCACCTTTATCTGCAGTTCCTCAGCATTTACCAGGTATTCTGTTGTCACGCCAAAGCGTCCGCTGGCTATCTGTTTGGTCTTACTGCTCAGACTCACTCCGTCCACCTCAGTGTGGTAGCGGGCATTATCCTCACCACCCTCACCAGTGTTGCTGCGAGTGCCTAATTTGTTCATGGCAAGAGCCAATGCCTCGTGAGCCTCCTTGCTCAGTGCGCCGAATGACATAGCGCCAGTCACAAAATGCTTCACTATGCTCTCTACGGGCTCCACCTCTTCGAGTGGTACAGGCTGTGCTGCCCTCTTGAAATCAAAGAAGTCACGTATGAAGATTGGCTTTTCTTTCTCATCTACTATCGTTGCCCATTCCTTAAATTTCTTGTAACTGCCCAGTCGGGTGGCTAGTTGCAGCGTGGCTATTGTGTCAGGATTCCATGCATGCTCTATGCCGTCTTTACGCCAAG
>JAZLBU010000138.1:0-19656 GCA_045613845.1 Prevotella sp. | reverse complement strand
TCCTGTTCAGGTGGGGGCGATGAGGTGAGCATAGAGGGCAGAATGCTCCACATGCACCAAGCATCGTTCTATGTTTATAGCACTGACGGCACCATCGAGGGCATCGACACTATTGCGGTGCATGGTGGTCGTTTTGAGTATGACAAGGAGATAAACCATGAGGGCACACTCATTATGGTGTTCCCTAACTTCACCCAGATACCTATTTTTGTAGAACCAGGAGCCAGCATTTCCATTGAGGGTGATGCTGCACGTCTGAGGGAAATCAGCATCAAGGGCACCTCAGCCAACAAGGCTTATACCGAGTTTAGGGAAGAAAATCTCAACAAGTCGGCAAAGGAGATGAAGAAGGTGGTGGCCGACCGCATAAACACAGAGGACGATGACTGTCGTATGTCTCTGTGGCTTATTCAGCAGTATTACCTTACAGCAACAGACCCCGATATCAAGGGGGCAATGAAGCAGCTGACCGTGCTGAAGCAGAAACATCCCGACAATGTAAGGGTAAAGCGAATGATCAACCTGCTCACTGCTAACGGCATCCTCACAGTGGGTGATAAGGTGGGTAGTTTTACAGCAAAAGATATTAATGGCAACGCAGTGAATAACAGCGTGTTAAACAAGGGTGTCAGCATTGTTATGACCTGTGCTTCATGGAATAACGACAGCGAGAGTATGCTCCGTCGTCTTGCCATGCGTCAGCGAGGCATATATACTGACGACAGCAATGCCCAGAAGGTAGATAATGTGATAGCCATAAGTCTTGATGCCGACAAGGAGAAAGCAAGGAGAATGCAGTCAGAATGTGGTGCCGAAGGAGTAGTAATGATATGCGACACCCTGCTATGGGATAATCCGTTGCTCCGCACCTTTGGTCTTACCACTTTGCCACAGAATGTTGTAATAGAAAATGGTAAAGTGACAAAACGCAACATACCGACTGGAAAATTATAAAAATAGGCAAAAAGTTGTAACATAGACGTTGCAAAAAGTCAGTATAAGGGGTAAAACAACGATAAAAAACTGGTTTTACCTCTTTATTTTTTTGTCAAATCAGATATTTTTATTACCTTTGCGCCAAATTGGCGCGTTGGTTTTCAACGATTTCAGCGATTTCAAGATAACAACGATAACATTATAATTCATTTAAACAAAGCAAATGGCAACATTAGATTTGACACAGTATGGCATCACTGGCTCAACAGTGATTGCTCACAACCCTTCTTATGAGGAGTTGTTCAAGGAGGAGACCAAGGCTGGTCTCGAAGGTTACGAGGTTGGTCAGGTAACAGAACTCGGTGCCGTAAACGTAATGACAGGCATCTTCACAGGTCGTTCACCTAAGGACAAGTACATCGTTGACGATGCACAGTCACACGACAATGTATGGTGGACTTCTGAGGGTTACAAGAACGATAACCACCCAATGTCTGAGGCAGTTTGGGCACAGGTTAAGGATATAGCAAAGAAGGAGCTTTCTAACAAGCAGCTCTACGTTGTTGACGCTTTCTGTGGTGCTAACAAGGCTACTCGTCTTGCAGTGCGCTTCATTGTTGAGGTAGCATGGCAGGCACATTTCGTTACCAACATGTTCATCCAGCCAACAGAAGAGGAGCTCGCTAACTTCGAGCCAAACTTCGTTATCTACAACGCTTCAAAGGCTAAGGTAGAGAACTACAAGGAGCTCGGTCTGAACTCTGAGACTTGTGTTGCATTCAACACCACTACACGTGAGCAGGTAATCATCAACACATGGTATGGTGGTGAGATGAAGAAGGGTATGTTCTCTATGCAGAACTACTACCTCCCACTTCAGGGCATCGCTTCTATGCACTGTTCTGCTAACTGCGACATGAACGGTGAGAACACCGCTATCTTCTTCGGCCTCTCTGGTACAGGTAAGACAACCCTTTCTACCGATCCAAAGCGTCGCCTCATTGGTGATGACGAGCACGGATGGGATGATGAGGGCGTATTCAACCTCGAGGGTGGCTGCTACGCTAAGGTTATCAACCTCGACAAGGAGTCTGAGCCTGATATCTACAACGCTATCAAGCGCAACGCTCTTCTTGAGAACGTAACAGTTGACAAGGATGGTAAGATCGACTTCGCTGACAAGTCAGTTACTGAGAACACTCGTGTTTCTTATCCTATCGACCACATCCAGAACATACAGCCAGGTTCATCAGCACCAGCTGCTAAGCAGGTTATCTTCCTCTCAGCTGATGCATTCGGAGTATTGCCTCCAGTGTCTATCCTCACTCCTGAGCAGACACAGTACTACTTCCTCTCTGGTTTCACAGCTAAGTTGGCTGGTACAGAGCGTGGTATCACCGAGCCTACACCAACCTTCTCTGCTTGCTTCGGTCAGGCATTCCTTGAGCTTCACCCAACAAAGTACGCTCAGGAGCTTGTTAAGAAGATGAACATGAGCGGTGCTAAGGCATACCTCGTTAACACTGGTTGGAATGGTACAGGCAAGCGTATCTCTATCAAGGATACTCGTGGCATCATCGACGCAATCCTCTCAGGCGCTATCAATGAGGCTCCTACAAAGAAGATTCCTATGTTCGGCTTTGAGGTTCCAACAGAGCTTCCTGGCGTTGATCCAGCAATCCTCGACCCACGCGACACATACGCTGACGCTGCTCAGTGGGAGGAGAAGGCAAAGGATCTCGCTGCACGTTTCATCAAGAACTTCGGCAAGTACACTAACAACGAGGCTGGTAAGGCTCTCGTTGCTGCTGGTCCACAGCTTTAATACTTGCTACATAATAATAAACCCTGCATACCACTCACGGTGTGCAGGGTTTTTCTATGCTTTTACTATTGCTGTTGTTGTTGCTGTTGTTGTTGTTATTGTTATTCCTTCTCCTTGGGGTTATACTGTATGGCCATCATGGTCAGGTCGTCACTCTGTTCGGCATCGCCCACAAAGGAGCGCACAGCTTTCACCATTTGTTTTATGAGCGCCTGTGGGGTAATATCACCCTCTGTGCACACCCTCTGTGCCACGTTCATTATGCGCTCTTCCCCAAACTGTCCGTGGCCTTTGTCTTCAGCCTCTGTCAGTCCGTCGGTATATAGGAATATGGTGGTGCCACCATCTATGGCGTTCTCCTGACTCTTATACTCCCATCCCTTCATTATGCCCACAGGCAGGTTGCTTTCCACTGTCAGCAATCCTATGCGCTTGCCGTCCTTTGATATGAGCAGTGGTGCATCATGTCCTGCATTGCAATAGCTTAGATGTCCTGTTTTCAGGTCCAGAGCACCCACAAACATGGTTACAAACATGCTCGTCTCGTTCTCCTCGGCTATGGTGTCACTGATTTGGCTCACTATGCGCTCAGGTTGCGACTCATGTGCCGAGATAGTGCGAAACAGTGCCCTTGTGACGGCCATCACCAGTGATGCAGGCACACCCTTTCCGCTCACATCGCCTACGCAGAAGAAGAGTTTATCGTCACGAATATAGAAGTCAAACAAGTCGCCTCCCACCTCTTTGGCTGGTGTCAGTTGTCCGTATATTGTGATATCCTCACGGTCAGGGTAGGGTGGAAAACTCTTAGGCAGCATCGACATCTGTATGGAGCGAGCAATGTGCAGTTCGTTCTTCACTATCTCCTGTTCCTGCTTGGCAGCATTCAGTCTGTGTATGCTCTTTACCGAGTGGCGTGCTATGTATGTCAGCAACAGCACGGTAAGCACTATGAGTGCCGTCATCACCAGTTCCAGCAGTATGGTATAGCCATACACGGCATTCTTAGGACATGCCAACAGCAATGTCAGGTTGCGACTGCCTATCGTCTGTTTTCTGATGAAATAGCGGCTCTCCGTAGGCTGCGACTCATCTGACGCAACTATCACCTCTCCGTCATTTGTCTGCAGTTGGCATATACTGCCAGGATATGGTTCCACATGGCGCAACACCTGTGTAATCCACTCCATCGAAACGTCCAGACTCACCACTCCCACCGTGTCTCGGTGTTGCCTTACGTGTCGGCAGTATGACATCATCAGTCTGTTGTTTTGTGTGTTGTCCCTGTATGGTGCAGTCCAGTTGCCCTTCTTTCCCTTGCTCTTCAGTCCTATTTTATACCACTCCATGTTGAAATAGTCGTGGTTCGCGCTACCCGCCTGTTCATATACTATAGAGTCGCCCTCGCGATAGGCACAGGGTTCATACCAGTGCCCTTTCTCAGGGTAGTAGTTTGACCTGAAACCTATGGCACAGCCTATAATCAGCGGATTGGTGTCCACCACCCTGTGCATCACGCCATACATCGAGTCGGGGTGGTGCAACTGCTTTATTATCTCATCGTCTATGTCCTCTATTGACCATTCCGTTTCCTTCAGGTATGAGTCTATGCGCAGACTGGCTATCTGCAAGTCGCGGTTTATCAGGTTATTACATTTCTCTTCGTCCTGTTGTTCGCCTATGTAGTATTGCACACCTATCACCACTATGGTCATTATCGTGGCAACCATAATGGCAGGCACACCCTGCTGATGGAATATTTCTCTGATTTTTTTCATAGAATAAGTACGCACATCTTGTAATGGCGTCTGCAAAATTACGTAAAAAAATCCTTAATCTAAAGATTAAACGGCAAAAGTTTCGTTATTTCCGAGATTTTTTATTAACTTTGCACGCATTATATTGCGTAATTGTGTCACTTCGGCACCTGTTTAAGGCAAATAACAAACAAAAAATAATAATAACAACTAACTAAAAAAATGCAAAACAAAGGAATTGTAATTGTAACCGCCATTCTGTTGACGCTTGCAAGTATCTTCTACCTTTCGTTCTCAGCAGCTACGAGCTACTATGACTCTAAGGCTGCTCAGATTAGCGATCCTATCGCTCAGCAGAACTATAAGGACAGCGTGAAGTATCTTGGCGTCTATACCTACCAGCAGTGTCTGGAGACACAGATTGGTCTTGGTCTGGACCTTAAGGGCGGTATGAACGTAATCCTCGAAATCAGTGTGCCTGATGTAGTTGATGTGCTTGCTGACCACAAGACTGATGCAGCTTATCGCAAGTCACTCGAGGAGGCTAAGAAGGAGGAGGAGACCAGTCAGAAGGACTTCATCACCCTCTTCATCAATGCTTATCACAAGAATGCGCCAGGTCATCGTCTGGCTGAGGTATTTGCCACACAGCAGTTGAAGGGCAAGGTGTCAACCCAGTCTACCGACTCTGAGGTTGAGGCTGCTCTGCGTGCTGAGGTGCAGAATGCCATCGACAACTCTTACAACGTAGTGCGCAACCGTATCGATAAGTTCGGTGTGGTTCAGCCTAACATTCAGAAGCTTGAGGGTCAGGACGGCCGTCTGATGGTCGAGATGCCTGGTGTCCGCGAGCCTGAACGCGTACGTAAGTTGCTCCAGGGTTCTGCTAACCTTGAGTTCTGGGAGACCTATAACGCTCAGGAGGTATTGCCTTACCTTCAGCAGCTCGACACTCAGCTTGCCAATATCGCTTCAGGTAACGATAACGGGAACGATAGCGTCAAGACTGACGCCAATGAAGTAGCACAGGTTGCTGCTCAGGTAGCTGACACTGTTAAGAAGGAGGCTTCAGCTAAGTTTGAGTTGAAGAAGTCTGACAGTGAGAACGTCAACGTTAACGATAACGATAACAAGACCGCTGCCAACGATGCTGAGATAGCTAAGGCTAAGAAGCAGCATCCTCTGTTCGCTATCTTCGAGCCTGTTCGTGGTCAGAGCCTTTCTACTGTGGGTTATGCTCATGAGCGTGACACCGCTGAGATTGACAAGCTCATCTATGGCAGCGAGGCTAAGAAGATTGTTCCTTCTGATGTTAAGCTCCTGTGGAGTGCTAAGCCAGTTGACGGCACTAAGAATATCTTTGAGCTCCATGCTCTGAAGGTTACCTCTACCACTGGACGTGCTCCATTGGAGGGTGATGTAATCACTGATGCTCGCGATGAATTCGACAATTTCGGTCATCCTTGCGTATCTATGTCAATGAACAACGAGGGTGCACGCCTTTGGGCTCAGCTCACCAAGCAGAATGTGGGCAAGGCTATCGCTATCGTGCTCGATGGCGTTGTTTACTCTGCACCACGCGTGAATGGTGAAATCTCAGGTGGCAACTCACAGATTACTGGTAACTTCACTATCGAAGACACCAAGGACCTTGCCAACACCCTCAAGTCTGGTCGTATGCCTGCGCCTGCACGCATAGTACAAGAAGAGGTAGTAGGTCCTACACTCGGTGCACAGTCTATTCAGCAGGGTATCATCTCATTCATCATCGCCTTCGTATTGCTGATGATCTACATGGTTTGCATGTACGACTTCATCCCAGGCATGATGGCTAACTGTGCCCTCATTGTCAACCTCTTCTTCACACTCGGTATCCTTACCTCGTTCCAGGCTGCTCTGACTATGTCAGGTATCGCTGGTATGGTGCTCTCACTCGGTACTGCCGTTGATGCCAACGTGCTTATCTATGAGCGTATCAAGGAAGAACTCAAGGGTGGTCTGGGCATCAAGCAGGCATTGAAGAAGGGTTATGAGAATGCCTTCTCAGCTATCTTCGACTCTAACCTCACCTCTATCATCACAGGTGTTATCCTCTACGTGTTCGGAACTGGTCCTATCCGTGGTTTCGCTACCACATGGATCATTGGTATCATCTGCTCATTCTTCACAGCGGTGTTCCTCACACGTTTGGTATATGAGAACCGTCTCTCTAAGGACAAGTGGATGAATCAGAACTTCACCACCCGTTTCTCTAAGAACCTCCTTCAGGGACTTGACATCAAGTTCATGTCAATGTATAAGAAGACCTTCGTAATCGTAGGCGTAGCAATAGCAGTATTCATCTGCAGCTTCGTGGTTCGTGGTCTGTCACAGTCTATCGACTTCACTGGTGGTCGCAACTATGTTGTCACCCTCGACAAGGCTACCGAGCCTGAGGAGGTACGTGGCACAGTGGCACAGGCATTCGAGGGTTATAACACCAGCGTCATTGCCCTGGGTACTGACAACAAGACCGTCCGCATCTCTACCAACTACAAGATTGAGTCTAACGACCCAACCGTAGATGACGAGGCTGAGACCATCCTTTACAATGCACTGAAGAAGGAAGGCGTAGTAAACCAGAAGGATGTAGAGGCATTCAAGAACCCTGACGTTCGCGAGGGTGGTTCCATCATCTCTTCTCAGAAGGTAGGTCCTTCCGTAGCTAAGGATATCACCTACGGTGCCATCATCAGCGTATTGCTCGCACTCGTAGCTATCTTCATCTACATCATGGTACGTTTCCGCAATGTGGCATTCTCAGTAGGTTCTACCTGCGCCCTTGCTGTCGACACCATCGTGGTGCTCGGTATCTACTCACTCTGTTGGGGTTGGATGCCATTCTCACTCGAGATTGACCAGACCTTCATAGGTGCCGTCCTCACAGTCATAGGTTACTCTATCAACGATAAGGTGGTAGTATTCGACCGTATCCGTGAGAACCTCAACATCCACACCAAGTGGGACACCCAGACCGTGTTCAACACCTCTATCAACCAGACTCTGGCTCGTACGGTGAACACCTCTCTGAGTACCCTCATCGTGTTGCTCTGTATCTTCTTCCTCGGTGGCGACTCTATCCGCTCATTCTCATTCGCTATGATTCTGGGTGTAGTATTCGGTACGCTCTCTTCAATCTTCATCGCAGCTCCAGTAGCTTATCTCACACTGGGTCGCAAGATTGAGAACCGTCTGGAGAAGTAAAGATCTCCTTATAGTTTGAAGGTTGGAGGTTGAAACATTTCAACCTTCAACTTTCTTTTTTTTTCACGGGATGTAGCGCAGTTGGTAGCGCACTACGTTCGGGACGTAGGAGTCGCCAGTTCGAGTCTGGTCATCCCGACTCGATAAACTCTAACCTCTAACCTCTAAACTCTAACCCCATAACCTAAAATGAACAAGATTTATGCCCTCATGGGTTTCGACCCACAGCAACATTCAGTAAAGACAGAGGTAATGGCAGGCATCACCACCTTCCTCACCATGACCTATATCCTTGCAGTCAATCCACTCATACTCAGCGATGCAGGCATGGACAAGGGAGCCCTCTTCTCAGCCACCGTCATATCATCCGTCATCGCCACCCTCGTCATGGCACTCTATGCCCGACTGCCCTATGCCCTTGCGCCCAGCATGGGTCTCAATGCCTTCTTCGCCTACACCCTCGTGTTGGCAATGGGCTACACATGGCAACAGGCACTCACGGCAGTATTCTTCGAAGGCATAGCATTCATCATCCTCACCCTGCTCAGAGTGCGTGAGGCAATAGTCGAGGCCATCCCCATCAACCTGCGTTATGCCATCTCCGTAGGCATCGGACTCTTCATAGCCTACATCGGACTCAAAAACGGAGGCGTCATTGTCAGCAACGAAGCCACCATGACCGCCCTCGGCGCCTGGAACCCCACCACCCTCATAGCAGTAGGAGGCATACTCCTTGGAGGCGTCATGATGGCGCTCAACGTCAAGGGAGCCCTCTTCTACACCATCATCGCCATGACCATCATCGGCATACCCTTCGGCGTAACCCAGTTGCCTGAGAATTTCTCCATCATCAGCGCTCCGCAGTCCATGGAGTCCATAGCCTTCAGGCTCGATTTCTCACGCTTCCTGTCCCTCGACCTCAACTATTATGTAGTAGTCTTCGCCCTGCTCTTCATGGATCTCTTCAACACCCTCGGCACCCTCATCGGCACAGCCACCAGTGCAGGCATGGTCGATAAGAAGACAGGCAAAATACATGGACTCAACAAGGCACTCATGGCCGATGCCATAGGCACAGCAGCAGGCGCCCTCTGTGGCACCTCCACCGTCACCACCTACGTAGAGAGCAGTGCAGGCGTCATGGAAGGCGGTCGCACAGGCATGACATCCTTCACCGTAGCCATGCTCTTCCTCATAGCCCTGTTCTTCTCACCCCTCTTCCTCATCATTCCCCCAGCAGCCACCACCAGCGCCCTCGTCATCGTAGGCGTGCTCATGATAAAGTGCATCACTGACATCGATTTCTCCGACTTCACCGAGGCACTCCCCGCCTTCGTCACCATCATCTCCATGCCCCTCACCTATAGCATCTCCGACGGCATAGTCCTCGGCATGCTCTCCTATGTCATCATCAAGGTGTGCAGTGGCCGTTATAAGGAACCCTCCATCGCCATGTACATCCTCTCCATCTTCTTCATCCTCAACTACGTGGTGAATTACTAAGTTTACTTTGTTTACCATGTTTACCAAAATAACTCACCCCATGCAGGCAATTCCTACATGGGGTGAAGCTTATGACTGCATAATCTCAAGAAACTGTGCAGGAGTGATTACCTTGCAGCACGAATCTCCGCATTGATTTCATCCAATGTCATTTCAGGCTCCATGCTTGCTTCTGCTGCCCTGCGTTGCTTAACGAACAGGTCAAGCGCACTTGACTGCTCTGTCCTTGCTCCTCTGATGGTAAATGGTATGCTACGACTCCTGACAACCGCTTTCACAAAAATGTTGAAAGCCGTGTTTGCACTCATGCCAAACTGCTCGCAGAGCTCATCGAACCTCGACTTCATATCCGAGTCTATCCTTACTGTAACTGCTGACTGTGCCATATTCAATTCTTTTTAATTTTGATAGCAACATGCTATCCTTTCGATGGCAAAATTACAACAAAATCTCAATATCGCCAAACTTTTTCCAAACTTTTTTCTAAGTTTACTTTGTTTTCGATGTTTACCAAAATAACTCACCCCATGCAGGCAATTCCTACATGGGGTGAAGCTTTAATATAGGTTGGCAACTTTGTCGACCAACGTACTGAATGTTACCTTACTTTATTTCCCTTATCAGCATGCCAGGGTAGAAGTCGCCACCACTAACCTTTTCGAAGGTGGTGAAGCCAAGGGTGGCATTCTCAGCTCCCTCTTCCACTGCCATGAAGCGGTTGTCCCAGATTTTGTCCTTCATAGGTTTTATTATTCCAACTCGCTTGTATTTCGTGCAACCATCTTCGTCGGTTATTACCTCCAACACCTCAAATTTTGATTTTTCAGAAACGTCTTCCTTCATGCCTATCTGAGCCCTTAAGGGTTCTGAAGACATCAATGGGGCCTTGATGCGGAAATCTTCAAATTCATGCTGTAAGTCTGCAAGATTTTTGTCAAGGGTACGCGTAAGCACCTTGCGTATAAGTTCCTCATTAGTCTTTACTCCGCTCAGCACCGTCTTACTACTTTTACTCTCTATCTTGCCAACATATTCCAATTTGTATATATCAGAACTATTGTATGCAGCAATCTTAGCTTGGTCTATGTTATCATTATCCGTATAATGCTGTGTGTAGAATGTATTAGCGACATCATCATTCCACTTCAAGCGATATAGGTAGGTATTCATAGTAACGGCAAATCCCTTAATGTTGTCAGTAATACTACCGTATAACCACGATGTTGCCTTGCCTCCCAAATCTTCATGCATCATTATAGAGCCCATATTACTACCTAACGTTACAGAAGCGGCTACTGCAGTTGCCATAACTGCAATCTCCTTTATGGTATTCCAAGTAGTAGAGCGATCAACATATCGTATATCATTAAAGACAACGTAAGTGTTGCCTATAAGATTCTCTCCTGCATCTTCCAACATTGCCTTACCGCGCACGCTATGTGCAGCCATAGCAAGGTCAGCAGCAGTGGCGTTATATAAGCCACGTTCACGAACAAGACTCATGTCGAAGCCTGAGTTCTTCTTGTGATTAAACCACTTGGAAACCAAACGGCGACCAAGTTTGTTCTGTTCTATAAACTTGTTGATATTGTCTGTTTGGTCCTTTTCCTCATGTGAAAATACCACAGAACGCACCTTCATAGAGTGGTCATTAAATCGCTCAGGATTTCCCGACTTTGACAATATAAACTCTATCTCCTTGTTATAGGCATATTTAGGGTGTTTTATGTTGATAACCGCCAGTGAGCTGCGCTTATATTGCATCTCACTGGTGGTTTCTTGCCCATACATTGCTACTGCTGAAATCAGTAGCAATAATAATGTTATGTACCTTATTCTATACATTTAGTCTTCCCATTCGTCGTCTGTATCAAAAGTCTCATTGTCTGGCAATTGCGTAGGATAGCGCTTTTCCTTTTTTAGTGCCTTTTTGTTGGCTGCCTCTAGTTCTCCAAGTAGTGCACTTGCAGAATAATAAGTGCGGAATTTCTGTACCTTTATGCTTTCTGGTATTTCAAATTCCTTATCGTCAACCTCGCGCTCTTCTATTTTTGTAACGCGTTCGCTTTGATAGAAATTACCATTAAGCCTAAACAAACCAGACTTTCCCTTTACTTGTTCATCTCTCACCTGTTTTATTATCATTCCTTCGACAGGGAAATTATCGTTGTCAGCAAATTTGAACCAGATGCTATCTGTTTTCCATTTTGGACAAACTGCAAAGTAATACTCTATCACACTATTCTTGTTCAGTGATTGTGTTTTGAAGTTCTGCTGAACTTCTTTGGTTGCTCTATATACATCACATTCATAATCTAGTATTACCTTGGTTTCGTCAGTCTTCTCGAAAGTATATGCGTTACTCTTTCCCCATGCAGCATCTGATATGCCAATATTGAACAACTTATCTAGAGGATATTCAACACCTTTATCCTGTCCATCATAATATATGATACATCTATTCTGGTCATAAAGCTGAATGCTATGAAACCCTAAACGAGTGTCGTATATATGACGATTACCATTTTTATATACGTACCGCTCTATATGTTTACCACGGTATTCTCCTCCCTTTCCGTTTACCATACGGGTACGCATAATTTCGCCTTCAAAATAAGGCTTCTCATCCTGTGCCCAGCCATATTGCATGGCTAGGCATAGGATTGATATTAATAAATATTTTGTAGCATGCATAATCTTTATTACTTAAGTCTAAAATTTATGTACGGCACGTGATGCAACTGGAGAGAATTTCTTGCTAGCGCTTGGAGTAATCTTGTTGACAGGAATCATTTCGAATGTACCCTTTCTTTTAGTCTTTGCCAAACCTATTATACTGCCAGCTTTCATTCTGCTACCTGTTGACTCCTTGAAGTAAACTCCGCAGACACTGCCTCCCTCTACTTCTGTTGAGGAAAGCATGATATTAAATACATAGAAACTATTAATAGGTGATGTTGATACGTTCTTCACAAAGCCTATGCTTCTATCTTTTTTTACCTTACCACGAATGTTTTTAATTCTCTTATCAAGAGCTCTCAGCGTGTCCATCTCCATGGTTTGCGTTTCGCCAATGTTTACATACTTGATGATATCCCACAGTTCGTTCTTTGCAGGAATATACCATCCGTCACCGAGTTCACGAGCCCACTTCATCAATGGGAAATAATCCCATGAAATGCCTGTTTCGTTGATGTATTTCTCTATTACATCCATGTTTTTTTGGCCGTCATTCTCATCAAAAGCTTCTGTGTCAGTGGGAATTGACTCATGTTTAGTGTCTTTTTTATTCAATTTTATAACACACCAACTGTCATCACAATCATCAAGAGACATAATTAAGCCGTGCTGACCACTATCGTCAACTTTGAATACTATGCCCTTCAACCCATTCACATCATACAGGTCACCTACCTTATAGGTCTGAGCGTTAACCATCATAGTGGAGGCTATCATAGCCACCAATGTCATCATAATTTTCTTCATAGCTTTTCGGTTTTTAGTTAATAATAGGATTTTTTTGTAAAATAATATTCTCTTCGCATACACCAAGTTGGTGGTTAAGGATTGCAGGTTGTCCAGATATTACAGCCTCATAATATTAACTTGCGTTTGCTGTCCTTTTCCGTATGCCTCACCTATTGCCTTAATAGCATTTATGCGATGTTTCTCAAGGTCAACCTGGTCTTCATACTTTTTATGGGTTTCATATTCTATATCTGCACGTGTTTGCTTCTGCACTGTCTGCAAGAACTGCATCGCTTCCTTGTGACATGAAGCGGTGGGGTCTATCTGTCCTATAAGTTCTGCAACCTCAATGGCACCCACGTCAGTTGGATTTGCTGCCCATATAGCCTTTGCCTTATTGAGAAGCAGGATACCATGTCTGTCGATGTATTTGTCATAGATCTTCAGTCCTGCTCGCATAGCTTCAGCATAGCCTTTACTACAGATGGGCACGGTGCATATTAATGCCAGTGCCTCTTCATACTGCTTGAAGTTTGCCTTTGTCTGAGCCTCTTTTATCAGGGTAGGATAGTTCTTGTCATAATAAGCTATAATTTTCTTTTTTGCGCTCTGCATAAATGCTACGACCTTATCACTTTGCGGACGTAGATTCTGTATGGCGTTATTATAGCTCTTCTGTTCACTCTTACCTACTCCGTCAACTTCTGTGTAGGTGCTTGCGTACTTCTGTCCGCTAATGGCATCTACTACATAGAGTGTTATGCCGAGGTTTTGTACATGCTGCTTCGGAGGACCTGCTACTATGTGCTTATCCAGTTCTTCAACCTTTGCTGTCAGCAGGAACTGAGCAAACGTTACATCCTTTGTTAAGCCGTTTGACGAGATTATCCTCTCAAGGGAATTTACCAATACCCCCTGTGACTCGATTGGAATGCCTGCCAACTGATCATCAACCACAACGGCCATCTGCATCTCACAGTCCTGAGCATTTGCAGCTACTGTAAATGTCAGCATTAAGAATGCCGATAAAATATTCTTAAGTTTTTTCATAATGGTAATCTTGCTAAAGTTATTACTTTTCACCCAAAGCTAACATTACATATCCCTGACCTCTATTGAATATTTTGACAGGAATATTGTATGGTGCTGACTTTAAGAACTTGACAAGTTTGTTGGCAAACTGACGAGCATCCATAGCCTTGTTGTTTACATCAAACAAAGGCATACGAACATCATCATACTTAGCCATTGTCTCAGTGTTGTCAACACGGTTGTAGCGATGGCTTACCGTATTGTCATTAAACCAGTCGTCAATAATGTCAATGAGTTCCTTGCCATCATATTCTTTCTCCAGGTCAACGCCTGCTCCGTCAAACACCTGAATGTCTATCAGTATTGCACGTCCATTCTCCAGCATATCGTCAAAATGAGCTTGCAACTGTGAGCAGAAACCATCCATCTTGTCAATCACTGCCTCTTCGAGCAACACTGGCACATCAGCAGAGAAAGACTGTGGTCCCACTCCGCTTGCCTCAGCCACCTGAGTGTTGGTATAGGCATCAAGTCCTTTCAGCACATAGCGTACCTGCTTCTTTGGACCAATCTGACTTACCGTCCACTCCACCTCAAGACGTATATCGCATTTTGCCACACGCATTAGGCGATCAAGTGGACTCTCCTGTATCTTGGCTCCTGAGCTTCTGCTTACCGAAACACTGTTTAGGGCATTATTATTATTGAGAGAGCGCATAGTCTGTCCCAAGTCTTTCAGTGGGAAGCCTCTGTCTGACATAAGTCCACCAATCTTTGAGATAACAGCTGAAAGGTCAGCATTGGTGTTAAGAGCCTTATTGTAATCAGGAACGTATTCTGTCACACCCTGATTATTAAAGGTTGTCATGCAATTATTGGTACTGCACCACACATTGCTTGGAAAGACCATCAGTGCAGGTTTCTTAGCTTGTCCCATCATAGCTAAGCATACAAACAGCATAGCTATGTTTAAAAATATTCTCTTACCCATATTCTTTATTCTTTATACTTTATACTTTATTCTTTCTTCAATACACCGTCGTCTATCAATCGCTGACGAAGTTCAGGACGAAGAACGCGCACTGTATATGTATAGTTTGCATGTGTCTTCGCCTTAGCCTTCTTCTGTGAGTACTTTTTATTGTCCTCCATAGAACAATACTTCAGATATTCTCCATTGTCAGTAAAGAAGATGTTGAAATAATCTTCATACTTTTCAGCAGCATTAGGCTCATTGATAAGCGGACGCATATTGCAATTACCTATACCACCAGTAACACCTTTAAATATAACAGCCCACACTGCATTCTTTCTACACTGCTCACGAGAAGCCGCACGTGTTCTGCCTATGCCTGACACTCGTATTGTCTGCGAGCCGTCCAAATCAGTTCCCAGGCATTCCAGTGTATTGTTAGTATAGGCATAAACCGAGGTCTTTTGAGCCATGCCTGTAGTAACACTCGTTACAGCAAGCAAAAATAATATCAGTTTCTTCTTCATTTCTTAATTCCTTTCTTCTTTACATTTCGTAACCGAATGACAGATGGAACGAACTACACCATTTCTTGCCATCCAAAAGTTTTATCTCACCATACTCATACTTTACAGACATAATGAATGAACTGCGATGCTCTCCAAATCTGAAGCCTACTGCCGGACTGAAGAATGCTCCATCTTTAAATCTGGCACCTACGCTGAAAGCCCAGTAGGGCACAGCTGTCTGATACTGCTGAGTCATCATATTACCTCTAATATGGGCATAGACAGGAATGTTGACCCTATCGCTCGCATCGCGAATGTCTGAGTTGTTAAAATAATATCCTCCGCCTACACCAGCTCCCACTTTCAGGTATTCACTGAAGCGATAGCCTCCAGTAAAAGTTGCCGTAGCTATCTGCGCATTCTTCATTCCACTCTCAGCAGTAGAACCTGCACCAGCCTCCACAGCAAACCATACGCCCTTCTCTTGCATAGAGATGTCTTTAAAGGCTTTCTTCTTAGGTTTCTGAGGCATTCTAATCTCCTGAGCCTGAATAGACATAGCCATTGAAGCCAATATAGCAATAATAATCAATCTTATCTTCATATCAGTTTCTTTTTTTAATTAGAACATACTACCTAAGCCACGTACTACGCCTGCTTTTTCCAGAAACTTACGCAACTCATCTTTTGAAATCACCACGATAGCTGACACGCAGATTTCCTTCTTTGCAGTTTGAATACGTCCTATGCTTCCTGGCTGAACATTAGCGTATGCCATATAAGGACCGTCATCAGCAAAGAACTCTTTAAAGAAGTCTGCCTTTTCATACTCTATAGTAGGATTCGCCATTGGCCTTTGGGTTGCCACCCCATTACCACCAGCTACACCTTTGAATATTACTCCATGCACAGCAGCGCGCTTCAGGTCTGCATCCTGAGTTTTTCCTTTCTTGGAATAAACAGACACCTTACACAGATATGTGCCTTGCGCACCCACACCTGCGCCTACTAAGTCATACTTCAATCCCTCATTCTTGTCTGCAGCACTGACATTTATTGAAAATGCCATCATTACAAACAGTATTAGCAAAAACTTAATTTCTTTTTTCATCTTTGTCCTCCTATTTATAAACCATGTTATTTTGTTTCACGTATAAGCATACACATATGGAATCTTATAATTCCATTTAGTCCATTTGATTGGTCATCGGGGAAATATTTTAAGCATGCAAAGATAATGTTGACGAAATGACGACAACTATTTTTAGCAACCTCTTTTTCATAAGCATTTAAGTTTCAAAGATAATTATTAGGTATAGTAGATGCCACAAAGTTAAGAAGTTTTTCTGAAACCACAAAAAAAAACGACATTTTTTTACTCTAAACTCCCAAAACGATTCCTATTGCTATGTTTACTAAGTTTACTTTGTTTACCAAAAATGGTAATACGCCATGCAGGGGGAATGCTTCAAATTTTAACATTTCGGACCCTTATTTTAGTGCTGATATTTTGATGTGAGGGGTAGAGGTAATGCTTCAGCTTGCAGAGGCAGTCCCTCTGCAGGCAGAAGCAGCCCCTCTGCACGCAGAGGCATTACTTCTGCAGATAGAAGTAATGCTAGAAGTTGTTAAAGTAATGCCGGAGCATATTGACGAAAAAAACTTTTTTTTGCGCTCAACCTCCCTATTATGCGCTCATCCTGCATGATTACTGGGCTGAGCATAGGGAGGTAGGGGCTCCAAACCTCCCTATTAACCTCCCTATAGACCTCCCTATCAACCTCACTATATACTTTAATAAATAGGGAGGATATGATGACCTTTTAGTGAGGTTTATAGGGAGGTGTTTCATTTTAACCTCCCTATCGGGAGGGCGCATAAACACTGGGATAAGAGGCTCTATAGGGAGGTTAGGGAGTTTTTTCTTCGCAAACTTTTTTCTGGAAATTTCCTGATATGTTTGGTAAACAAAGTAAACTTGTGTTAGCTATTCTTCTTGTAGCTCTGCACTGCCCAGATGGAGATGAGGGTGGCGATAAGGAAGAGGGCGAGCACCTGGTGGGCAATGGTATGGAAATTGCCACCTCGCACGAAGACGGTGCGGATGGCATCGGCGAAATAGTGCATGGGATTGATGTAGGTGGTGAGGTATGCCCAGTGGGGCATGGAGCGCACGGGGGTGAAGAGTCCTGAGAGCAACATCAGGCACACTACGAAGAACCACATGACGAGCATTGCCTGTTGCATGGTGTCGCTGTAGTTGGACACGATTAGGCCGAATGAGGAGAAGAAGAGTGCCAGGAGTATGGATAGCAGATAGACGAGCCAGAGGGGTCCCTGACAGGTGATGCCATAGATGAGCCACGAGAGCACAAGGCAGAGGGTTAGCACTATCAGTCCGATGAGCCAATAGGGAATGAGTTTGGCGAGGATGAACGACCACTTGGAAACGGGGGTGACATTGATTTGTTCGATGGTGCCTTTTTCTTTTTCGCCCACTATGTTAAGGGCTGGCAGAAAACCACAGAGCATCATCATCAGTATGCCCATGAGGGCTGGTATCATGAAGACTTTGTAGTCTTGGCGCTTGTTGTATAGGTTTAGGGTGGAGAGTTCTTGCGCTCCGTAGGTGCTCAGGCGAGCAGAGCTCGGAAGAGAGTTTAGGGTTGATGATGTGAGGATTTGTGATAGGTATGATGAACCTATTGCTCCTTTGGTGCCATTGACGGCATTGGCAGCGATGAGTATTTGGGGTTGTTTGCCGTTAGTTAGGTTGCGACTGTAATCGTGTGGTATCTCGAGTATGATGTCGGCTTTTGAGGTTTCGATATCCTTGAGTGCTGCTTCGTATGTGGGTTGTTGGCCGTTGAAGATGAAGTAGTTTGATGCCTCAATCTGGTGCACCAACTGCTGAGAGAGGGTGGAGCGGTCGTGATCCACCACATCGACACGGATATTCTTCACCTCCTGATTCATCACCCAGGGCATGACGCACATCACCATGATGGGGAAGATGAAGATGATTTTCGGCATAAATGAATTACGTCGAATCTGTAGAAATTCCTTGATGATTAAATGCTTAATCATAGTTGAGAGGTTAGAGTTGAGAGGGTTATTCGAGTCGTTTATTGAATTTCATCAGTGAGATGGTGAGTAGCAGGGTGGTCATAGAGATGAGTATCACTACCTCTTGCCAAACCTCATGAATGCCTACACCCATAATCATCAGTTTACGCATTGCCTGGATGTAGTAACGGGGAGGGATGATGGCTGATATCCATTGCAGGATGGTGGGCATGGACTCCACAGGAAAGAGCATGCCTGAGAGCATGACGGTGGGGAGGAGCAGTACCATAGCCGAAACGAGCAGAGCCACGAATTGCGTTTGGGCGATATTGGATATTAGCAGTCCGAGTGAGAGTGCCAACAGGATATAGATGAGCGATACGATGATTATCCACCCAACGCTCTGTAAGGGCACTTCGAGCACCGTAGCCGACATGAGCAGTATGACAGCCAGAATGACCAGCGCCAACAGCAGATAGGGCACCACCTTAGCCACGATAATCATCAGCGGACGCACAGGCGACACGAGCAACACCTCCATGGTGCCACGCTCTTTCTCGCGAACTATGGATACGGAGGTCATCATAGCACATATCAGCAACAACAGCATACCCATAATGGCTGGCACGAAGTTGTATGCCGACTTCATTTGGGGATTGTAGAGGAGTTTAGAGTTTAGAGTTCTTGCGCTCCGTAGGTGTTCTTGCTCTGGCAAGCGTAGCAACAAGTTGCGTCCGATTCCAGGCGAGCAGAGCTCGGAAGAGAGTTGAGAGTTGAGAATTATCTGTTGGGCGTAGGTGGTCCATTGTTGTGCCATGTTGGGGTCGGAGCCATCGACAATAAACTGGGCGCCACTCTTTTTGCTGGCATAATCAGGGGCGAAGACGAGGCCCAGGTCAGCCTTCTGACTGCGAATGAGCCATTCGGCCTCTTTAGGTGTGCTCACCGTTTTGACGATGGTGAAGTATTCAGATGCTGAGAGTCGCTCTACTGCCTGTTGGGTGAGGTGGTCAGTATGCGATGTTACCACCACCGTGCGCACATTCTTCACATCATTGGTGATGGCGAAGCCGAAGAGCAGCATCATTACCACAGGCATGCCGAAGAGTATCAGCATCGTACGCTTGTCGCGCATGATGTGCTTGGTTTCTTTTATGACGAATGAGAAGAACTGCTTCATTTTATTAGTCTGATGATCTGGTTGCCTGACGTGCCAGGTAGGTGAACACATGGTCCATATCGGGTTGATGGAGACTGCGCTTGAGCTCATCAGGAGTGCCTATGGCACTTATCTTGCCATCCACCATAATAGATATGCGGTCGCAGTATTCAGCCTCGTCCATA
>JAZLBU010000137.1:0-31311 GCA_045613845.1 Prevotella sp. | reverse complement strand
GTTTGTGCGCACCAACGCACAGTTTAACACCTTCAAGTTTGGACACGAAAACACCTCAGGCAGATTCTCTAACTGGACCGTCTATGCCTCTGTGGGAAGAAGATTTTAAAGATCAAAGATTGAAAATTGAGAATTGAAGATCTATGAGAGCAGTAATACAAAGAGTGAGCAAAGCCTCAGTGACGATAGTCAATGAGAACGGGAACGGGAACGATAACGGGAACAAAACGCCAAAGGCGGAGATAGGTCAGGGTTTCCTCGTACTGTTGGGGTGCTGTAATGACGATACTGAGAAAGATATAGAGTGGCTAAGTCGCAAGATAGTGAACCTCCGTGTTTTCGACGACGAGAACGGAGTGATGAACAAGAGCATCATGGACGTTGGCGGCGACATCATCGTGGTATCGCAGTTTACCCTGTGGGCCAGCTACAAGAAAGGCAATCGTCCCAGCTACCTCAGGGCAGGCAGTCATGAGATAACACAGCCCCTCTACGAAAAGTTCGTAAAGAGGCTGTCTGAAGACCTCAACAAACCCATCGGCACTGGCGAGTTTGGTGCCATGATGGATGTGGCTCTCGTCAATGACGGACCCGTCACCATCTGCATGGACTCAAAGAACCCTGAATAACAAAATAAGCCCTGCCAGTCGGCAGGGCTTATTGCTTTATACTTTATACTTTACTCTTTATACTTTATACTAAAGTGCTTACTTAATATCTATCACAGGAATGTTGTCCTTATCGTTGTAGTAGAGGTTCTCACCTGCCATACCCCAGATGAAGGTGTAGTAGTAGGTGCCTGCTGCTGCGTGGATAGACCACTCTGGTGACATGATAGCCTGCTCGTTGTGAAGCCATACATTGCGTGACTCCTGTGGCTGACCCATTACGTGAGAGATGGTCTGACCTTCTGGCAGGTTGAAGTAATAGTATGCCTCAATACGACGACCGTGGGTGTGAGGAGGCATTGTGTTCCACACTGCACCTGGGTTAAGCTGGGTAAGACCAAGCTGAAGCTGGCAAGGACCCTCCTCGAGCACATCATTGACGATGAGCTTATATACGGTACGGTTGTTTGCCTCTTCCACTGTGCCTACTGGTCCCCAAACGGCTGCCTTGAGCGAACCCTTACGTCCGTCAAGGGTAATCCACTGAGTCTTGTAGTGCTGGTGAGCTGTTGCAGAGTTGAGGTAGAACTTTGCTGGGTTCTTTGGATCCTTAGAGCGGAACTCAACAGACTTGTTGACGTCCTTGTCCTTGCTGATATGACCACGTCCTACGTAGAGTGCCTCCTTTGGTGAGAGGGCATACTCCTTACCGTCAACTATTACCACACCATCGCCGAGACCACAGTTTACGATACCTATCTCACGATTGTAAAGGAAATACTTCTCCTTGATATTCTTATCTACATCGAGACCGAGCTCCCAGAAGTTCTCAAGCTTCAAGGTCTTGGTGACAGGCATTGCACCACCAAAGATGAAACGGTCGTAGTGTGAGTAGGTAAGAAGGATAGAGTCTGCCTCCATCACCTTCTCCATCACGAAACGCTCACGCAGTTTCTTGGTGTCATAGTGCTTTACATCACATGGATGACAAGCAGTCTGGAACTTCACGTGCTGAGCACCAACATAGCGGTCAGCCTCCTGTGCACTGGCAGTGAGCGATACTGCCAACAGTGCGATTGCAAAAAACTTTTTCATATTCTTTATTCTATTTACTTCTTGTTTATTCTCATTCTATTCCAAACCACGAGACCGCAGGTAAGGATGGTGAGGATGCCTGCACCAATGTAAGAGATATACTTAACGCAAGCGTAGATAAGCATAGACAGTGGGCTTGAAGCGAAGTCGAGCGCACCTGCCTGGAAACCTGCTGGAACCTGAACGGTCTTATCGTCAGGGTGTATCTGAGCCACAGTGTGAGCAGCACTGGTGAAGTCGCCTGCCATCCATGTTACGAAGTAGAGACCGATAGCCATCATCACCAGACCCACAATGAATGAGCGGAGCACATTGCCGTTGGTGTAAGGCAGTATCATTACGAATACATAGAACATGCCTGCGAGTGATGCGAGTGGCAAAAACTGGTTGCCTGGCAATACTACTGCGAGTACGAGTGTAACAGGGATAAGGAGCAGTGAAACCACGAGAGTGGTTGGATGTCCGATAACGAGTGCTGGTGACATACCGATATAGAGTTCCTTGTCTTCACCAAACTTCTTGGCGATGAGTTCCTTAGTAGCCTCAGCGATAGGCTTCAGACCCTCGATAAAGAGTGAGGTAATACGTGGGATGAGTTCCATAACGGCACCCATCTTGATACCTATCTGAAGGGTCTTAGGGATGTTAGCTACTATCTCGTCCCAATCACGACAAGCCAGACAGCCTATGATGATGCCAATGAGTACACCAAGGAAGAGTGGCTCACCAAAGAGACCGAACTTCTTCTTCATGCCCTCAGAGTCGATGTGCACCTTGTTGATGCCAGGAATGTAGTCGAGCACCTTATTTATTACTACAGCGAAAGGCATGAATCCCTGACAGAAAGGCTGTGGGATAGAGATGCCGTCCATGCCTGGATAGAACTTCTGGAATTTCTTAGCCGTAACATCAGCCAGCACGAGGGTGATGATGTAACAAACGATGGCTGCGAAGAAGCCCCATGCGATAGAGTTTGTCATGAAGTAGCATACAGCGCCGATGAAGGCAAAGTGCCAGTAGTTCCACAGGTCGATGTTAACAGTGCGAGTGCAGCCGAGCAGCAACAGCACCAGGTTAACGCCCAGACATACAGGGATGATGAACGAACCTACGAGGGTGTTGTAAGCCACTGATGCAGCAGCAGGCCAACCCATGTCGAACACCTGAAGTTCCAGACCATAAATCTCTACTACCTTAGAGAGGGCTGGTGACATGGTGTCAACAAGCAAGGCGGTGATAATACTAAGACCCACGAAACCCACGCCTACGAAGAGGCCTGACTTGAGAGCTTTTGAGAAGTTAATGCCGATACACACACCAAGGATGGTGAAGATGATTGGCATCATAACAGCGGCGCCAAGGCCGATGATGTAAGAAAATACAGCTTCCATTTGGTTAATTATTTAGTTAGTTTTTTCGTTATGTCAATCAAAGCTGGTGATGCAAGTTCCTTCTTCCACTCATCAAGGAAGGAGAACCACGCCTTGGAGTCCTTGAAACCGAATGATTCAAGGTCGCAGGTGACAGCAAACCAATAGTTGAGGTGGTCGCCGTCAGTGCCTACTATGTCAACGAGTGCCTGATTAGGCATGATGAGTTTGCGAGTTTTCTCATCATAAGTGCCTACCTGCTCCTTATCCATATTTGAGAAGCGAGACTCACTCTTATAATACTGCTCAGGTATGTTTACGGCAAGTCCTACTGTGTGCTGTCCATACACCTTAGGATTGTTGCCTGCCCATGCTGTGCCCCAGCAACCACGCAGTCCCTTGCAATCAGAATGTTCCTCAGCACCTTTAGGGTCGGCTATGTCCACAGTGCCGATAGCGAGTGGCAATCCATCAACAGGGTGAGAGAACTTAACGTCAACCTGAACGTCTCTGTGACCCTTATATAATAAATAGGTGGTTACCACATCTACAGGCTTGAAGCCCTCAAGGGGTTGCCAGGCACGATTGGTGATACGAAGTACCGTGCGCACTGCTCCTGAGGCTACCACCTCCATCGTGGTGTTACGCACGTTCTCATACATTATGGTCCAACCCTTCTTAGCATCCCAAGCGTGCATGGTGCCACAACCAAAGGTGGAACCCGTCCACAACACGTCATCGCCTGAACCTGCTGCTTTCTGTTCCTCTGTGGGATAGAATGCTGTCTCGGCTATATCTGCCTTCAACTGCTGGTGACCATAGTAGTCGATAGACTGACGGTGGTCGCAGTAGGCACGAAAACCCACCATATCATTCTCCATTACGGCTCCATGAGGGAATATGTACTGATAAGGGTTGCTTGACTTAGGGAAGGTGACAGAATTTATCGGCATGTGCTTCTGATCCTTTGCGGCACGATCGCGAATCGCGATGGCGCCATAGCACACCTGTGGATATTCACGAGGCGCACCCTCATCATACAGCGTTACGTCGAATGTTTGCTTCTCTTTCTTCTTCATGTCAGTAACGAAAGAGAGCTCATCAAAGATTCCATCATCATTGAGGTCGTCGAGCTGACAAGGTATCTCATTGCCATCGAGCGTTACAAGGGCTGACTGCGTAGTGCTATCTACTTTCACCACCACAGGCACTGCCTTGCGAGCCTTGCCATAGGTGTTGGTTACTTCAACCTTAATGGTATTCTCTGCTGCTACGGCGGTTATCGTCATCAGCAAACAGGTTATTATCCAAATCGTTTTTCTCATTGTTTAGGTTTCTTTTGTCGTTATGTCGACATTTCGACATTTCGACATTCCGTTATTTCGTTATTTCGCTATTTCGAATCTCTCCCAACGGTTTCATCACAAACTCCCTTTCTTTCATCAGCGGATGGGGAATGACGAGGTTGGGTTCGTTGACCTCCAGATTGCCATAGAGCAAGATGTCAATATCTATCACTCTATCGTGATACTCGCCTCCCCTACTCTTCTGCTTTCTGCCCATCTGGCGCTCTATCTGCTGTGTCTGGGCAAGCAACTGTTGTGGGATCAGTTCGGTTTCTACGCATATCACTGTGTTGAGAAACTCGTTCTCAGACTGAAAACCCCATGGCTCTGTTCTGTATATAGAGGAACGCCTGACTATTCTGCCTACTTTTTTCTCGATTAAATCGTAGGCTTTGAGTATATTTCGCTCCTTATCGCCCAGGTTTGTCCCTATGCCTAAATATACCTTAGTCATTCACTATCAGCATCACATCGCCAAAGCAGCCGAAGTTGTAGCCTGCCTTGAGAGCCTGCTTGTAGGCTTCCATCACAAGGTCATAACCACCAAAGGCACACGTTGCCATCACCATGGTTGACTTAGGATGATAGAGGTTTACGAGGCATGAGTCAGCCAGTCCGTAGTCGTAAGGTGGAAAAATGAAGTTGTTGGTCCAACCATCGTAAGGTTTGATATAGCCATCAGTACCCACCACCGTTTCTGTTGCCTTGAGCACGCTGGCTCCTACACAGCAAACGCGGTGACCAGCCTTCTTGGCAGCATTTACGGCATTGCAGGTTTCCTCTGTCACATGCATCTCCTCAGAGTCCATCTTATGCTTGCTGAGGTCTTCCACCTCGATGGGATGGAAGTTGCCCAGTCCGCAATGCAGCGTTATGAAGGCTGTCTTAATGCCATGAATGTCGAGACGCTTCATCATCTGGCGAGTGAAGTGCAAACCTGTTGAAGGAGCCGTAACAGCACCCTCTTCTGTAGCAAAGACGGTCTGGAAATCCTCGAAATCTTCGTCTGTAACAGGACGATCCAACTGTCCGTCCTTACCCTTATGGTCTATGATATAGCGTGGCAGCGGTGCCTCACCCAGTGCGAAGATAGACTGCTTAAACTCATCATGTGAGCAATCATATAGGAAACGCAGGGTACGTCCGCGTGAGGTAGTATTGTCTATCACCTCAGCCACCAGTGTGCCTTCCTGGTTAAAGAAGAGTTTGTTGCCTATACGTATCTTACGGGCTGGCTCCACGAGCACATCCCACAGACGCATCTCCTGATTCAACTCGCGAAGCAGAAACACCTCAATCTTGGCGTCAGTCTTCTCCTTAGTACCATAAAGACGTGCAGGGAACACCTTCGTATTGTTAAACACAAACATATCGTTTTCGCCGAAATAATCGAAGATATCGAGCAGTGTAAGCTGCTGTTTCTTGCCATTCTCGTCCTTTATGGCCTTACCCTTTGCATCGGTCTTGTAGAGGTTTATCTTCTGCGACTTCTTATGCACAACAACCATACGACACTCATCAGGCCTTTTGAGCGAGAAGGTGGTCTCCTCGCCATTGTCGTTGGTCACTGTACGTTCTATGCTGTGTGGGTATAATGCCACCTGAGCACTTGGAAGGTTGAAATCAAACTGTGATAGCTTCATTTAATATGGTTGAATGTTGAAAGTTGAATGTTGAATGAAATATGATGAGCTTTATGAACTCTTAACTCCCTCGAGCCACTGTTCGAAGTCGTCGAGCTTTATGCAGTCTTCTATGCGTACGTCGCCCAGACGGGTGCGACAGAGTTGGGTGAGGTAGGCTCCGCTGCCTATTGCCCTGCCTATATCGCGGGCCAAAGCGCGTATGTATGTGCCCTTGCCACATTCCACCCTTATCTGCGCCTGCATCTTCTCTGGGTCAAACCACAATAGCTCTATGTCCTCAATGTGTACTGGTTTGGGGTCGAGCGTTACGTCCTCTCCCCTTCTCCTTAGTTCGTAGGCACGATCGCCGTTCTTCTTCACGGCGCTATAGGTGGGAGGCACCTGCATTATGTCGCCCTTAAACTGCTCCAGCGTTGCCTTTATCCCATCCTCCGTTATATGCTCAGTAGGGAAAGTGGCATTGACAGGATGCTCCATGTCGTAACTGGGCGTAGTGGCACCAAACTGCAGGGTGGCGGTATATTCCTTAGAGTGATACTGCAGGTTGGGTATCATCTTGGTACACTTGCCTGTGCAGAGTATCAGCACACCTGTGGCAAGGGGGTCGAGCGTTCCAGCATGTCCCGTCTTCACTCGCTTCACGCCTGCTGCCTCTGATATTCGCTTTCTCACGAATGCCAAAGCACCAAAGCTGGACATGCCATAAGGCTTGTTGATATGTAGTATCTCGCCTTCTACGAAGTTCATCAGTCCACCATTGCCAGTGAATGTCCTGTCAGCAGCAGTGCTATGATGATGCTGCCAACGATGATGCGGTAGATGCCGAATGCCTTAAAACCATATTTGGAAAGGAAAGCGACAAACCACTTCATAGCCAGCAGAGCCACGATGAATGCCACACCACAGCCTAAGAGCAGCATAGCGATATTATGGCTGGTAGCCCATGAGGCATCTTCCTTCAGCAGGTCGAGCAAATCGAGCAGAGTGGCTCCCGCCATAGTAGGTACGGCAAGGAAGAATGAGAATTCCGCTGCACGCTTGCGAGTGAGTCCCTGAGCCATACCACCCACGATGGTAGCCATAGAGCGTGACACACCTGGGATAACAGATATACACTGATACAGACCTATCTTGAAGGCACGCTTCTCGTTTACCTTATTATTCTCGTCAATGCCCTTGTTGAGCAACTTATCGCAGTAGAGCATGAACACACCACCCACTACGAGCATGATGGCAACCACCTCAACACTGTCGAGAAGCCAGTCGAGCACACCCGATTTCTTGGCGAGCAAGCCCACAACTACTGCTGGCACCACACCAACTATCAGCAACCAATAGAAAGAGAAGCGGTGCTTCAGACGCTGGAAAAGATTGCTACCAGCTGGCGCAGGGGTGTTATCGAACTGGAAAAAGCGTTTCCAATAGAGGCAAACCACCGATAAAATGGCGCCAAACTGAATGATAAAGGTGAAGGCATGAACAAATGGGTCGCCCTGCTTGATGCCCAACAGGTTCTGAGTGATAATCATGTGACCAGTAGAAGATACTGGGAGAAACTCCGTCAGTCCTTCTACTATAGCGATAATCACTGTCTCTAACCAATTCATTTGCTACCCTCCCCTTTCTTAGGTTTATACATTATCCCAGCTATCACTGACACGAAGCCGATAAAGCACACCACAGGTGCCACACTGATGCGCATAGGTGAGAATATCTCAGCATCAAAATGCGTTGCAACAGACTCAGCACCTGTCATCATTATAAAACCTATCACCACGATAAGCATGCTAATGCCTATCATGATGAAGTTTATCTTTCCAAAAGCGAAATTATCTTTTTCCACAACTTAACTCACTTTGTTCGTACAAAACGCTTGCTTAGCAAGCTACGAAAACGAAACGCTCCGCTACGAAAACTATTATCTATTATCTTTCAACTTTCAACTATATCTTGTACAACCTCTTAGTAGGCATTCTCAGGAAGTGAGTGACTGACACGAATGTGCACACCGTAGAGATGAGCAGTCCGAACAGCAGCACAGCAGCACCCGTTATAGCCAGCACCTCCCATGTTACCACTGTGGTGATATCATTCTCATAGGTGTATAGCGCATAAACACCACCAGCCAATACCAAGTCGGCTATGATGCCTGCTACAAGACCCTCGAGCACAGCAAGACCCAGGAACGGTCTTCTGATGAAGCCCCATGAAGCACCTACCAGTTTCATCGTGTTGATGGTAAAGCGACGTGCATAAATGCTCAGTTTCACCGTGTTATTTATCAATGAGAACGAAACCAGCGTGAGCAGCACGGCGATAACCATCATCACCAGCATCACCTTCTGCAGATTGCTGTTTACGCTCTCCATCAGGTCCTTCTGATAACTCACCTCAGCCACCTGCCTGTAACCCTTCAGGTCCTTAGCTATCCACTTCAGCGAATCAGCATTGGCGCAACTCGCCTTCAGGTGCAGTTCAGCAGAAGGCACAAAGGGGTTGCCACCCAGAAACTCTGATGGGTCTGTTCCCAATGCCGCCGTCTGTTCCTTCAGCGCCTGGTCACGAGTGATATATTGCAGACTCATCACATAGGGGCGAGTCTGTATTCTGCGACATATAACTGCTGCATCGTGATTTGACACTTCCTCGCCAAACATTACCGTAACGGTAAGGTTCTCCTTTACGTATCCAGTAAGGTTATGGGCTGCCAAACCAATAAATACCACCAGTCCTAACAATATGAGGACAAGTGAAGTACTAATACAGAGAGTCACGGCCTGAAGTCCGCGACCATTACTATTCTTGCGTCTTTTCTTTGTTGACATAAGTGCACATTTAGCCAAATTCACATGCAAAGTTACAATAAAAAGAAGGCAAAAGCAACTTTTTAACTACGTTTAACAAATAGCGGACCCACCACCATTGGTGAGCCCGCCATAATTATTACTTAAGTTTCGCAAGTGCTCAACTTCTTAGTAGTCAGGAGTTAAGTAGTCAGGAGTTAAGACATTACTCAGGTTATCCGCTATTTATAGTCATACATAACCCACAGAATGAGGCTCTCGGTATTGTCTTAACTACTTAACTACTGAATACTTAACTACTTCAGAAAGTCGAGTTAATAATGTGTATTCTGTGTCAGATTACATCTCGATGCCAGCAGGGCTGAACTTCTTACCTTCCTTAACGATAACTACCTTACCGTCAATAACGTAAGTGCCATCAGCCTGTGAAGCCTCAGCCTCAGCGTTAGCCTCTACAATCTCGATAGCAGTAGCCTCTGTCACGTCAGCAGCCTCGCCGAAACCACCCATTGCGTTTGCAGCACGAACGGTGTAAGCTACAGCCTCAGTAACATCATTGCTACCAGCCTCAAGAGCTGGGAAAGTGTACTCTGTATCGCTGGTCAAAGCCACGAAACCACCGTTCTTCTCCTCAATGAGGTAAACACCAGCGTCACCGCCATCAGCAGGAACAATCTTGATAGTATTGCCTGAGATAGTTGCCTTTGGAGCAGCAGCCTGCTTTACAGCAGCCTGAGCTGTAGCAGCCCACTCACCGAGAACGTTCTCGATAGAGTAAGTCTCAAGCGCACTTGCGTCGAGGATTGTCTCAAGTTTGGTACTCTTCTTAGCGAAAGTTACAATATTTGAAGCTGGAGTAATAACCTCACCATTAGAATCCATTGTACCATACTCACCTGCTACGGTGTAGTCAACGTTGATACCACTTGGGTTCCAGCGAGTGCTTAGCAGGTTAGCACCGTTATCAGCCAATGTTGTATTGAGGAATACGCACTTAGGACCATCGCCGTCAGCACTCCATGCACGACCGAAGTTATACTTCTTTCCATTTGGTGTAATCGTACAGTTTTTGAATACATAAAGCTCAGAGTTTGCTGTTATCGTAGCATCCTTTATGCTCTCGGTAACAATATTACATCCATTGAAGTAAACCTTACTATCACCGCAGAGGAAGTCAACAACACCGTGCAGTTCACCACCCTCGAAGTAATATGTTGCGCCTACCTTATTAGAATAGTATGTATCCTGATAAGACAGCATGTTTACATTCTTACAGATTGTATTTGTACCCTTGTCATGCAGTACAGGAGCACGACCTGTGCTACCATCGAATGACATATCATTCCACAGTGTTACATCCTGCAGATAGAGGTTAGAACCTGTGTTCAGGAGCATATCAGCAGAACCCAGACCTTCCTTCTCCTTTGGAGGTGCATTCTTGATGATTGCCTTTGTGCTCTGACCTATGATAGAAGTGTTAGTACCAGAAAGACCAATCAGAGTTGCCTCACCGAAGTCGTATGTTCCGTCTGGCAGGAATATCTTTGTGTTTGGAGTTGAGTTAGCCTCATTGAGAGCAAGCATCAAACCACCAGCATCACCAGGGGCTACGATAAAGTAACCTGTTGCATCGTCCTTTACTGGGAACTCCTCAACATTATATACAGAAATCTTGTGAACGAATGTCTGAGCAGCGAAAGTCAGAGTGAGTGTCGTAGCTTCTCCATCATAGTTGAATGCCTGAGCAGCACCATCGCTGCCAGAAGCAGCCTTTGCGTTGACATCAGCAACTACTACATTGCCCTTAGCGTCTGTTACTGTGAATGTCGTACCGTTACCATATTCGCACTCAGATACCACAACCTGCGCCTTACCTGCTACGTCAACAGAGATTGTACCATTTGCATTGATAGTCCAACCGTGATCGTTGTAGTAGCTTCCATCAGTAATCGTGATAGTCTCATGATCTTCTGGGTAGAAAACCTTCTGCGTGAGGTCGTATGTCTGTACTGTTCCAACAGCAACAGACTCTATATCTGTAACGAGAGCAGAAACAGTAGTATTGCCTGTTACGACGTCAGTTGCAGCAACCTTAACCTTTGAGCCATATACCCAGCCACGGAACTTCTGTCCGGCAGGTATTGTGAGGTCAGCCTCTGTGTAAGGAACCTCACCTATTGGGTCACCCTCATATAAAGTCTTCTTGCCAAGTTCCTTTCCGTTCTGGTCTTTATAGGTAATTGTTGCCTCCTGTACTTCAGTTGCCTCAGCCTTGAAGTATGGCAGATAACCGATATTGCTGAATGTCAGAGTCGTTGGCTGACCTACATAGAAGTATGTAACGACAGTATTGCCCTCCTCATGATAACACTTGTCAGTCTTCAGCGTTGGAGTCGCTATTTCATCACCATTTGAATTGGTAACCTTACATGTTGCAGGACTTGCATAACGGCATCCACCGATAGAGAACTTAACAGTGCCGTCAACAGGAACGACAAGCGTTACGTTTCCATAACCGTGACTGTCACCACGATAAGTTCCGCTGAATGTAACACCCGTTGGCAGGTTCGCACCTGTATAACCATCGGTTTTCATCTCTTCATTCGTAATCTCGAAGTCAGTGAAATCACGCGGAACAATCTCCTTGAAGACAACCTTTGAGAGCACACCCTCTGCACCAGTATTACGCTTAATATAAATACCAGTAACATCAGCAGGAATCTCTACATGAACGGCATTAGACTCTGTCACCTCAGCTGTTGTTGCAATGAGGTCAGTTGCTGCAGGCTCTGCAGCACCATCCGTAAATGTTGCCTTACCGCCCGCTATGGTGCACTTATATACATCAACACAGAATGCGCCAGTACCATTGCGCAGTCCAATAGTAAGAGACAACTTGCCTGCTACCGCTGGCTTAGCGAAGAATGCGTAACCAGAAGAATTCAACTTGACACCCTTCAGGCCATTCTTTGTACCAGCAGCATCATTCACATTTGAACCATAATACAGCAGGGCATCATTCAAGCCCTTGGCTGGATTAGCCGTTGGTGCTGCCTCAGTGTAATCCCAAAGCAGGTCATTGTCACCAGCATACATTGAGAGCGAAGCAATCAATGCCATGCCGAGCAACGACATTTTTTGTAATACTTTCTTCATAAGATTTGAATTGATTAGTTAGTAAATATAAATTTGTTTTGTAAAAAAAATTTGTCACAAAGTTACGACAAATTAAAAAGCTAAGCAATATTCCAACCAACTTTTTAACTACGTTTAACAAAAAGTGAGGAACCCCCCATAGGGATTCCCCACCTTATTTATTATATAACTCGACTTTCTGAAGTAGTTAAGTATTCAGTAGTTAAGTAGAAGTGCCTTGAGCTATGCGAAAAAAGACAATACCGAGAGCCTCATTCTGTGAGTTATGTTTGCCTATAAATAGCAGATAACCTGAGTAATGTCTTAACTCCTGACTACTTAACTCCTGACTACTAAGATGTTGAGCACTTGCGAAACTTAAGTTATATAAGCAAGTCTGATTACTTGATGCGAGCACCAGCTGCAGTGAACTGCTTACCGTCCTTAACGATAACAATCTTATCGCCAATGACGAATGCGCCCTCAACAGGGTGTACCTCAGCATTAGCCTCTACTGCCTCGATAGCAGTTGGCTGTTCACCATCAATAGTGAAGGTAACATCATCACCTGCAGAAGCATTTGTCAAATAAGCCGCAAAGCCATTTACAGAAGCCCCAAGAGCAGCCTTGCTAATAGCATTCTCCTGGAAGAAGTAATCACTTGTTGCTGACAAGCTCACCTTCTGCCAACCACCTACGAATTTCCAATCTGAAACTGTCTGCTCTGCTACATCTTTGAGGATAGTAACAGCTTCAACATTGCCAGTTGTGAAATCTTGACCTACATTGATGAGATATGGAGTAGCTGCATCCATTGCCTCAACAGTAGTGTAGTTCAGTTGAGTAGCTGTAGCTTCATTGAGCTTTGCCACCTTAGTGCCAGCGCCGAATACAGTAGCAATCTGATCTCCAGTCATTGCAAATGGCAATGTGATAGGGCTCCATGTGCCACTCTTCAGTTCGGCATTCAGAATAACATCACGCTTTACATTATCACTGGCAGCTATACGACACATATTGTAAGCACTGTTCTCATCGAGCTCCAAAGCATCTGCATAAAGACCTTCAGGAGTGAAGCCCAGGAAGTTAACCACATCAGCATAGTAGCTGAGTGCCTGATCGTCTGTCAGCAGTCCATTGATATTTGAACCTGTAGAGCCAGTCTTACTGTAGTTAGCATTGATAGCTGGGTCGAAGTCATAGACATGGAGGTCAGCAGTACCCGCTGCTACACCGCCACCCATATTTGTCCAAGTGTAACTCATGTCGCTACCAATCTCATTCTTTAGGTTCAGATAAACCACTGAAGCAGCTGCACCACCCCAGTCGCGACCAAGGTTAGCCTGGATAAACTTTCTGTTTGTCTTTGTTACTGTACAATCACGGAAGATGTAACGCTCGCCTGCATTGCCTTTCTGTGCAGTGATATATGCGCTTGTCTTCTGGTCACTGTATCCACCGATTACGAGGTTACAGTTATCAAACACCACCTTACCTCCACCGAAGATGTAGTCGGTATTGCCCTGAATATCGCAATTCTTAACGTACTGAGTTCCGCTGGTGTAGTATGTATCCTGCGAACCTATGAATACACAATTATAAAGTTCGCAACCTGTTGGGTTATTTTCAAAGCCTATAGCGGCAGCACGTTCAGTTATAGCCTTTGAATCGGCCTCTTTATAACCAGTATCACCAGGCTTCAAGGTACGGTCATACGTGATGCTGGTATCACCCATTGGGTATGCCATTACGCCATCAGCCACTTCTTCCTCAGTGAATCGCTGGTTGAAACTATTCTCAAAGATTATGTTATCAGCCTTGAAACCATTACCATTCTTTGTAACAAGGACTGTGGCACCCCAACGAGCAGGATGCTTGATAAGCTTTGAGTTCTTGGTCATTGCGCGATCCTTATTGTAGTAGCCTGTTTCATCCAAACTGTAGTAACAGTAACCTATGCCGTAGTACCAAGTGATAGTTGCCTTCTCTTCGCCACTGGTCTTCAGTGTTACGTTGGCCATATCCACCTTTATCTGCTCCTTATAAGTCTGACCACTGGTAAGGGTAATAACAGGTGCTGAGATATTACCAGCCTTAGCTGCAACAAGTGCATCGCTGACAGAGTTATATACATTTGCCGCCATCGCAGCTGTATTGTCAACAGTGATTTCCTGCTGAGTAGCTGCAGGGATAGCTGCTGGATAGTATATGTTATGACTAACAGCTTCCTTCAATACCTTGAAGGTCTCTACCGACAGAGCTGACAATTCACCCACGCTTGAGCTAATGGTATATTTGTCAGGATCCAACGTTACAGCATAAGAAGTGGCATTTGCCTCACAGTTAACCACCTCTTCATGTGAAGCACCTGTGAATGTAAGGGTGAAAGCCTCTGAAGGTGCATTTACTATTTCACCCGTCACTTGCTGTGGCTGAGCTACGGCGATTGTTATCTCGCCTATGCTACCAGCTGCTGATACATTCACCTGTGATGGTGAAGAAACAACGTAAGGCACATCATCACTAAGGTCAACATCATAATTGCCTGCAGGTATCTTAGCACTGAATGCACTTGATGCTATTTCAGCCTTATATACCTGACCATTCTCTGCTGTCAGGAGCACTGAAGCACCATCAACGGCTCCACCTGCAATGGTTCCTGTGATATCATACAACTCTTCTGGCTCTATCTTTATGAAGCTCAGATAGCCGATACCCTTAGCAGTGAGTTCAGCAACACCGTCTTCGCTTGACACATAGTACTCGTTATACAGCTGTCCATCAACTGTGAAACCTGTTGACGAACCTTCGTTATATATACCCCATGTGAGTTTTGAACCCGCATAAACAGGTACCTTAAAGAGTGTACCGTCATTACACTGTGCCCATATATCGTCACGTGAAGCATTGTTCAACTTACCTGAAGAAGTATTGATGACCAACGAACGACCCTCAACAGTGTAAGTATATTCAGGTGACTTCTGCAGAGCAAACTCTGGAGCACCATTGCTCTTGCCGAAATTCCATATATTAGTATAACCATCTCCATCCAGCACATCTACAAAGGCAGTTCCCTCAATTGTGATAGTCTTTATATAGCCACCCGTGGTGCACTTGAGGGTCAGATTCTGATCCTTAGTAGATGTGTATGTCTGGCCATTTGTATATTCCACTCCCTTTATAGTAAGACCTGTTGAGCCATAAAGGCTAAATGTCAGGGTAGCTCCCTGAGGAACGCCCTTAATATAAAGTGTTGTACCCTGGTTTATCTGTGCCCAGTCACCGTTAGGACCAACCTTGCCCTTCGTTGCGTCAACCTTCAGGTCATAGGCATTAGAGCCCGCCTCTGCTGTAGTCACAGGCAGATAGTCCACAAATCCTTCGATGTTCTTACTCTTTTCATCATGATATGCCGCAATAGCAGTAGCAAGGTTATATACAGTGGTATACTTAGTAACAGTACCATCCACCTTACCACCTATAACAACATTGCCGATAGCAACCTGCTTGTTGTTGGCAAGCTTACCTATGTAGATACGTATTACAGTCTCATCTGTAGTGCTGGTTATAGTGCTCAATTGTGTGAGGTCGTATGACTTTGACTCACTTGGCGTAGTTTCTGAGTTCTTGCGAATCGTTTCATTCGCTGATATAGAGGTAATTGTAGCACCCTGAATGCACTCTACCCAGATGTTTGGGTCGCCAGTTCCCACTTTTGTAATATCAAAAGACAGGGAGGCGGGAGTAGCCGTCATACCAGGATATGGTTTGAACTTAAACTCCACATAACTGTCATCCAACTGAGGACGCTCATTGGCAAGTTTTCCATCACCTACACGAGTAAACTGTGTAAATTTCTTGTCAAAATAAGTTGCTGTTGCTGTTGAAGCAATCTCAAGAGCACCACCATATCCCCATGATTTGCTTATAAAAGCATCATCTGGAACAGCTACAGCTGCACTCTCTGCACCATCAGCCATACCCCATGTAATACTGAAGTCTTCATTGGTGTACGACTGAGCGCTGGCACTTGCTACGAATAATACAAGCAAAGTGCATAGCAATGACATCTTCTGTAATAATTTTGTCATAAGTTTTAATTGTTTTTTGATTAGTTGATAAATTAGTCTGTTTTGTAATTACATGCAAAGGTAACAATAAAACTCCCAAGTGAGGGGGTAACATTCGCGCGTATATTAATATTTGAATGAAATTTACCACATTTGAAACATAATTACACCTCACCACTATATATAATAAAGTCGATTTCATCGACATTTCCACCTTTTTAGCCAAAATCTTCTTTTTCCCATCATCACACCTTAACACACAGCGACATATCAAGAAACACACAGGCAAAAATCAAACTAAAACAAAAAAAATGCAACAAAAATTTGGTGGTATGAGAAAAAGTTCGTACCTTTGCACCCGCAAATCAGCAATGGTGCCATAGCTCAGTTGGTAGAGCATCGGACTGAAAATCCGTGTGTCACTGGTTCGAATCCCGTTGGCACCACCCTGAAAAAAGAAGCAGTTACGAATTTTCGTAGCTGCTTTTTCTTTGTCTTGCATTGGTTTAGCATGCAGAAGCATTACTTCTGCGTACAGAGGGGCTGCTTCTGCGTGCAGAGGCATTACTTCTGCATCTTGAAGCATAGCCGGAAGTTGTTAAAGTAATGCCAGAGTATTTTGAAGCAAAGTTTCCTGATTTTCAGGGAATATTGTGTGTTTCGCTAAAGTTTTCGCGAGCAACCTCACTAACCTCACTTAGGGGCGCTTAACCCGCATGGATACTGGGCTGAGACAAGTGAGGTTAAAGCCGTTTAACCTCACTGTCTACCTCACTGTTAACCTCACTTAGAGATTACTTTATCACCTTTAAGTTTGAGCATATGTTTTTAAATCCTTTAACTCCTTTGCCTTCTAATAAAGAAGTGAGGTTGCAAGTGAGGTTCGTAGTGAGGTCTGGGCGCCTTAACCTCACCATCGGGAATCCTCATAAACACTGGGTTCGCGAGGAAAAAGTGAGGTTGTGAGGTTAGTTTAGCAAAATTCTCTAAAATCAAAGTTTTTCTCTATTATTTTTGAGGAAAGAAAAAGAAAAATGTAAAAATTCTTTGCAGTTTCAGAGAAACTTTGTAATTTTGCAACGCATCTTAGTGTATTGTGTCCATTCGGACGCAGTAATCAAAGGCGCAACGCGGGGTGCGACCCTGCATGACATTACGGAAAAAATAGAAGAGAAGCGCATTCTTTTTCTTGTTCTTAGAAATCTGGAAAATTTCATTGTACGCAAGAAAAAAGATATGATAGCTTCCACGCTATGGCGTGGGATGATTGTATCATAATCTTTGTACACAGGTATTCCAGAACCTCTAAGAAAAGATGATTGATAGCAATTCGTTCTACGCTCTTTTTGTATTATGGTGTTTTAACCTGCTCGTTTAATCACCTTTTTACTTCCAGAGCATTTCCAAATGTATTTCAACATGATTATCTAACGGATTTTTATCCAATTTTAATTAACAAATGTACTCGCGTGTGCGTGGGCGAAGTAGAAAACAGAAAGAAATAACAAACAATATCAAACTTTATTTATTTAATTAATTTACAAAAATATGAAAAAGATTTTATCTCTATTTGCGCTACTGCTGACGATATGCAGCGGAGCGTGGGCAGATGCAACTTACGAGATTGTAACTCCCTCTCAAGATGTAAACACTGATGCGACAAGCGGCATTACCGTAGTCGGAAAGAAAGCAACAGGAACAATTGATGGCCAACCGAATCAGGCAATTTTCCAAGCGAAGAAAGACCAGCCTCTGTTCGTTTCTTCTATCAAAGCTAATATTATTGGCATAGAGTTCGACTATGATGATTCTTCGTCTGGTTCTGGTACGGAAAACATCATGTCTATCAGTACGGCAACTAGTTCACAGTTTGCGGTTCCTACTTCTGGTTTTACCGCCTCTTATACGCCGAATGGCGGTAGTGCTACAGCAGTCACCACTTTGACAGGTATTGCTGTCCCCAAAGATCAGAGTACACACTACACTTTCTCGCTTTCATTGGATAATGCTGTGAGTATGCTGTATGTTATAACATCTAGCAGCAATGCCGCTCAGATTCGTAATCTCAAAGTCAAGTACGATGATGCCAAGACTGCACCTAACCTGTATGCTACCATCACCCCAGATGGAACTACTGCTGATAAATATACAGTAACAGGTAGTGGCAGCATGACAGCGTCAAAGATAGGAAATACTAAGATGAGCAGTATGTCCTATGGTGATTTCTATCAATTAACTGGCAACAATACATATACTCCAGCGGAGGATTTGGTGGCAGGTGATATCGTCGTGTTTACGCTGGCAAATGCTTCTACAAATACCATTGGTATTAAGACACCTGTAGTAGATGATAATCATCAGATAACCTTTTCAAAGAGTGTCGCAAAGACTCCTTATCAGTTTGTATATGTAGTGACTGAAGATTTAAAAACTGTTAGTTTTGCACGTAAGTCATCAGCAGATTATTTGAGTGAAGTAAAAGTGTACCATAATGTTGCAGTATCTCATAACGTTTCAGCTGTGACAAGCACTGGTGATGATACGTATGGAACGGTGTCAGCTGCGTCAAGCTCTGTAGCTGAGGGCAAGACAACCGTGATTACAGCTGAGCCCGCATTAGGCTACAAAGTAACGAACTGGGCTGTCAGCGGCGAGGGTGCAAGCATCGATCCTTCAGGTGATAGCAACAGCTCAACTACCACGCTGACTATGGGTACTGGCGATGCTACCGTAACAGTTACGTTTGGTGCTGCAGAAACTTATACCATCAGCTATAATGCAGGTTCTGCTGAGGGTGTAACAGGTTCACGTGCCGATGAGACCAAGACTGAAAGCGTAGCCTTCACATTGCCTTCAGCAGCGGTATTCACTCGCGCTGGATACTTACAAACAGGTTGGAACACCAATGCCGACGGCACGAGTGGCACGAGCTATGAACTGGGCGGAAGCTATACCACAGATGCGGCTCAAACCTTCTATCCTGAGTGGACAGTACTTGATTATTCATTTGTGCCAAGCGCATCAGAGGGCGCTATCTCAGACGGTGATGAAATAACTACCTCTACGGGTGGTAAGATGGTAGCCTCAACTAGTGGTACAAGAACAGTTATGTCATATGCCACATCGGGCACTGCAAACCTTCTCTCTTTTGGTTATGATAGTACTGCTGGTGAAGGTAACGGTGGTGTTACTGTAACGCTTGACAAGAAGATGCAGGTAGGCACTGTAATCACAGGCGTTTTGTATTATGGTAGCACTGCTAGTGATCGTTCTCTGACTTTGCATAATTCTGAAGGAACAAAAAAGGCTACATGGACATATAACCCAGCAGAAGCTGGCAGTGAAACCTTCACATATACGGTAGTCGCAAATGACGGCTTGGCTGGTTCATATGTATTCAAGCTCTTTAGAAAGAATAGTACTTACCTTCAGTCTCTTAGCGTTATCAACTGTGCAGAGCCAGCTTCTCAGGACATCACTGTAGGCGCAACTGGTTTCGCAACAATCGGTCTGCCATTCGCAACAACCGTTCCAGAGGGCGTTACCGCATACGCTGTAGAGTCTGTAACAGATTCTAAGGTTAAGATGTCTTCTGCTATAGCAGCAGGCACAACTATTCCTGCTAATAAGGGCTACGTAATTGTAGCTTCGCCAGAAACATACACATTCACTGAGGTAGCTGAGGCTGAATATGAGGGCACTAACCTGCTTCAGGCTGTAGGTGCAACACCAAAGGCTGCTACAACAGAGGCTCCTATCTATGTATTCGCTATAACTGATGCTACTAACAAGAAAGTTGGCTTCAAGAAAGCTACAAGCGGTTCACTCGGTGCTTACAAGGCTTATCTGCCAGGTAATGTAGCAACTCAGAATTCTCTTTCTATCAGTTTCGAGGACGAAGCAACAGCTATCAATGGTGTTGCAGAAGAGGCTTCTGATGCAACTCCTGTAAAGGTGGTTACTGCTAAGGGCATACAGATTGGCAAGTTTAACGTAGCTGGTCAGCAGGTGAAGTAAAAGACTCACGACCCCACCCCTTCCCTCCCAAGGGGAGGGGGAGGTTAATATCAAACTCTTAAAAATAGACAAAATCATGATTAAGAAAGAATATATTCAGCCTGAGATAAAGGCTGTAAAGATTAACAATCCTAAGATACTTGCTGGCTCTATCACGAACCCTGAAACAAACTACAGCATGGGTGATAATGAAGAGATTAATCCTAGCGATCCAGATCCAATAAGCGCTGGTGATGGTCTCTAACCCATAAACCCTAACAGGGATGCAGGGGCTGATAACCGCTGCATCTCACTATTTTTTTTTCATATTTGTGGTAGTGCAGCCCGTGAGGGTAGCAATTCCAATTGACCGCCAGCACCATAATAGGTGCCGACGGCCAAAATAATAATTTAGTTAATATATAGAATTCTAATCTCCTCCGTGAGGAAGGGAAAAGAGAAGCCCAGGAGCCTTTGCTCTCGGGCTTTTTTGTATTTCAAGCGTTGCACCTGAAAGAACGCGGGGGATGGGGTATGAGGTTATTTCTCTTTTGCTATGAGAGTGAACTCTCTCCCTCTGCATAATTCTCCATATACATGTGGTCGCCATCGAATACGGCATAGGTGAACTGGCTGATCCAGTCGCCGAGAATCATAAGGCGCGACTGCTTGGTGAGCATCAGGTCGAGTTCGATGTGGCGATGACCAAACATGAAGTAATCGATGTCGGGATGGGTCTTGAGATAGTCTTTGGCAAAGAGAACAAGGTGCTCTTTGTCTTCACCCATATAAGGGGGTTCCTTGCCGTCTGTGCGCTTGAGGCGTGAGTGTTTTGCCCAGGTGAGTCCGAACTGCACTCCAAGGTCGGGATGGAGCCAGTTGAACATACGCTGACACAGTGGGCTATGGAATATGCTGCGGATAAGTTTGAATTTCTTGTCAGGATCGCCCAGTGCATCGCCATGAGCGAGGAAGAAGGTTTTGCCGTGCAGCTCTAGGGTGCATGGTTTCTTATGCAGTGTGACACCACATTCTTCTTCTAAATAGCTATATGCCCATATATCGTGGTTGCCTGTGAAATAATGCACCTCAACACCCATATCAGTGAGTTCTGATATCTTGCCGAGAAAGCGCGTGTATCCCTTAGGCACCACCTGCTTATACTCATACCAGAAGTCGAACATATCGCCAAGTAGGTATATAGCCTCTGCCTTATCCTTTATCTCATCGAGAAAACGGACAAGTCTGCGTTCCTGCATACGACGATGCGGTATTGCCAAGGAACCTAAATGGGCATCGGAAAGGAAATAGAGCCCCCTACCCCTGCCCTCCCCCAAATGGGAGGGAGACGAATTGCTCTGCTTATTGCGAAATGCTTGTGACATGGAATATACTAGTCCTTTTGATTTTGTGATATATAGTCCTCTATAATTCTTATGACATATTCTGTGTGGCACAGAACTTCATCATTCGTAAATCTTAGAATATTATAGCCTTTATTTTTGAGTCGATGTGTTCGCGCCTCATCAAGAATCATCTGCTCTTCTTCGTTATGGTATTCGCCATCTACCTCTATTATAAGGTTTAATGCTGGTGCAAAGAAATCTGCTATAAAATCAAGTATGACACATTGCCTTTTAAAACTTACCCCTAGCGAGTCATTCTTCAGCAACTGCCACATCACCTCCTCTGCCTTTGTGGGATTTGCCCTCATACGCTTTGCATGCTGCTTTAGCAATGGATACAGGTCTGAGTTAGCGCGGTGGAAGTCATGCCCTCTACTCAAACCCCAATTCAACTCTGGCTTCTTCTGTCATCATGCTTTTGTCCCATTCAGGTTCGAAGACCATATTGACATTGGCAGAGGTGACACCCTTTACGGCAAGCACCTTGGAGCGCACGTCTTCGATGATGAAGTCGGCTGCTGGACATGATGGTGCTGTGAAGGTCATATCTATATCGAGTGAGCCATCGTCGGCCAGGTCTATCTTATAGATTAGTCCGAGGTCGTAGATGTTGACGGGTATTTCAGGATCGAAAACCGTTTTCAGCACTTCAACAATGCGCTGTTCGGTATCGTTTTTTTCTTCTTGAGTCATCTTTTTGTTTTTTCGCCCAAAGAGCTTCATATTTATAACTTTCCTTGTTCTCTGTATGAATAATAGTTGCCATCGGTTATGATGACATGGTCGAGAAAATGCAGGCGCATGGTGCGACATGCCTCAGAGATTTTGCGAGTGAGTGCATCATCATCCTTGCTGGGAGTGGTGTTGCCACTTGGATGGTTATGCGCCAGCGCCACAACGGTGGCATTGCTGAGGAGCGCCTCTTTCATTATCAGGCGTACATCGACGGCTGTCTCGGTTATTCCTCCATGCGACAGGCGAACGGTCTTTATCTCTTTGTATGCCTGGTTCATGAGTATCACGAAACTCTCCTCTACATCAAGGTCGCGCATACGTGGCGAGAGATGCTTGTATATATCGAGTGCCGTGCGGAAGGACATGCGTTCGGGCATTGCCGAACTCTCTCTGCGGCGACCCAGTTCGCAGGCTGCGAGTATCGTAATGGCTTTTGCCTCGCCTATGCCATTATAGGTCATCAGTTGGTCAAGAGACATCTTGCTGAGTTTGGCAAGGTTATTGTCGCAATCGTTAAGCAGGCGTTTCATCAGGTCAACGGCTGTTTCGTCCTTACTTCCCGAACCTATCAAGATGGCAAGCAGTTCTGCGCTGGATAGCGCATCGGCACCATGCATCATCAGTCTCTCGCGAGGGCGGTCTTCCTCGGCAAGTTGCTTTACTGTGAGTTTTGTCATTTGTAAAAAGTCTTTTCAAAAGCCTGGAACTCATCCTTACCCAGCACACAGCGTTTCCACCACGCCTCGATAAAGCCGAAGCCGTAACCCATAAGCTGAACGAAGGCTGCTGCCACACTAATGAAGCCTATCTTAAGGGAGCGATTTTGCACGGTGGAATCGGCAAAAATCAACGCTGAATAGAGCAGAATGGGCAACCAAGGAAGTGCACAGAGCCAGTACCATCGATAGACATCATCATACTCCATCAGCACCCTGCCAACAGCAGAAATGAGTATGAGGGCTATCACTCCCACGGTGAACACCATAGGAAGCAGGTGAACCAGTTTCATGGTGCCTGGATGACGTTTCTCGAGGTTTATGCGCGCTATACCACTGTTATATACCTGACGGAAGAACTTCCTGAGGTCAGTACGACGCTTGTGCCACACCCACGCATCAGGAAACAGACGGCACTGATAGCCAGCCTCAACTATGCGATATGAGAAATCGATGTCTTCACCAAACCTCATCTTTGAGAATCCGCCCAACTGCTGGTACACCTGGCGACGAATGCCCAAATTATATGAGCGAGGATAGAATTTATCGAGTTTTTTCTTTCCACCACGTATGCCTCCTGTGGTGAAGAAGCTGGTCATGGAATAGCTTATAGCCTTCTGTACTGGGGTGAAGGAGGGGTGTGAGGCATCAGCACCTCCAAAGGCATCGCAGGGGTTAGCCTGCAACTCCTTGTCAACAGCGGCAAGGTAGCCATCAGGCAACACCACATCGCTGTCGAGTATTATGAGATAGTCGCCCTGTGACTGCTCAGCGCCATAGTTACGACTCTGACCTGGTCCGCTGTTAGGCTTAAAGAAATACCTCACAGGAAGTTTGTCGGCATACCTGTCGCAAACCTCCTTGCAAGGAACGGTGGAACCATCCTCAACCACGACCACCTCAAAATCAGTATAAGCCTGACGGGTGAGACTGGCAAGCAGTTCATCAACCTCGTCAGGCCTATTGAATACTGGTACTATAATGCTATAGTTCATTTTCTACGGATTACTCCTTGACACGCTGCAGGTAACTACCATCGCGGGTGTCAACCTGCACGAGCTCACCCTCCTCAATGAAGAGAGGTACACGTATTTCAACACCTGTCTCAAGGGTAGCAGGCTTCAGTGTGTTAGTAGCTGTATCGCCCTTGATGCCTGGCTCAGAGTGAGTAACACGCAGAACGGTCTTAACTGGCATCTCAGCATAGAGCACTGTGTCAGTATCAGCATCGCTGACAACCTCAACAACGTCAGACTCCTTCATAAACTCAACGCCTGTTACGAGTTCTGCAGGGATAGGAGTCTGGTCGAATGTCTCCTGATTCATGAAGATGTAATCCTCACCCTCCTTATACAGATACTGGTATGGACGACGAGTGATCTGAACCTCCTCGAGTTTCTCACCAATATTGAAACGACGCTCAAGCACGCGACCGTCAGTCACGTTCTTCAGCTTGATGATCATGATAGTGTTACCCTTACCTGGCTTGCGATGCTGGAAATCGATGCAAACCCAAATGCCGCCATCCATACGAACGGCAACGCCTTTCTTAATGTCCTGTGAATTAATCATTGTTTTTATCTTGTGTTATTTACTGAAATTCATACGTTCTATTTATGGTACGTACGCACAAAGCGGTGCAAAGGTAATAAAAAAGTAGAAAGTATAATGTAGAAAGCATAAAGTTTTTGGGAATGAGCTGTTAAAAAATATTAAATAGAAGCTTCCATTCAACTTTCAACTCTCATGTTTCAACTTTTCTTTGTACCTTTGCACCTCGAATTGCGCAAATATAACAAAAATAAAGATATCTGAAAATGAAAAGAACATTCCAGCCACACAATCGTCGTCGCGTGAACAAGCATGGTTTCCGTGAGCGTATGTCAACAAAGAATGGCCGTCGCGTGCTCGCTAATCGTCGTGCACAAGGTCGTAAGAAGCTCACTGTAAGCGACGAGCACCACGGAAAATAATAGTCCAACGGTGTAACATGGCTTTGGATAAGCCATTAAAAAAAGCAACTAACTATACTACACTTAATGTACAGTTGGTTGCTTTTTTCCGTTATTTTGGTTATATTTTCCACAAATTATTTGCACAATACAATTATTTGTGCTATATTTGCATCCAGTAAGTACAAATTAACAGAAAATCTATTATGAAACTACAAACCACTACAAACCCCATGAAAAATGTTATCATAGACCAGCACATTGATAACCTGGCGAACGTGAAGCTTAACGACTACCATGCCTTCGTATATTGCTACAAGGGATTCTGTGACATTGACTATAACGGTCACACCATCACCCTGAAAGGCAACCAGTGTGCCATATTCCTTAACAAGAGTTTCGTAAAAAGCACCAATCCTTCGCCTGATTTCGTCTGCGACGTAATATACATAGAGGAGTCATTCCTCAGACAGAGCGGTCCTCGTAATCCTTATATCATACAGGGAACGCTGACACTGTATTCCAATCCTATATTGGAGTTGGAAGACTCAGACCAGGAGCTTTGCATCAACCTGTTTGCCAACTTCATCAGACGTCTGAACGCAACAACCCATAAGTTCTATAACGACATACTGCGTGTATCGGCAAAGATGCTCATGCTTGACCTATTTGATATTCACTCGCGCACACACAGAAGCGAGCACTACACCCAGAAATCGTCAAACATCATGTATAGGTTCATCGAGATGCTACAGGCACGTGAATACAGATACAACCGCGAGGTTGCATACTATGCCGAGCAACTGAACGTGGTGCCTAAATACCTCTCTGAAATATGTAATAAGGTGAGCGGCTACTCAGCATCATACTGGATTAATAAGTTCACAGCACAGGACATCTATGAGTTGCTGACCAATGAGGGGTTGTCCAGTTCAAAGATTGCCAGTATGTTCCATTTCACCAGCACTTCATATTTCAACCGCTATACTAAGCGCTATCTAGGTGCATACCCATCAGAACTGCGCAATAAATAAACCATCACTTATTAAAAATAGTTTATTTTTTTGTCTGTGTCAGCATAAATTACTACCTTTGCATATTATTTACAATAATATCTCAAAGAAAAAGCTGACACCATGATACAGGTAAAAGTAATAAACAAAGGCAAACAGCCTTTACCCCAGTATGCCACACCACAGAGTGCTGGCATGGATTTGCGTGCCAATATAGAAGAGGCTTTCACCCTTAAACCCCTGGAGCGTAAACTCGTAGCGACAGGACTGTTCATAGCCCTGCCTGAAGGTTACGAGGCACAGGTGCGCCCACGCAGCGGACTGGCACTGAAGCACGGCATCACTGTGCTCAACACCCCTGGCACCATCGATGCCGACTATCGTGGCGAGATAGGCGTAGTGCTGGTAAACCTCTCTAACGAACCTTTCACAGTGGAGCCAGGCGAACGCATAGCACAGATGGTGATAGCCAAACACGAACAGGCCGACTTCGTAGTGGTGGAGGAACTTGACGAAACTGAACGAGGTGCTGGCGGCTATGGTCATACGGGAGTGAAGTGAAAAGATTTTTGTTCATACTATTGATGCTTTGTTCGCTAAACATTTCAGCGGGCAAGTATGAGTATTTCTATATCGAGGCGGTAAGACAGCAGGATATGGGCAACTATATCGCTGCCTTTGAACTGTTCAGACACTGCCACGAACTTAATCCCAACGCACCTGAGACAAACTATGCTCTGGGCACCTTTTACATGATAATGCAGAAGGATTCGCTGGGCACAGCATACCTGAAAAGAGCCACCGAACTGGAACCTGACAACAACGAGTTTGGCGAAAGACTGGCGCAGACATACCTGATTCAAAACAATATACCAGCAGCTGCCGAGGTGTATGAGGGACTGGTGAAAAGAATGCCTGACCGCACTGACTACCTGGAACTGCTACTGAGAATATACCAGCAACAGCGTGACTATCCCAAGATTCTGGCAACGCTGGACCGTATTGAACTGCAAGAGGGACAGACAGAGGAGATAACACTGGAGAAGATGCAGGCACACGCCATGATGGACGACAATGAAGGCGCCTATCGTGAACTGAAAAGCCTTATCGATGCCCACCCCTTCGATATGAACCTCAAAGTGATGCTAGGCAACTGGTTTCTTAATCAGGGCAGAAAGCAAGAGGCACTCGATACCTTCAACAGCGTGCTGAAAGAGGAACCCGATCATGCTCAGGCACAGATGTCGCTCATGGACTATTATCGCAGCAATGGCGAGAACGACAAGGCTGACACATACCTTTATGATATACTCGTAAACCCTCGCACTGACCCCAACACCCGTGTTGAACTGATACGCAGTTGGGTGAAGAATAGCGAGGAGAACGGAGGCGACTCGGCAAGAGTGCTGCAAGAGTTTGACAAGGTATTGGCAATACCCCAGAAAACCTCTGAGGTGGCTGAGCTCAAGGCAGCATATCTGGAACTAAAGGAAGCACCTGCCAACCAGATAATACAGGCATGGAGAGATGTGCTCAAGATAACCCCCGAGAACACCCCTGCCCGACTGCAACTGATACAGCAGATGTGGCGTGACAGCATAGACGAGAACGTTATCAAAGAGTGTCAGACGGCAGTGGAATACATACCTGACGAGCCTGCGCTGTACTATTACCTCGGACTGGCACAGTATATCAACAAGCGCGATAACGATGCCATATCATCACTCAAGCGCGGAGCATCGATAATAAACAGCGAAACACCAAAGGAGATGGCAGCCGACATCTACGGACTGCTGGGTGACATATACCAAAAGCTGGGGCGCATACACGATACATACATAGCCTATGACAGCTGTCTGGTGTATAACCCTGATAAGGTGATGTGCCTCAACAACTACGCCTACTTCCTTTCCCTTGAAGGCAAAGACCTGAAGAAGGCTGAGAAGATGAGCTACCGCGCCATCACTGTGGAACCCAACAACTCCACTTACCTCGACACCTACGCATGGATACTATATAAACAAAAGCGCTACGAAGATGCTAAGGCATATATCGATATGGCTCTGGAGCACCTAAAAGAAGGCGACGACCCTGATGGCGAGATAGCCAAACATGCAGAAAAAATCAATAAGAAACTGAAGAAATGAAGAAGATACTATCACTGGCAATGATGCTCGTTGTGAGCATAGCCTCATACGCACAGACCACAGAGAGTGACGACACCACAGCCGTTGCTCCATCATCTGATTTCCTTGAGTCACAACAGCAACTGAACTTCCTGCGCCAGGTGTATGATCGTGCCGTATATGTTCAGAATATATCATCCAAAATAAACCTCGGCATAACTGGTATGGGTAAGGATATCACCATAGATGGTAAGTTGCAGATGCGACGCAATAAGGTGATACGTATCACCATCGTACCATTTGGACTGATGGAGGTGGCTCGCCTGGAGTTTACCCCTACCTATGTGTTGCTCATAGACCGTGTGCACAAGGAATACGTAAAAGCCAGCTATGCCGAAGTGCCATTCATCAAGGCTGAGGGCATCACCTTCTACACCCTGCAGTCACTGTTCTGGAACGAGCTATTCCAGCCAGGTAAAGAGAAACTCGGCGACAGCGACCTACTCGCCTTCTCTGTAGCCAAGAATAGTGATGAAACCAACAACATAAATTTTGATGCTGACAAGATGAATTATCAGTGGACTGCTGATGACGATGCCTTCATCAAGGCTGCCAACATAACCTACTGCAAGGCATCTGCCCAGCAGGCCAGTGTCAACGTCACCTACGACTATTTCACCCCACTAGGCGTAAAGCAGTTCCCAACCCAAGAGAATATCACCTTCCGATCTAAGGCGCTATCCTCTGGTTCTATGTCGCTCAACATCGATATGGGCAACATATCAACTGACGGCAATTGGGATGCCAATACTAACGTATCCGACCGATATAGACAAATAACAGCAGAGGAGTTCCTTGAGCGCCTCGGTAATCTGTAATACACACAAAAAAAATATCGCTTCCTTTGATGAGAACATTACTGCTAATCATACTCACCTCACTATCTCTGTCACTTGCCACCGCACAGTCGAACAAGAAGACGGCGAAGAAACCCGTCGCAACGAAAACCACAAAGGGCAAGCAGACAACGAAGAAGAAAAATAGCACTAGTGCCAATACAGACAATAAGACCATCAGCGGACTGCGTAATGAGCAGGCTCGCATAAAGCAGAATATTCGCAAGCAGGAACAGGCATTGCGTGCCAACAAGGCAAAGGTGCAGCAGAAACTCAAGGACCTGGAGCGCATAGGTGCCGACATGAACCGTCGCCAGCAGTCTATCGACTCCATCAATACCGACATCAAGCGCATCAACAATGATATCGGTATGCTCAACACACAACTCGACAACCTTACACAGCAACTTAACGAGCGCAAGGCTAACTACATCAAGTCTATGCGCTATATGGCTAAGCAGCACGGCATACAGCATGAGATGATGTTTGTGTTCTCAGCCAAAGACCTCAGCCAACTCTATCGTCGTATGCGCTTCGTAAGGCAATATGCTGCCTACCAGCGCTCACAGGGCAAGGCTCTGCAGGCTAAGCAAGCTCAGGTTGACTCCAAGCGTCAGCAACTCAATGTGGTGAAGGGGGAGAAGAACACCTTATTATATAAAGGTAATAAGGAGAAACAGGCATTGATGGCTCAGAAGGACGAGCAACAGAAGATAGTCAACTCTCTGCAAAACCAGCAGAAGACCATACAAAGCATCATCGACGAACAGAAGAAGAAAGATGCTGCCCTCAACGCACAGATTGACCGCCTCGTAGCTATCGAGGTTGAAAAGGCACGTCAGCGCGCCATAGCCGAGGCTAAACGTAAAGCCGAACAGGCAGCGGCTGCCAAACGTAAAGCAGAAGAACTGGCACGCAAGAAGGCTGAGGCTGAGGAGAGGGCAAGAGAAAATGCACGTCGTATAGCAGAGGCTAAGGCTGCAGAGGAAAGGGCTAAGGCTGAGGCAAGGGCTGCTGCTAAAGATAAGGCAGCACGCGAACGCGCTGAGCAGTTAGCTCGTGAGGCTGAGGCAGCGCGTATGGCTGCTGAGCGTAAGGCAGAGGCCGATCGTAAACGAGCTGAGAAGGTTGTTGCAGAAGCCAAGAAGGAGAGTGACGATGCTGTTATGTTCAGCAGTGCCGACCGTCTTATCAATGGTGGTTTCGAAGCCAACAAGGGACGTATGCCATCGCCTATAGCAGGAGGTCGCGTAGTGAGCCACTTTGGTCAGCATGGTGTAGAGGGATTGCCTGGTGTAGTACTCGACAACAAGGGTATCAACATCCTTGGTTCTCCTAATGCCGCTGTTCGTTCTATCTACGACGGCGAGGTGAGTGCGGTGTTTAATGTAGGTGGTTCAATGGGTGTATTGGTTCGTCACGGTGCCTATATCTCAGTATATTGTAATCTGAAGAGCGTCAGCGTATCACGCGGACAGAAGGTATCAGCACGCCAACCTCTGGGCACCGTAGGACGCGATAACATCCTGCAGTTCCAGTTGCGTAAGGAGCGTGCCAAACTGAATCCAGAACAGTGGATTGCGAGGTAGATGATAGATTATAGATTATAGATTATAGATGCAATAAAGCGCTGCCGATGGGTAGCGCTTTATTGTTATTGGTACTCTTTTGGGACTAAATGTTTCCAAAGGGGGTAAGGGGTTTTTAGCAAACCCTTATTATAGAAATGTCTGTCACCAGTAACTTCAGGACCTAACCAATCAGGTTTTTCGAATGCCTCATCCTCGCTGCTCAGTTCCACTTCGGCAAAGAGCAGCCCCTCATTAGCACCCTTAAATTCATCCACCTCAAATGTATGTCCCTTGTAAGGCACCAGGTAACGCGTTTTCTCTACTAAGCCGCCTCGACATAGTTTGAGCATCTCGCGAGCATCCTCTGTGGGAATCTCACGTTCGAATTCATAACGTGACACTCCCCCATCCTTCGATGGCCCCTTGATGGTGAGATACGCCTTATCGTCTCTTAGTCTGATGCGCACAGTAGCCCCCTCTACATTCATGTAGCCTTGAGCAATATCCGAACTTGACGATGCAAATTTCTTAAATGCCCCGTCGCGCTTAACTAAGAACTTACGTTCTATTTCATTCATAATGTCTGTTTATCCCACGAATGCTATAGAATATAGGGCATATATTACACCCAGCAGAATCAGAAATGCGAATATCCAGTTAATCACTTTCTTGCCTTCCTTCTCCTGTTTTGCCGCGTATGCAGCCTTCTTAGCATCGCGCTTTGCGTGTCTGAACTTACTCATTTTTTTAATATTGTTTTGGTTATAATTACTCCTGTCCTTCCATTAAAAAGGCTTTTATGAAGCCGTCAATCTTACCATCCATC
>JAZLBU010000136.1:0-1851 GCA_045613845.1 Prevotella sp. | reverse complement strand
TGGGGGCAGCTGTTTTGCCCAGTCAGCCTCGATAGCCTTACCATTAGCATCGACATAGAATCCATCCTTAACAGGGCAAGCCACTGTTGTTGCTGATAGACTTGTAGCCTTGTATCCCTTAGCCTTTGCTGTCAGGGTTATGTCGCCTGCTGACAGTGTAGAGCGCACCATGACGCGTATCACGCCAGCTTCGAGCATTAGTTCCTTAGAGCCTATGCCGTTGGTGTCTTTGCTATGTCCGCCCTCAGAGGTTATTTCGCCCTCGGTAGCTGGCATGGCAGCAGCATTCAGAGCTTTCTCTTCGTCGCTTACTACACCGCTGACGCCACCGATATAGTCGCCATTGCCCTTGGCGTCGAATGATATCATGTCGTGAGCCAAAGGATGACGAATACCGTCCTTGTCCACTGCCTCGACCTCAGCGATGCGTATATCGCTGCCATCAGCACGGAAGGTCTCTGGAGCATCTATCCACTTCATGCGCAGTGCTACTGGCTTGCCAGCAGTTTTCAGTTCGTATGAGCTGACCTCCTTGCCCGCTTTACGGCTTACGGCGCGCAGTGTGCCTGGCTGCCACTTCACATCCTTAAATGTAAAGAGGAAGGTATTGGAGCGCTCGCCCTTGCCAAGGCTCTTGCCGTTGAGGAACAACTCTACCTCATCGCCAGTAGAAGCTACATAGACGGGCTTCACCACTGGTTTGCCATCCTTGTCACCCTGCTCATAGTTCCAATGACCAATGATATAGGTGTGTTCCTTCTCGGTATCTACCCATCCATCCCATATAGCCTGATGAACAAACCACGAATCCTTAGGAATACGCATAGCATCCACATCGCCTGAGGTGCGATAAGACTTCTCGCCACGAGCGTGGGTGTTAGAGTCAGAGAAGATAATTTTTGCACCACCGCTGTTGACACGTTTGCCTGTGCCAGGACGAGCCTGCCAGTATTCGTTCCAGCGTATGATATTCTCAACTGCCAGACCATCCTGATTATGGTTATATGCCACAGCACGGGCACCACGATACAATGGTCCTTCACCCTCTATATGATAAGGATAGCTCCACTCATCCCAATAGCGGCGTATGCCCTCATCGCGGTTATACTCCATCATAAACATAGGCTTACCAGCAGACTTGTTCACATAGAGCATTTCACCTCCATACTCGGCAATCTTTGAGTCGAGCATATTGCGTGAACCAGAGGCGCGTCCGCCATTGGGGTCATACTTATCACGTATCGCCTTAAGTTCTGTCATGTGTTCCTCAGAAATCTGATTGTTACCACCCTCATAGAAGATGATAGAAGGGTTGTTGCGGTTGTAGATGGTAGCATCACGCATCACTTCGCAACGCTGCTCCCATCTACGGTCGTTCACATCCTTCTCTGCATCGCCTGCAGGCATAGCCATTATAAGACCGAGTCGATCAAAGGAGTTGACATCCTGCTTTGATGGTGTGACATGCATCCAGCGATAGAAGTTGCCGTTACACCCCAAAACGAGGCTATTGCTATAGTCGCTCATCCATGCGGGGATAGATATGCCAAGAGCAGGCCACTCATTGGTAGAACGCTGCGCAAAGCCTTTTAGCTGTAGCACGCGGTCATTGAGGTAGAACATTCCGTTCTTGAACTCTGTCTTACGGAATCCAGTCTGAATATCTTGTGTGTCAACCACCTTGCCATCAATCAAAATGGACGATTTCACCGTATATAGATAGCCATAGCCCCAACTCCACAAATGCAGTCCGCTGACATTCTGCTGAGCCTTGAGTGTTACGGTATCGCCAGCAGCGATATCCTTCTTGTCGCCACTGAACTGTGCCACCTGTTTGCCATCTTTATCGAT
>JAZLBU010000135.1:0-35487 GCA_045613845.1 Prevotella sp. | reverse complement strand
AGGTATAGGCAATGAAGAGGTGACGGAGCAGAACATACAACAGTTGCAGGATGAGAGCATAGACTGGGAACAGGTTATGCAACTGAGCTATGTGCATAGTCTGTCTGTTATAGCTGCTGATGGGTATAGTGCTGTTAAGGCTGCGAAGCCCGATGCCAGGTTAGGTATAGACAATAAGAATCTATGGCGTAAGAAGGCTGCATGGTTGTCTGACAGCCTCTCTGCCCCAGCTGATTATGAGAAATATCGTTCTTTCATAAGGTCACTGGCAGCATTCTATGCCAAACATGACATACCGATGATGCTGTTGAAGGGGTATGGTCTGTCACTGAATTATCCTCAGCCTTCACATCGTCCGATAGGTGATGTGGATATATACCTGTTTGGCAAATGGCAAGAGGCAGACGCACTGATAAGGGGCAAGGGCATAGAGGTGAGGGAAGACTCGGAGCATCATACTAAATTCTCGGCTAATGGCTACTCTGTGGAGAATCACTATGATTTCATCAACGTCAGGTTGCGCCGTTCTTCACCTAGTCTGGAGAAGATATTTAAGCAACTGGCTGCTGACAAATCAGAGTTTACAGAGCTTAATGGTGTGAGGGTTTATATGCCTTCGCCTAACCTGAATGCTCTGTTTCTGCTTCGCCATACAGCTGGGCACTTTGCCTCAGAGGGTATAACGCTCAGACCTCTGCTGGACTGGGCATTCTTTATGAAGCGTTATGGAGACCGAGTTGACGGAAAATGGCTTATTGACACTGCTCGTGACTATAATATGCACATATTCCTTTCTGCCATAAACAATATATGCGTTTCATATTTGGGTTTTGAAGCACAGATATTCCCACAAATGGAGCGTTATCCGGAATATGACGGACGTATATTGACAGAGGTGCTGAATGGTGCTGACGTGGTGAAGGATGCTTCGGCATGGCTGAGAACCAAACGCTGGTGGCAACATAGATGGAAACACCGTATATGTTACAGCGACTCTATGCTGTCATCGTTTATTACATCTGTGACATCAAACGTATTTAAGAAATAAAGATACGGATGAAGATATCAATAATAACTGCTACATATAACAGCGCCAAGACTTTGCAGGACACTATCAACAGTGTGCTTTCGCAAGACGATGCCGACTTTGAGCATATCATAGTGGATGGCAACAGTAAGGATGACACTGTTGAGATAATACGAAGCAATGCTGAGCGCTATAAGCCTGGACAGCTGAAATGGATATCAGAACCTGACAAGGGTATATATGATGCCATGAATAAGGGCATCAGTATGGCAACTGGCGATGTGGTGGGGTTGTTGAATTCAGACGATTTCTATGCTTCTGATAGCATACTGTCCACAATAGCTCATGCTATGGAGGATGACAAAGATGTGGATGCGGTTTATGGCGATGTGTGCTACGTAAAGAGTAATGACACGTCAAAGTTAGTGCGTTATTATTCTTCTCGCCATTTTCGTCGTTTCAATATGCATTTCGGCTTTATGCCTGCTCATCCATCGTTCTATTGCCGAAGGCATGTCTATGAACAGCACCAGATAGCTGAGGGCAAGTATTTTGATACATCATATAAGGTGGCATCTGATTTTGAATTCCTTGTTCGCACAATCTATGTGAGCAGAATACGTACATTATATATAAATAAGGTGTTCGTCACAATGCGAGTGGGTGGGGCGTCGTCTTCAGGAGTGGCAAGCCATAAGGCGATATTCACTGACCACTTGCGTGCGCTGAAGAGGAACAAGGTATATAGCAACTCGCTGATGCTTGCTATGCGCTATCCGTTTAAGGTGTTAGACCTGATAAGGAGCAGATTCTTTTAGTATAGAAAAAACATACTCACGATAATGACAGAAAAACTGATTATTTACGCGTTTTCTCTATTGATGTCTATGGGAGTGGCATTCATAGTGTTGCCTTCCATCATCAATATATCATATAAGAAACGACTGATGGATGTTCCTGACAAGAGGAAACACCATGCTGTGCCTGTGCCTCGTCTGGGTGGCATTTGCTTTATGCCTATCATGCTGATATGCACAATGCTGGTCAATGTGGTATATGCCAAGATAACTGACAATCCTCTAGGACTGATAGAAGAGAAGGATGTTGTGCCTATGATGGCATTTAGTGTGGGATGTACATTGCTGTATCTTATAGGTATAGCTGACGACTTGGTAGAAGTAGGGTATAGGCAGAAGTTTCTGGCTCAGATAGTAGCGGCCTGTATGTTGCCGTTGGCAGGAATATATCTGCATACGGATGAAATATTCCTCCATTTGTTAAATCTTCCGTTATGGGTGCAGTATTTTATTACGGTGTTCCTTGTGGTGTATATCACTAATGCCATCAACCTCATTGACGGTGTTGACGGCTTGGCTTCGGGCATAACAATTATGGCTGTAGCCCTTTATTCTGTACTATTTTTACGTCTTAGCGAAGACCTCTTGCTCTGTGCAAGTGCCGCTTTGATGGGTGCCCTTTTGGTGTTCTTCGTGTTCAACGTATTTGGTGGAGCGCATCGTAGGATTAGAAAGTTGTTTATGGGTGATACGGGCAGTCTTACGCTTGGTTACTTCATAAGTTTCGTAGTGCTATATATGAGCACGGAGTTCTCTAAGACTCATGTGCTTGGATTCCGTGGAGCCATGTATGCTGTAATGTCGCCATTGGTAATACCATTGCTTGACATTATCCGTGTTATGCTGGCTCGCTATCGTGATGGGGTAGGCATATTCAAGCCTGATCGCAGGCATATACACCATAAACTGATACGTACGGGTTTGTCAACACGATGGACTATGGTAACGCTGCTGATGCTGACGTTTGGCTTCATGCTGCTCAATATCATACTGCCACGCTTTATGCCTGGTGGCTACAGGATGGCTGTATGTAACATTGTGGCATGGGTTATAATGCACCTGTCAATAAATTATTTCATACGTAAGAACGAAGGTAAGCATCCTGAGAAGAAGCCAGTATTTGATTATTCGAAGGAGGATCTTGAGGAGACAGAAGAAATAGAAGAGTAAAAACAGATAGGAAAAAAAATAGGGCGTTCACACCAGCGTGAGCGCCCTATTTTCGTATGTGTTAGTATCTTGGTTGCTGGACTTTAGCAGGTTGCCAGCTCCACTACCTTTTCTACTGCGGCTTTGAGACCTTCTACGTTTTTGCCACCAGCAGTAGCGAAGTGTGGTTGGCCACCACCACCGCCTTGTATCAGTTTGCCAGCCTCGCGAACTATCTGTCCTGCATTTTTACCACCTTTTACGATGTCGTCAGAGAGTGCTACGGTGAGATTTGGTTTGCCACCTGAAATGCATCCTATGGCAACGATGAGGCTTTCAGGGAACTGTGTGCGCAGTTGGAATGCCATATCCTTAGCGTTCTGCGCGTCGATAGGCAGTACGCCAGACATAACCTTGAAGCCATTAACATCTTTTGCCTTGTTGATGAGTTCTTCCTTATACTGTGCAGCCTTCTGAGCCTTGAACTCGTCAACCTGAGCCTGTAGTTCCTTGTTGTCGGCAATAGCTTTCTCAATAGACTGTGTAAGGTTAGGAGCATTATTGAACAGAGCCTTAAGGTCGTTTATCATGTCCTGCATCTTGTCGAGCATTTCATCAACCTGAGCACCAGTGATAGCCTCGATACGTCGTACGCCTGCAGCTACAGAACTCTCAGAAATGATGCGAACCATACCTATCTGACCTGTAGCCTTGGCATGACATCCACCACAGAACTCTACAGAAGAGCCAAACTTAACTACACGAACCTTATCGCCATACTTCTCGCCGAAGAGTGCTATTGCACCCAACTGCTTTGCTTCTTCGATAGGGGTGTCGCGGAATTCTTGAAGAGGAATGTTCTGCCTTATGCGATCGTTAACGATATGCTCCACCTCACGAATCTGTTCAGGTGTTACCTTTTCGAAGTGAGAGAAGTCGAAACGCAGACCATCAGCGGTTACCAATGAACCCTTCTGCTCCACATGCTCGCCCAATACCTCTTTCAGAGCCTGGTCGATAAGGTGGGTACAGGTGTGGTTGCTCTCTATGGCATGACGACGGTCAACATCAACGCAAGCCATGAACTCAGCCTCTACATTGTCTGGTATCTTATTAACAATGTGTATTGATACACCATTTTCCTTCTTGGTGTCGAGTACCTGTATCTCTTCATTTTCAGAAACGAGTACACCAGAGTCGCCTACCTCGCCACCCATCTCTCCGTAGAAAGGTGTCTGGTCGAGTATCATCTCATAGGCTGTGCCCTTCTTCTGCTTCACCTCGCGATACTTCACAATGTGGCAAGGATATTCGGTGTAGTCATACCCCACGAAGGTTGAAGCTTCACCCTCGTTCTCGTTTCCGTTAACGTTAACCCAGTCGCCTAGCTTAACCTCAGCAGCGTTGCGAGCACGATTTTTCTGCTCTTCCATACACTTGTTGAAACCCTCCTCATCGAGCGTCATGTCTTGTTCGCGACAGATGAGCTCGGTAAGGTCGAGTGGGAAACCGAAGGTGTCAAACAGGGTGAATGCCTTGTCGCCTGCTATCATGGTTTTGCCAGCGGCCTTGGTCTCGTCAATCACGTTTTGTAGCATTACGATACCCTTTTCCAGAGTGCGCAGGAATGAACTTTCTTCTTCTTGCATTACCTTCATGATGAGTTTCTGCTGTGCAGGCAACTCAGGGAATGCATCGCCCATTTCAGCTACGAGGGTAGGAACGAGTTTGTAGATGAATGCCTCCTTCTGTCCAAGGAAGGTATATCCGTAGCGAACGGCACGACGCAGTATGCGACGGATAACGTAACCAGCCTTAGCATTGCTTGGCAACTGTCCGTCGGCAATGGCGAAGGCGATAGCTCGGAGATGGTCAACGATTACGCGAAGTGCGATGTCCTTCTTCTCGTCGTCACCATATTTGCAACCAGCCATATCAGCCATAGCCTTAATGAGAGGCTGGAACACGTCAGTGTCGTAATTGGAGGTTTTGCCTTGCAGAGTGCGAACCAGACGCTCGAAGCCCATACCTGTGTCGATAACCTTGGCTGGCAGTCCCTCAAGAGAACCATCGGCCTTGCGGTTAAACTGCATGAACACAAGGTTCCATATCTCGATTACCTGTGGGTGGTCTTTGTTTACCAAATCCTTGCCAGGCACCTTAGCCTTCTCCTCGGCTGAGCGAGAGTCAACATGTAACTCAGAACAAGGTCCGCAAGGACCAGTGTCACCCATCTCCCAGAAGTTGTCGTGCTTATTACCATTTATAATATGATCTTTGGGCAGGAACTGCTCCCAGATGCTTGCAGCCTCGTCGTCACGAGCCAAGCCTTCTTCAGGTGAGCCCTCGAAGACTGTAGCATAAAGGTCGTTAGGGTCTATCTTCAGCACGTCAACTATGTATTCCCATGCCCATGAGATGGCCTCTTTCTTGAAATAATCGCCGAAAGACCAGTTGCCAAGCATCTCGAACATGGTGTGGTGATAGGTGTCATGACCTACCTCCTCAAGGTCGTTATGCTTACCACTGACGCGCAGACACTTCTGTGTGTCGGCCTGGCGACGATTCTTGGGTGTAGCATTGCCAAGAATGATGTCCTTAAATTGGTTCATGCCCGCATTGGTGAACATCAATGTGGGGTCGTCCTTTACCACCATAGGTGCAGAGGGCACAATGAGGTGTCCTTTGCTCTCAAAGAATCTTTTGAACGATTCGCGTATTTCTTTTGCTGTCATAATCTCGAAATTTTCGTGCAAAATTAATAAATTAATTTCATTTAACCATAAAAAACATGCTTTTTCTTGCTCGGATAATGGAATTTGAGTAATTTTGCGAGCAAATTACATATAGAAGACTCATGAGTGACAGCATAGTAATAATACCCACATACAACGAGAAAGAGAACATTGAGAAAATTATCAATGCCATATTCTCCCTGCCAAAGACGTTCGACGTGCTTGTGATAGATGATGGAAGTCCTGATGGTACTGCGGACATAGTGAAGAAGATGGAGAACGGGAACGTTAACGGGAACCAGCTTCATCTCCTTGAGCGTTCTGGCAAATTAGGCCTTGGTACGGCTTATATCATGGGCTTTAAGTGGGCATTGGAACGTGACTACCAATACATATTCGAGATGGATGCTGACTTCTCTCACGATCCTAAGGATTTGCCACGACTTTATGAAGCATGTGCAGTAGAGGGTTATGATGTGGCTATAGGTTCTAGGTATGTTAGCGGTGTTAACGTAGTCAATTGGCCTATAGGCAGAGTGCTGATGTCATATTTCGCCTCAAAGTATGTGAAATTCGTCACAGGTTTCAATATTCATGATACTACTGCAGGTTTCAAGTGCTACAAGCGCAGAGTGCTTGAAACCATAGAACTCGATAAGGTTCGTTTTAAGGGCTATGGTTTCCAAATAGAAATGAAATACACAGCCTATAAGATTGGTTTCAAACTCAAGGAGGTGCCTGTGATTTTTGTAAACCGTGTTGAGGGTGTGAGCAAAATGAGCGGTGGAATCTTTGGCGAGGCTTTCTTTGGAGTTATGCGCCTAAGACTCGACGGATGGCTTAGGAAATATCCTAAGTTGCCAAAGTAAGAAACTTTATAGTGTTATCTCAGCAGAGCCGTAGCAGCGATGGTGCTGGGCATCATAGAGGGTGCAGAACTGTCCTGGTGCAACACCGTGGAGGGGAATAGATGTTCGTACTACGTACTCTTGGGGGGAGTTGTCGTTTTCGTTAACGTTGATTACAGCAGGGATGTAGTCGCTTGTGTGACGAATTTTTATTGTAACGGAAACCTCTTGAACCCTTTTGAACTCTTGAACATTTGAGCTCTTGAACTCTTCCTCCCAAATGGGAGCTGTGAGCCAGTTGAAGCCATGTACCTTGAATTCTGATTTATAGGCAGACTCAGGGTTGTAGCCTCGAGAAACGAAAAGGATGTTCTTCTTGATATTCTTCTTCACTGCAAACCAAGGCCCACCTCCAAAACCGAGTCCGTGGCGTTGACCTATGGTGTGAAACCATAGTCCCTTGTGCATACCAATCTTCTTGCCCGTCTCGATGTCAATAACCAGTCCGGGGTTCTCGCCAAGGTATTTCTTGACGTAGTCATTGTAGTTTATCTTGCCAAGAAAACAAATACCTTGTGAGTCTTTGCGCTTAGCATTAATAAGGTGTTCGCGTTCAGCTATCTGGCGAACTTCCTCCTTAGTCATACCACCAATAGGAAAGATGGCTTTTTGTAGTTGCCAAGGGTAGAGTTGTGCAAGGAAATCGGTTTGATCTTTTACGGGATCGGGTGAGGTGCAGAGCCATTTTCTGCCATGCTCGTCAATCTCGGTCTGGGCATAGTGTCCTGTTGCTATGAGGTCATATTCGTGTCCCTTCTTTTCATGGAAAGCACCAAACTTAATAAGACGGTTGCACATTACGTCAGGGTTAGGAGTGAACCCTGCCTTCACCTTTTCCATAGTGTATTTGGTAACATTCTCCCAATACTCCTTATGACAGTCGATTACCTCAAGACTGAGTCCATAGCGCTTTGCTACGGCTGTAGCCATCTCGATATCTTCCTCTGCAGTACAGTCGAGGTCGCCATCCTCATTTGAAGCGATGCGGATATAAAAGCAGTCGGGCTTATATCCCTGCGATACAAGCTGATAAACCACTACGGAGGAGTCGACTCCACCTGAGAGCAGTACGGCAATATGTGGATTAGTGTTGATAATACCTTATTTTATTCGGGTTTGCGATATTTGCCTTCCTCCTTGTCTTCGAGCATGGAGAGGTAACTCTGATAACGTGAAAGAGCGATGTAGTGATCTTCTACAGCCTTGAGCACAGCACAACCAGGTTCGTGGGTGTGGGTACAGTCAGAGAAACGGCATTCTTTGGAAAAATGGAATATCTCTTTGAAATAGGAGGTGAGTTCGGTTTTCTCAATATCGAAAGTGCCGAAACCGCGTATGCCTGGTGTGTCGATAATCCATCCCTGACCATCCTCCAGTCTAATCATTTCGGAGAAAGTGGTTGTGTGCATGCCTTGGTTGTGTGCATCGCTTATTTCAGCTGTGCGTAAGTTGGCATGAGGAATGATGGTATTGATAAGGGTTGATTTGCCCACGCCACTGTGACCAGACATAAGGGTAGTCTTATTGTGTAGGAGAGAGATAAGTGTGTCGATACCTATACCCTCAGTGGCTGAGATTGCAATGGTCTTGTAACCAATGGTTTCATAGAGTGTCTGCATCATTTCAAGATAATGCAGTTCGTCAGCATCAAGCATATCAATCTTGTTAAACACCAATACGACAGGTATGCGATACGCCTCAGCTGAAGCGAGGAAACGATCTATAAAGGTGGTGCTGGTTTCAGGCATCTTGACAGTGACGATGAGCATAGCCTGATCGATGTTGGCTGCGAGAATGCTACTCTGTTTGGAAAGGTTGGATGACTTGCGGATGATATAGTTCTTGCGATCCTCAATATCGGTAATCCAGTTTCCGTTATCGTTAGCGTTTCCGTTCCCGTTTCCGTTCCCGTTAATAATCACTCTGTCACCCACGGCAACAGGATTGGTGCTACGAATGCCCTTGAGGCGGAAGTTTCCTTTCACCTTGCAGTCAATCGTAGCACCATCGTCAGTGAGTACTGTGTACCAGTAGCCTGTATTTTTTATTACCAGTCCGGTCAGAGGAGGTTAATGGTTAAGGGTTAAACCGTCATGATTTCCTTGTTCTTCTCCTCAAGCAGTTTGTCGAGCTTAGCGATAAACTTGTCGTGGAGTTTCTGAAGGTCGTTTTCAGCATCTTTCTCAAGGTCTTCAGAGAGTCCATCCTTGATAGCTTTCTTCAGCTTTTCCTTTATATCACCACGCACATTGCGTACCTCTACCTTAGCCTTCTCAGCAATCTTGCCACACTGCTTAGAAAGCTCGCGACGACGCTCTTCAGTAGGCTGTGGTATAGCGAGACGTATAACCTCACCATTATTGTCGGGTGTGATGCCTACCTCGGAATTGATAATTGCCTTCTCGATGTCGCGAATAGCTTTCTTGTCCCAAGGCTTGATGGCTATGGTGCGTGCATCAGGGGTGCTCACGTTAGCTACTTGATTGAGGGGCACCATCATGCCGTATGACTCAACCTTTATGCCATCGAGAATGGCAACATTTGCGCGACCAGCACGGATGTGTGACAACTGTTCGTCAAGAAACATTGCAGCCATTTCCATACGTTCTTCAGCGCTTTGGAGTATTTCTTTTACGTCAACCATAAATGTGATATTTTAAGTGTTCGAAAGTTTTATAGTTTAAAGGGCTTGTACTCTTTTATTTCGCAAAGGTAAGAATAATTTCTTAAATAACAAAACAATTTGGAGAATATCATTTCCAATCGTCAATGTTGGCATCAGCCTCCACTCGTTTTTCAATATCATCGGGTAGGGCAGGGAAGAAGTCGATTCCTGTTATGCGTTCCACTTGGTCAACGGTGTTGACATAAGACTTAACGGGTTTGTTTGTCTCCTCATTTCTATAGATAAAACCGATAGCCTTAGGCGTGCCTTTGAGACATAGCACAACCTTAAAGAAAGCCTCAGGTACTACCACACGGTTCTTGCCTATGGTGCGATGTTGCTTATTGAATAATAGCGGACCGCATACGATATATATCTTGCCGTAGGTGTTAGCCCAGTGACGACATTTTATCTCAAGTTCGTTCCAGTCGCCTGCATTCAGGCTGTAGAGCTGAGGACAGCAGTTGGTGTAGAGGAATGACTCCAATTGTGCCTGTTGGCTCCAACGATTGTCGCCAGAGGGGCACATGTGACCTCTGCTGTAGCCACTCTGCATATAATCAAAATATGTGGCACGAGGTTTGGGCACTGCAGTATCCTCTTCGAAATGTAATCCCTTACGCTTGTAAGGACCATAGGTGTGTTCTTTGGTGAGACACCATGCCACCCAGATGGGCAGGCGCGTATCTTTGTCATACGACAATGTGTAGGCAGTGCGCTTCAGCAACTGTCCTTGTTTCTTGGCATCTTGTAACAATAGGTCTTTGTCTTGGGAGTTGTTGTCGCTTACAGATGAAATGCAAGCATTGCCAGCGACAAATGCCGCTAACAAAGTAACGATGATTATTATGAAAGTTTTAATTTTCAATGCCCTTGAACTATTGAACCTTTGATCCCTTCCAGCCTTGTACGCCCACTGGGAATCGAACCCAGATCGGGAGAACCGGAATCTCCTATTCTAATCCGTTGAACTACAGGCGCATTACTATATAAGGTGTGGTTGGAGCCGAGTGGAACTCGGAAATGCAAAGGTAGTAAAAAGTTTTGAAAAACAGAGTAAAAATGATAAAAAATGTATATTGGCAAGACTAAAAGGCCGTTTTCTCAAAAAAAAATATTATCTTTGCATCGTATTATGGGGTGAAGTGCCCCTATGTGAAGAACGTAAAGAACAAAAGTAACAAAGATAAATGAAAAAGAAACTTGGTAAGATAATAGCATTGGCGAACCAGAAAGGCGGTGTGGGTAAGACTACCACTGCAATAAACTTGGCAGCCTCACTTGCCACACTTGAAAAATCGGTGTTGCTCATTGATGCCGACCCTCAGGCTAACGCTTCAAGCGGTTTGGGCGTGGACATTCAGGAGGTGGACTGCTCAATATACGAATGCATAATAAATCATGCTGATGTGCGTGATGCTATTTACACCACAGATATTAATGGACTTGATATCATACCAAGCCACATAAACCTTGTGGGTGCAGAGATAGAAATGCTTACGGTGCCTAATCGTGAGAAGGTCCTGAAAGAAATATTGGCACCTGTGCGTGACGATTATGACTACATACTCATAGACTGTTCGCCATCGCTCGGACTGATAACGGTAAATGCACTGACGGCAGCAAACTCTGTGATAATCCCTGTGCAGTGTGAGTATTTCGCTCTTGAGGGCATAGGAAAATTGTTGCATACCATAAAGATTATAAAGAGCAAACTCAATCCGAAACTGGAAATAGAGGGTTTCTTGCTCACGATGTATGATAACCGTCTGCGTTTGGCTAATCAGATATACGACGAGGTGAAGAGACACTTCCAGGAATTGGTGTTCAAGACCGTAATACAGCGTAATGTTAAGTTGTCAGAGAGTCCAAGCCATGGGCTGCCTGTAATACTTTATGACGCTGATGCAACAGGCGCAAAGAATCATTTGGCATTGGCAAAGGAGATAATAAGCAGAGAAAAATAACTAAGGAATGGCAGTTCATAAAAAATATAATCTGGGTAGCAAGGGAAGCGCTTTAGGACGTGGACTAGATGCCTTGATATCAGCAGAAGAGGTGAGCACGCAAGGCTCATCAACCATAAACGAGATACCTATAGACCTTATTGTGGCAAACCCTAACCAGCCTCGTCGTGATTTTGACGAGCAGGCACTACAGGAATTAGCTGCATCAATTAAGGAAATAGGTATTATTCAGCCAGTGACACTGCGTCAGGAGGCTGATGGGAAATACATGATTATAGCAGGTGAAAGACGTTGGAGAGCTTCGCAGATGGCTGGGCTCACCGCTATGCCTGCATACATTCGTACCATCAGCGACGAGAACGTGATGGAGATGGCGCTGGTGGAGAATATCCAACGTGAAGACCTTAACGCCATAGAGATAGCACTTGGTTACCAGCATCTGCTTGAGTCTGATGGTATGACACAGGAAAAGGTGTCAGAGCGTGTAGGAAAAAGCCGTGCTGCCATAGCCAACTACTTGAGACTTTTACGACTGCCAGCCCAGATACAATTGGCATTACAGAAAAAAGAGATAGACATGGGACATGCTCGTGCCCTGCTATCACTTGATTCTCCATCACTACAGATAAAGGTGTATAAGGAGATAATAAAGAATGCCTACTCCGTGCGTAAGGTTGAAGAGGTGGTTAACAGCCTGAAGAACGGAGAAGAAGTGAGTGTTGGTGGCAAGACAGTGAAAAATTCTCCACGACTGCCTAAGGAGTTTGAAGTACTGAAGAAACGCCTTGCCGACCTGATGGGCGCAAAGGTACAGATGACCTGTTCACCCAAGGGCACAGGTAAGATTACAATACCATTTGGCAGTGAGGAAGAACTGGAGCGCTTAGTGATGCTCTTTGACAAGATGAAGTGAGTGAAGAAACTCAGTTACATACTAATAACTGCGTTGTTACTATTGTTTGTGCAGAAGGTGTCTGCACAGGTAGATAGTACAGAGGTGTTGTTGACAGACAGCATGCCGATGCTTAGCAAGTCAGATTCTGCCACTGTGGCAAAACTGGCAAAGAAGGCAAGCAAGAAGAAACGTGACTGGGCAAACTGGAAACCAGATCCCAAGAGGGCAATGTGGCTTGCGATAGTGTTGCCAGGAGCAGGACAGATATACAACCGTAAGTATTGGAAATTGCCCATAGTATATGGAGGAATACTTGGATGTGCATATGCTATGAGGTGGAACAACCAGATGTATCACGACTATGCTCAGGCTTATGTAGATTTGTGTGACAACGACCCTAATACGGCAAGTTACAACCAGTTCCTACACTTGGGAGTGGAGATAACTGCAAGCAATGCAGAGCAGTATAAGGATATATTTAAGTCGAGGAAGGATAAGTATCGTCGATGGCGTGACCTTAGCTTCTTTGTGATGTTGGGTGTTTATGCCCTGTCAATAATAGATGCTTATGTGGATGCTTCCCTATCTAAGTTTGATATATCCGATGATTTGAGTCTACAGATAGAACCAGCCGTAATAAACGGTGGCACAAGAGGACTGAGTAATGCCTCGACACCATCTAACTCACTCATACACAATGCTGGTATAGGAGTGCATGGTGCATTAAATTTCTAATGTCTGCATCAGCTAACGACTAATAAAGAAACAGATGATACTTAAAAGATTGAAATACTACATCGTAATAGTTTGCATTCTCTTTGGAATGTCAATATTCGTAACGCCTGCTATATATGCAGACGCCATAGCTTCATTGAACTTGCTGGATGCACCTAAGAAAGAAAAAAAATCTGATGCTAATACTGAAGCTGAGGAGAAGGTTGAGGTCGATGAAGACGAAGATGCTGAATCTGCAGAGGGAAATGCTGAGGTAGAAGAGGCCGAAGATGCAGAAGAGGATGAAGAGGAAAACTCAGGCGTTTATGAGGAAGAAGAGATTGTAGTAAAAGGTAAGGATGGTAAGGATGAGATAATAGAGGTTCCTGAAGGACTTATTATAGACGAGACGACTGAAGGTGCCGACTATAAAGAGCGTCGTTATCTTACAGTGGATTCTACAGCTGTTATGCAAGATGTGATTCCTGTATTTGACCAACAGGTATATATAGATCGTCTGAAGCGTATGCCTACGGCAATAGAGATGCCGTGGAATGAGGTAGTGCAGAAGTTTATAGACCGTTATAGCGGACGTCTTCGTAACTCAGTTAGTGTTATGTTGGGGGCACAGAATTTCTATATGCCAATATTTGAACAGGCATTGGAGGTTTATGACCTTCCACTCGAACTGAAATACCTGCCCGTGATAGAGTCTGCATTGAAACCAAATGCGGTAAGTCGAGTTGGTGCAACAGGACTATGGCAGTTTATGGTAGCAACAGGCAAGCGTTACTCCCTGAAGGTGAACTCGCTGATAGACGAGCGTCGTGATCCTGTAAAGGCTTCATATGCAGCAGCACACTATTTGAGTGATTTGTATCAGATATTCGGCGACTGGGCTTTGGTGATAGCGGCGTATAACTGTGGACCAGGAAACATAGAGAAAGCGATACAACGTTCGGGTGGTAAAAAAGACTATTGGGAGATATATCCGTACCTGCCAACAGAAACCAGGGGCTATGTGCCTGCGTTTATAGCGGCAAACTACATAATGACTTACTATTGTGAGCACAATATCACTCCACGTACAGCCACTCTGCCTGAGGAAACAGACACCATTATGCTCTTCCAGAATCTGCACTTCAAGCAGGTGTCAGAGGTACTAGGTATAGAGATTGATGAACTGCGTGCACTCAATCCTCAGTATCGCAGAGACATAGTAACAGGCTACACGGAGCCTACCGACCTGCGTTTGCCCAAAGAGTATGTATCGAAGTTTATAGAGAAACAGGATGAGATATTCGCCTATGACGTGAGTGACATCATGAAGCGTGACATGGTGGAGGTGAACGAAGCTAAATATGCTTATCATTCGTCAGGCAAACGTTATTATAAGAAGAAAAATGTGCGTAGCCGTACCAATAAACTGCTCAAGAAGCATAAGAAAGGCAAGCACAACAAGCGCAATAAAGCAAGCGATAAAACAAAGAAGAAAAAGAAAAAATCTTCAAAGAAGAAGAGAAGGCGCTAATTCGCGCGTGCATGTACATTATTGCTAATACTCATTATTACTACATAACTACAAAATTCTAACCTATACTTAACCTGACTATGGCAGACAAGGAGATGATAGATGAGGCGTATGCCCGTCTGCTTCGTAGTTACACAAACTCAAATCACCGCAAGAAGGTCGATATAATACAAAAGGCATACAATTTTGCTTTGAAAGCCCATGAGGGTGACTATCGAAGTTCAGGTGAGCCATATATAATGCACCCGCTTGCGGTGGCAACGATAATCTCAGAGGAGATGGGACTGGGTAGCACCAGCATATGTGCAGCATTGCTTCACGATGTGCTTGATGGTACCGATTACACCATTGACGATATTGAGAATATCTTTGGCAAGAAGATTGCACTTATCGTTGACGGACTGACGAAGATAGCAGGTGGAATCTTCGGCGATAAGGCTTCAGAGCAGGCAGAGAATTTCAAGAAACTGTTGCTTACCATGAGTGAGGATATACGTGTTATCCTCATCAAAATATGTGACCGGCTCGATAACATGCGTCATCTGGATAAACAGCCAGAGGCGAAGCGTTATAAGATATCAGGTGAGACATTATATATCTATGCGCCATTGGCTAACCGTCTGGGACTTAATACTATAAAGACTGAGTTGGAAGACCTTTCGTTTAAGTATGAGCATCCAGAGGAGTATGATGCAATAGAGAAAAACCTTACTCACACAAAAGAAAAACGCGAAGAACTTTTTGATAAGTTTACACAACCCATACGTGAGTCACTCGATGAAATGGGTATTCAATACACCATCAAGGCACGCATTAAGAGTCCATACTCTATCTGGAACAAGATGCAGAAGAAGCATGTGTCTTTTGATGAGATATATGACATACTCGCGGTGCGTATAATCTTTACACCACGTACTGATACGGATGAGGAAAACGAGTGCTTCAATATTTATGTGGCACTATGTAAATTATACAAGTCGCATCCTGATCGTCTGCGTGATTGGCTCTCACATCCCAAGGCAAACGGCTACAAGGCTTTGCATGTTACGTTGATGAGTAATCAGGGACGTTGGATAGAGGTGCAGATACGTTCACAGAGAATGGACGATATAGCCGAACAGGGTTTCGCTGCTCACTGGAAATACAAGAGTGACAGTGATACGGAGAAGGTGGCTGAGGACGAATTGAACGGTTGGTTGCAGACAATCAAAGAGATACTAGATGATCCGCAACCTGATGCGATGGACTTCCTTGATGCTATTAAACTGAACCTCTTTGCAAGTGAGATATTCGTATTTTCGCCCAAAGGTGATATAATCACTATGCCAGCCAACTGTACGGCTCTCGACTTTGCATTTCAGATACATACCTTCCTTGGTGCCCATTGTATAGGTGCTAAGGTAAACCATAAATTGGTACCTTTGTCGCATAAACTGAAAAGTGGCGACCAGATAGAGATAATTACCAATAATTCACAGAAGGTACAACCCACTTGGCTTAATTTCGTTACTACGGCAAAGGCGCGTACCAAGTTGCAGACGTTATTGCGCAAGCAGGATCGTGAGTATGCTAAGCAAGGCGAACAGACGTTGCAAGTATGGCTTGAGCAGAATGGTTTGACACTTACTACGTCTAATCTGGACAAACTCACTGAGGCTCATCGTATGAAGCACCATGACCAGCTATTTATCGCCATAGCTAAGAACGATATAGTGCTTGGTCAAAAAGATATAGACTACATCTATTATGGTGCTAAAGGAGCAGATAATGCCAGGAAACGTAAAGATTGGCGTCGGTATATACCATTTGTACGCAGCATGAAGAAGGCTGTTGTCAAAGGACATGAATATCTAACTGTAGGTAAGGATTTCGATAAGACACAGACCATACAGATAACAGACGAGAATATTTCTAAGTACGTATTCCCTAAGTGTTGTCAGCCAATACCAGGCGATGAGATTATTGCATACGTAAACAAGAAGAACCAGATAGAGATACATCAGCGTTCATGTCCAGAGGCTGCTCGTTTGCAGTCATCGTTTGGCTCTAACATTCTTGTGGCAGAGTGGAGCATGAGTGGTAGTCAGGAATTTCGTGCTACCCTTGCGCTGCGTGGCATAGACCGCAAGGGCATTATACGAGATGTTACACAGGTTCTCGCAGGTACTTTCGATATCGACATACACCGTATGTCAACACTGTCTGATGACGGAGTATTCAATAGTGAGATAGAACTTAAGGTGAAAGACTCCATTGCTCTTGGTGAGGTGGAAGAACAACTGAGGCAGGTGGATGGTATGCAGAGCGTACATAGAATATAGGCTCTTACTTTGCAAGAAATTAGAAATTAATAATTAATAAGTAGCAATTTATCATGCGACAATTACTTTTTACTTTTTTTCTATTACTTATTCTCGCGCCTTTCTGCGCATCAGCACAGAATAAGTATGATAATCCTGACACAATAGTTGTATCAAGAGATGGTACAGGTGATTTCCGTACTGTTGACGAGGCGATAGAGGTTTGTCGTGCCTTTATGGAATACCATAAGGTTATATATGTAAAGAATGGAGTGTACAAGGAGAAACTGATTATTCCTTCATGGCTTACTAATATAGAGCTATGTGGTGAAGATGCAGAGAAGACCATCATAACTTATGACGACCATGCCAACATCAATAAGATGGGAACCTTCCGCACTTATACCCTGAAGGTGGAGGGCAACGATATAACTTTGAAGAATATCACCATAGAGAATAATGCCGCAAAATTGGGACAGGCTGTAGCACTACATACAGAGGGCGATAGACTGAAGTTTATAGGTTGCCGATTCCTTGGTAATCAGGATACGGTATATACCGGATTGGCTGGTACGCGCGCGTACTTTTATAACTGCTATATAGAGGGCACCACAGACTTTATATTCGGTCCCTCAACAGCGTGGTTTGAACAGTGCACCATACACAGCAAGGCCAACTCGTACGTTACTGCTGCCTCCACACCACAAGAACAACGGTATGGCTATGTGTTCAATCGCTGCACACTGACAGCTGCTGATGGGGTAACTAAGTGCTATCTGGGTCGCCCATGGCGTCAGTATGCCTATACACTCTTTATGAATTGCGAGATAGGAGGACACATTGTACCAGCAGGGTGGAACGACTGGAAGAAAGAGCATGCCAACATACGCTATATGGAGTATGGTAACCACGGAGCAGGTGCAGACATCTCACAACGTGTGGATTGGGTGCACCAGCTCACCAAGAAAGAAGCGCAGAGGATAACCCCCGACGAAGTGTTCTCCGTAGCTGGGTCTATGTCTCCTTTTCATTATAATTGATAATTGACAGTGATAATAAAAAATTCAAAATAAAGATATTATGAGCAGCAAAACTTTCAAATCATCATCCCTCATACTACTTTTCGCCCTCGTGGCACTTTTGGCATCATGTGGAACATCGAGAACGGTGCCAGTAACAGGACGCAAGCAGTCGCTTATGGTAAGTGACGAGCAGATGCTCTCACTGAGCACCCAGCAGTATGCAGAGTATATGAAATCTGCTAAAAAATCAACCGATGTGAAGAACACTCAGATGGTGCAGCGTGTAGGACAGCGACTTGCCACAGCAGTGGAGACGTATCTGCGTAATAACGGCTTGGCAAGCGAGGTGAGCAGTTTCAAATGGGAATTCAACCTCATTCAGGACAAGAACGTCAATGCGTGGTGTATGCCTGGTGGTAAGATTGCTGTATTTGAGGGCTTGCTACCCGTAACTCAGACGGAGGATGCACTTGCCATCGTTCTGGGACACGAGATAGCCCACGCCGTAGCGAAGCACTCGGCTGAACAACTATCACAACAGTACAAACAGCAGATGGGACAGCAGATAGCAGGCAGTGTGCTCGGCACTGTGATAGGTACCAACGCTGCTAATCTCGCTACATGGGTAGGACAGCAGGGATTGCAACTGCAAAACCTCAAGTACTCACGTGACCATGAGAACGAGGCTGACCATATGGGATTGATTTTTGCTGCTATGGCAGGCTACGATCCTCAGGTGGCTGTTAGCTTCTGGCAACGCATGTCGGCTACATCTACTAATAAGCAGAGCGAACTGCTGAGCGACCACCCCTCTGATGCCAAGCGCATAGCTAATATCAAGGGTTGGATGCCTGAGGCCATGCAGTATTACAAACCACAGTTACGTGTAACCAATACAGCCACTAAGACAACCGCTGCAACAAAGAAGAAAACCACTAAAACTAAGTCGAAAACGAAAAAATAAAGAGGAAAAAGCGATTTTTCATTTTTTTTTCGTACCTTTGCACTCGCTAAAACAATAAATAAACAGAAATATGGACGACGATTATTACGCGACATGCCCTAATTTTGCATAGCGTGGGAATCAACTCCTGATGTTCAGGCTGATTTCCTTCGCAAGTATTAGTTATTGTCAACAAACAGGAAATCAGCCAAATGAAAAGATTTTGGAACACCAACTATGGTATCCGCTCAATAGAGGAGTGGGAACCAAATTGCTGGATACAGGTTACGTGTCCTACTGACCAAGAGCGTCAGCAGCTGGAAGATGAGTATCAGATACCTGACTACTTCTTCAGCGACATCAGTGATGCCGATGAGAGAGCTCGTTATGAATTTGACGAGGGATGGCAACTCATTATTCTTCGTATTCCATATATGAAGGAGGTGCGTTCCAGGACGCCTTATACCACAGTACCTCTTGGTATAATACACAAGGGTGATGTTACTATTACTGTGTGCTATTTCGAAACCGACATGATGATAGACTTCGTAAGTTATCAGCAACGTCGTGGCGAGGGTTTTACCGACTATGTCGATATGACTTTCCGCTTGTTCCTCAGCACCTCAGTGTGGTATCTTAAGCGACTGAAACAGATAAGTCTGCTGCTTGACCGCGCAAAGCGTTCTATGGACCATACAGTGAACAATACCTCACTGATGAACCTCTCTCGCCTGCAAGACTCACTTACGTATTTCATCACATCCATAAGAGGCAATGAAACACTCTTACAGAAACTGAAGTTCAAACTGCCAGTCGATGAACTTGATGCAGACCTTATTGAAGATGTAAATATCGAGATATCGCAGGCTCGCGAAACGGCAAGCATATACTCAGAAATTCTCGAGTCAACGATGAATACGTACACATCAATCATTAATAATAACATGAACACCGTGATGCGTACACTTACGTCGTTCTCCATTATATTGATGTTTCCTACATTGATATCATCGCTCTTCGGCATGAACCTTATCAATGGCATGGAGGCAAACTCATGGGGCTTCCCTGTAGCAATTGTTATCTCACTCTTCGTGAGTCTTGGCTCATGGTGGATACTGAGAGTAAAGAACCTGCTGTAGTTCTTTTACATTCTTAAAGGATAGAAATCTTGAACCTTCCAGAATATACTGACATACGCATTCGTCAAACGCAGGATGGCAAGCATGAGGTGCTTGACATCCTGCGTCATCGTTTTGTCGCCCTCACGCCAGAGGAGTGGGTTCGTCAACATTTCATAAACTATCTCGTAACGATGAAGGGCTATCCTGCAGCATTGATGGCAAATGAGGTTGAACTGAGGGTGGGAGAGAAGCGTCTCAGATGCGATTCCGTGCTTTTTGGAAGAGACCGTAAGCCTCGTGCCATATTCGAATATAAGGCTGAAAGCGTACCATTGACCCATAAGGTTCTCACCCAGATAGCTACATATAATATGCTTCTTCATGTTTCCTATCTGATGGTAAGTAATGGCAATCAGCATATTTGTTTGCATTATAATAGTGAAGCAGGCAAGTGGGAGTATCTGACTGAGATACCCGAATACAATCAGTTGTAGAAAGAGAAAGGTGCTCGGTTAAAAAAACTTAAAGAGACTGTTCGAATGTGAGAACAATTTGAGCCATTGAACAAAAATTCGTACCTTTGCAGTCGAATTAAAACATATCACAGAGCGTGAAAATAAAGGATGTTATTGTTGCCCTTGACGGTTTCGCGCCTTTGCCCCTGCAGGAAGACTATGATAATGCCGGCTTGCAGGTAGGATTGACAGAGGCGGAAGTTTCAGGGGCATTATTGTGTCTTGACGCAACAGAGCAGATAGTTGACGAAGCGATAGAAAAGAGGTGTAACCTGATTGTTACGCACCATCCGCTTATATTCCACAAACTCAGGCAAGTGAGTGACGTTGACTATGTACAACGTACGGTGATGAAAGCAATTAAGAACGGTATTACGATATTCTCTATGCACACAAATCTGGATAGTGCTGAGGGAGGCGTAAACTACATGATGGCGCGCAGGTTGGGTATGGAGATGAATTCTATACGTTTGCTTGGCGAGCATGAAGTGAATGGCGTGAGAGGAGGTCTAGGCATAGTAGGTGACTACGCTGAACAGCTGAAGGCAGAGGATTTCATAAACAAGGTGAAAGATACCTTCGGAGTGAAATGTGCCATGACCAACGAATTATTAAACAGACCGATAAAAAAAGTTGCTATTTGTGGTGGTGCTGGCTCGTTTATGTTGCCGCAAGCTATTGAGGCTAAGGCTGATGCGTTCCTCACAGGTGAGATGCATTACCATGAGTATTTTGGTCACGAACAGGAGATACAGATAGTGGTAATAGGACATTACGAGAGCGAACAGTTCACGAGCAATCTGCTTGAGGAGATCATTAATAAAAGATGTCCTGAGGTAAGAACGTGTGTGACGGAATTAGTAACTAACCCGATAGTGGTAAGATAAGGCAGTCGAAATGCCGAAATGCCGAAATACCGAAATGCCGAAATACCGAAATAAAGATATAACGAAAAAACAATAATTTTTTAAACAACAAAGAAAAATGGCAAGAAAAGATCCAAAAGATTTGACTGTAGAAGAGAAGCTGAAAACCCTCTTCCAGTTGCAGACAACTCTCTCACAGATTGATGAGAAGCGTGCCCTGCGTGGCGAACTGCCTCTTGAGGTTGAAGACCTTGAGAATGAGGTAGAAGGTCTGAGCGTACGCCTTGAGAAGATGAATCAGGAGATAGATGACCTGACAAAAGCTGTATCTCAGCGCACTGCTGACATAGAGGAAGCAAAGGCTAGCGTTGACCGCTACAATAAGCAACTCAATGATGTGAAGAACAACCGTGAGTATGACACTCTGACTAAAGAGATTGAATTCCAGACATTGGAGATAGAACTTTGTCAGAAGAAGATTAAGGAAGCAGAGCAGCGCATCAAGGAACGTGAGGCTGATCGTGATCGTGTAAATGAGCAGATAGATAATCGTGAGCGTGACCTTGATGATAAGCGTAGTGAACTTGATGAGATAATGCAGGAGACTCGTGAAGAAGAGGAGATTCTGAAGGCTAAGGCAAAGGATCTGGAACTGAAGATAGAGTCTCGTCTGTTGCAGAGTTTCAAGCGCATTCGTAAGAATGCACGCAATGGTCTCGGAATCGTTTACGTGCAGCGTGATGCATGCGGTGGTTGTTTCAATAAGATTCCACCTCAGCGTCAGCTCGATGTAAAGATGCATAAGAAGATTATCGTTTGTGAGCACTGTGGACGCATACTGATTGATCCAGAATTGGCTGGCATCAAGTTGGATACAGTAGCGGAGAAGCCAAAGCGTAAGCGTGCTTCACGTGCCAAGAAAACTGAGGAGTAAAATTGGTACAGGGTACATTAAAAAGATGTTTGCCCGCAGAATGGGAACCACAGAGCCTGGTGATGCTGACATGGCCTCACCAGGCTACTGATTGGGCTCCGTACCTGAAAGAGATTACAGAGACTTATGTGGAGATGGCTGATGCCATAACACGTCATGAACATTTGGTTATTGCAACACCTCATCCCATACAGGTGGGAGCACTGTTGAGCAGCAGACTCACTCCAGAACAGATGACTATGGTGTATATCTGTTTTTGCAAGACCAATGATACGTGGGCAAGAGACCACGGACCGATAACGCTTCGTTCAGATGATGGAAAACTGACGATGCTCGATTTTCGTTTTAATGGTTGGGGAGAGAAATTTGATGCTGCATTAGACAATAACGTAACAAGAACACTCCACGAGGATGGTGCTTTCGACACAGAGACAAAGGGCACTCCGCGATTGGCAGATAATGACGATTTCGTGCTTGAAGGCGGTGCTATAGAAAGTGATGGCAATGGAACAGTGATGACTACTGAATGTTGCCTGATGGCTCCTAACCGCAACCAACCTATGGATAAGGATGAAATAGATGCAGAGTTGCGTTTCAGACTTAAAGCAAAGCGCATAGTGTGGCTGAAGCATGGCCGACTAATAGGCGACGACACAGATGGTCACATCGATACCATAGTGCGTTTGGCACCTAATAATACGTTATTGTACAATAAATGTGATGATGAGAATGATGAGCATTACGCTGACTTCATGGCTTTGGAAGATGAATTGAAAGAACTTCGAACAATGGATGGTAAACCATATAAATTGATACCATTGCCACAGCCTGATGCTCTATACGACGAAGGGGAAAGACTGCCTGCTACGTATGCTAATTTCTTGATTATCAATGGTGCAGTTATTGTACCTACATATAATCAAGCTGAGAAAGATAGAGTTGCATGTGAGGCTATAAAGAAAGCTTTCCCAGATAGAGAGATAATACCGATAGACTCCAGGACAATTGTGAGACAGCATGGTTCGATACATTGCTGTACTATGCAAGTGCCAGAATAAACAATAGAACTATGAAAGAGTTGAAGATAGGAATTTTGCAACAGCATAATGTTGCTGATAGAAAGGTGAATATGATGCGACTTGCCGAGGGTATTGTTGATTTGGCAAGACGTGGCGCACAACTGGTGGTTTTGCAGGAACTGCATAACAGTTTGTATTTCTGCCAAACTGAAGATGTGGAAAATTTCGACTTAGCTGAGACTATTCCGGGTCCTTCTACTAATTTCTTTGGTGAATTGGCAAAACAGTGTGGAGTGGTTATTGTAACATCGCTGTTTGAGCGCCGTGCACCAGGCTTATATCACAATACCGCAGTGGTGATAGAGAAGGATGGTACGATAGCCGGAAAATATAGAAAGATGCATATCCCTGATGATCCTGCATATTATGAGAAATTTTATTTCACACCAGGCGATATGGGCTTTGAACCAATAAACACTTCTGTAGGAAGATTAGGCGTACAGGTTTGTTGGGATCAATGGTATCCTGAAGGTGCGCGTCTCATGGCTCTTGCAGGGGCAGAAATACTGATTTATCCTACTGCGATAGGCTATGCTGCCACAGACTCAGTTGAAGAGCAACAGCGTCAGCGTGAGGCATGGATAACAGTACAGAGAGGACATGCCGTAGCCAATGGTTTGCCGGTAGTGGCTGTAAACAGGGTTGGATACGAACCAGACCCTTCAAGACAGACTGAGGGTATACAGTTCTGGGGCTCAAGCTTTGTTGCAGGTCCACAAGGTGAACTATACTATTGCGCATCTGATAATGAAGAAGAAAGCGTAGTAATCAACATAGACATTGACCATAGTGAGGATGTTCGTCGTTGGTGGCCCTTCCTGCGCGATAGAAGAATAGAGAACTACGATGATATTTTGAAGCGTTTTAGAGACTAATGGCAGAGAAAAAAGAAAGCACTGCAGATAAATATAATAAGATGATTGCCCAAATAAAGGAAGGCAATTTTTCTCCCGTATATATACTTATGGGTGAGGAGAGTTATTATATAGATAATGTGTGTGAGGCCATTATTGATAATGCTTTGAAAGAAGAGGAAAAAGACTTCAACCTGACTGTGCTGTATGGATCTGAAACAAAGGCACAAAGGGTGATGGACGAGGCACGTCGTTTCCCTGTGATGGCTGAACGCCAAGTGGTGGTAGTACGCGAAGCCCAGGCGCTGAAAGACCTTGAACAACTGGAAAAATACATGGATAAGCCCGTGCCAACCACAATCCTCGTGATATGTTATATGGGAGGAACTATAGATGCACGAAAAAAACTTATTACAAAGGCGAACGCCATAGGCCAGGTGCTAAATAGCGAACCTCTAAAATACGATAAGGATATCGTACGATTCATTAACGAATATCTCAAAAAGGAACATAAAGCGACGATAGAAGAGCGTGCCGCACAGGTTGTTGCTGCCCATATAGGTGGTGATTTGAAACGATTGACTTCAGAACTCGAAAAAGTACTTATCTCTTTTTCTGAAAAAGATAAAAAATATATCACTTCAGACCTAGTAGAGTCAAAAATTGGTATCAGTAAGAACTATAATGTATACGAATTACGTGATGCTCTAATAAATCGTGATGCTTTAAAAGCTCACAGAATTGCAAAATATTTTGAGGAAAATCCAAAATCTGGGGGATTATTCGCATTGTTGCCCCAAACGTTCTCTTTTTTCCAAAATCTGATGTTAGCATACTACACTCCGAATCCGAAAACGGAGTCTGCCATTATGTCACAGTTAGGAATACGTAATCCATACCAAATTCGTGACTATATAACAGCCATGAAAAACTATTCGCCAACGAAAACTCTACAGATAATTTCAAAACTGAGAGAAATAGATGCACGCTCCAAAGGACTGGATAATGTTAATACATCTTCTGAGGAACTGTTGAGCGAAATGGTATCATTCATATTACATTAAAAAGAGTAGGGGGGGATAATATTCTTACCGCGAAAAAATGTAAATTACCATAATGATATGCCCCAGGAATCGTTTCTGGGGCATATTTTTTTTGAAAATATGTGCTATAGAAAGGGGCATTTTTCGTGATTTTTTCTCTAGATTTGATTTTCTCAGAGTACATTTATTTTGCCCTCTAGCTTTGAAAATACTGGGGTTTTTGACGTTTTTATCCCTCTGAGAATCGCATTTTTTTGAACTTTTTGCCAGTTGCCTTGGAATTTGAAAATCTCAGGAATTTGAAAGCAAAACAAAGCAACAAATCAACAATTCATATAAATTAACGTGTAGAAACCTAAAAAGAATATGGATATAAAAATGTAAAAGCAATCAACAAATACAAATAAAAAGAGCTATCCTCCAAATCGCATAACAATAAGTATGTTTATAAATTTACATTTGAAAAATCAAAATTCATCATACAAAATCTCATACTGCATATATATTCAGCATAAATTCAGCACCGTAATAGCCTATATTACAGTGAAATATAGTAATATCAGATATTTATGTCTGTTGGATTATTCGTGTGAATGAATATAATGTAGTAGTACCCCTATTTTACGTATATCATAGCTTATATAAGTAACTAAAAGCCAGTTTTATGATTAAAATTGTTGATGTTTTACATAGTAGTGGTTTATTTGCGATTTCAAACAGGATACATAAAATCAACTTTTGAAAACTAAAACGCGTTACAATTGTAGAATGTGCAAATGTTAAAAATGTAATCAACACAGATAAAAAGTTTCAATTTTTGTTGTTTGTTTCATTTTTTATGATTACCTTTGTAAAAAGTTAGAAAAAGGCCTGACTACACCCTATTAAGTTGTAATTATAAGGTGAAAATCAGACTTCGACTATAAGCAACAGTAGATTTCTATTAAAATTATATGAAAAAAAGAATTCGCCAGTTGATGGAGGCGCAACATATGAATCAGCAAACTTTTGCTAAGTTCACCAACATTGGCAGTGCATCATTAAGTAGTATATTCACAGGACGAACTCGTCCAACGATGAATCATGTGCTTGCGATCATGAATGCGTTTCCTAATGTAAACCCTATCTGGTTGCTCAAAGGTGATGGTGGTATGATGCTTACCGATGCTCCAGCTTCACATGCCGATAATGAAAACTCTACGCTTTTTGATGCTATAGAGGATGCATCTGTAGAGGGTATGTCCACATCTAACAAAATTGACAATGGAAATGCTGACAAAGTGGCAGTCGATATGCCCTTATTTGATAGCGTAACGAAGCCTTACAGCGTCCATCCGAGTGTATTACCCCCTGTTTCTGGTAGAAATACAGCTGGAAAATACGCTAAAGTCGCTGGTGACGTTAGAAAAATAACTGAAATTCGTGTTTTTTTTGATGATCAGACGTGGGAATCGTTCGTTCCTAAGAATAAATAGATAAAATCTTTTTATAACTTCATAATTTCATAAAAAGGGAGCTGCACGTGAGTGTAGTTCCCTTTAACTTTATACTTTATACTTTATACCTTATACTTTATACCTTATACTTTATACCTTATACCTTATACCTTATTCCTTCTTCCTTATACCTTATACTATATATACTCCACTCTATTTTCCCACCAGTGCCTTCAGTTCGTCTGTAAGGTATGGCATAGCTTGCTCATATGGAATGGTGAATGAAGGCATTCCTGCGGCATAACACGCTATTTCATACTGCTGATAGGTGAAAATCAGTCCTGTGGCACTTGGATAGGGCTCCTGGACAGGCAGAGGGATTATATTGCCTTCTATCTGCAGTTGTTCCATCAACTCCTTATCAGTCTTTATAGGCGCTCCAGCCTCGCCAAAGTACTCCTTAAGTCCTTTCTTAAGCAGTCCTTGCATCTTCTCAGCTGCGTCCTTGATGAAGAAGTTTGTTACCTTCTTTCCGTTGCTACGGTTGAATGTCATATAACCCATTCCACCCATTCCGCCATGCGCACCTCCCATATATTCATAGGTTTGGTGTAGGAAAACGATGTATTTAGGCGTTTCAAACTCCTTGGTTATCTTGCTTTCATACTCCCATTGTGGGGTGTCCTGCATTATCTGGCGCCTCATAGCCTCGGTAAGTGTCGTGTCGGTCTTAATGTACTCCGCACGTTGCTTGTAGTCGTCCTCCGCGCACTTATTAAGGTACACGAAACTATGCTTGCCATAATAATCCACTATGGCATTGATGCTCTTGTCTTTGCCCCTGTATGGCTCCATTACCTTAGTGTCGCCTATAATGTAGCAGAACTCACGTTCCATAGTCCCTAAGAGTGAGTCTCTAATCAGTGCATAAACGCTGTCTGACGCCATTGGTAGGGTGACATTAACATCAATGTGCACCCTTTGTGAAGAATCTGCATATACGCAAGTCTCATACTTACCCTCTGCCTTCGTTACCTTTGCCGTAGTGGCTTTAGTCTGTTTGGTGCTGCATGACGGTAGTAACACCATGCCGATGGCTGTGAGGAGTATTATTAGTATGTTCTGGCGTATGCGCATTGCTGTATTCTCTCTATTCTTTTAGAATCTGTAGCCCAGGGTCGCATTGATCATGTGACGCTTGTTCTTGACAGTGGTCGGATTATCATAGTTTCTGCTGTCGTCAACGTCGTTTGTATTTATTGTCATGCTGCTGAATGGATGGTAGTCACCATTTTGCAGAGCATACTGATAAGAGAGGTCGAGTGCCCAGTTCTTGTCGAATGTGAAGCCCATACCGAATGTTATGCGGTGTGTATCCTTCCAGTTTACATAGTCCTGAGTAGAGTAGTCGTAGCCTATGCTTCTTGCAGCATTTATTGTGGTACTCTTCTTACCATCTTCTTTATATATAGCGCTCTGGTAGTTGTAGCCAGCGCGTAAAGACAGTAACTGTGAAGGCTTAACCTCAATGCCGATTTTTACCAGGCTTACACCCTTCAGAGTCTTATCTGTATTGTTATTCATCTGAACATCGTCGCTGTATGTGTTGTGCGCACTACTGTATGTTCCCCATCCGTCATAGTATGTACTTATTACCCTTCCGGTTTTTATGCGGTTCTTTATAGAACTGTAGTCTGCATACTCGTACGTTGCTCCGATAGCTACCATCTTGCCGAAGGTATGGCCTACTGATGCGCCAAACTTCCATGGAGTCATGATTCTATAGTCATATCTGAAGGTGCTTGAAACATCTGAAGGATTATACTTCCTCATCGGACCATCCAGTGTTACTCCGTCCTTCTCTGCATGTGCCATTGTGCCAAAAGAGCTTTCGCATGTCAGGTCATACCATGTAGGGGTATGCATGTACAGTCCAAAGCGGAATGGAGAATACTCTGATGGACGTATGATAGCACCAAACTTCAAGTCAAAGCCTGTACCAGAGATTTTACGGTTCTCATAGAAGGAGTAGTTTCCTGCAGGCATGCCGTATGCACCATCAAGCAGAGTCTCCTTGTAGTTGTATTCGCTCTTATAGTTTACGTCCTTCAGTCCGAATGTGAGACCGATATATACGCGATCATTGAAGTTTGCGCTGAAGTTGAAGTCAAATTCGCTTATATAGCCAGTGTTGTCACGCAGAGCATTGTAAGCGTTAGAGTTCAGGTAATAAATCTCCTTGTCGCCATATCTGTCGTAGATAGGGTCGTTTATTGCCCTCATGTTGTAATAGTCGAGCAGTGTTATACCCTGTGAGTTGATGGGACCAGGGTATGTCTTCTCGGTGTTGTAGTCGTTGTAGTTAGCTCGCCTCATCCATGACAGCTTGTTGCTTGATGAATTTCCGTCAAGGCTGTTAGCTGCCGATATTATCTGGTTGAAGTTACGACTCTTGTGGTAGTTGAAGCCCAGGTTGAAGTGTGAATTGTAACTGAACTTATTTGAGTAGATAAATCCAGCCTGGTTCATGTCGGCATTGCTCTTGCCGTTACTTGTACTCATGCCAGCCATGGTGTTGTTGTTTCCCTGACCGCTCTGCATCGTTGCACCACCTGATATTCCTATCCATGAACGGCGGAACATGCCGATGCCCGCAGGGTTAGTACCCATGGTTGAGATGTCAGCGCCCAATGCTTCCATTGCGCCACCCATACCAACATATCGTGCAGTACCGTTGAGGTCTTCAGTTGCCAACTGTGCACTTTCGTATGTCTCCTGTGCCACTGCCATTGCGCTGCAAAGGCTGAGCACTATGTAAAAGATATGTCTTTTCATATAAAGTGTCATTTATGTTTAATACTATCAGGATAAACACCTGTACCTACTGTGAATTCTATTACGTCGCTCGCTATGGAATCACTGCTGTATGGGGTTCGGTTTTCTATGCTGTCCTCTGCCATTCTTAGCATTCGGTATCTCATCAGCATGTCATACCTTGCCTGCATCTCCTGGTGAAACCTTTCGCGTTCCTCGCGTTCATAGTTTTCTTTCAGTGCTTGCTTCGTCTCCTTTTTCGGAGTGTAGTAGATGTCATCGTCATCATTGTCTCGTAAGGCGTTAGCGGTAAGCGTGCCCCCTCCCAAACAGATGATAATTGACAGAAATAGAAATTTTCTCATAATCACACGCTTTTTTAGGGATTCGTTGTTGCCCTGTTATTCGTTTTGATAATGCAAAATTATCTATAAATTTTATGCAAATATACGGAAAAACCCTAAGAAAAAATATACATTTCCCTATTTTTTATTAAATTTGCACCGAAATTTAACAAAATATATCTTTTTAGTAGTAATTACACACCAGAAATGAAGTACCTTTCAACTACGTTCAAGATAGAATGCCCGTCATCCGACCTTCTGCAGCCATGCAGGGAACTGCTTGCCGACTCATGTGGAGAGGCAGGTTATGAGAGTTTTATGGACAGCGACGATGGCATCATAGGTTATATACAGCAAGAGAATTATTCCGAACTCCACGTTCGTGAACTGATAGCTTCTTTCCCTATCGATGGTGTCACTATAACATACAGTACGGAAGAAATACCCGACCAAGATTGGAACGAGACATGGGAGTCTGAGGGCTTTGACCCCATAGTGGTTGACGGAAAGGTTACCATATACGATGCCCACCATGTAGAGGATGCTGAACAGTTCAGCAGTCCTATACAGATAGGTATTCAGGCGCGTAACGCTTTTGGTACTGGCAATCACGAAACCACCCGCATGATAGTGTCCACTTTGCTCGAATTGCCCCTCACAGGCCGTCGAGTGCTTGATTGTGGCTGTGGTACGGGCATTCTGGGCATCACAGCTGTTAAGTGTGGCGCAGCATCTGTTGTGGCTTACGACATTGACGAGTTCTCTTCCGATAATGCCCGTCATAACGCCGTATTGAATGGAGTGGGTGAGCAGATCGATGTGTTGTTAGGCAATGCCAATGTTCTCTCTCATGTTGAGGGTATCTTCGATGTAGTACTTGCCAATATCAACCGCAATGTTTTGTTGCAGGATATGGAGGCCTATCACAATGTGATGTCAAGTGGTGCATCACTTGTCCTGTCGGGCTTCTATACAGAAGATGCCCCAATGCTACTGCAAAAAGCAGAAACACTGGGGCTCCATGAAATATCCCGTAAGGTTGACAACAACTGGTGTTGCCTGGTATTATCTAATAATGTACTGATCTGATATTGACTCGTTGTTGATGGCACGGCGTATTGTTTCAGCAAACATGTCAGCTACACTGAGTTGCTTAACCTTAGCACAACGATTAGAGTAAGGGATAGAGTCGGTGAACACTATCTCCTCCAATGCAGAGTTCTGTACACGCTCGCTTGCAGGACCAGACATCACACAGTGACTGGCAACTGCTCTAACTGACTTAGCACCAGCCTTTTTCATGATGTTCGCAGCCTCGGTAATGGTACCGGCGGTATCCACCATATCATCAACGATTATCACGTCCTTACCGTTTACGTCACCTATGATCTGCATCTCAGCAATCACGTTGGCACGAGCACGAGTCTTGTTACACATCACGAGCGGACAATCCAGATATTTAGCATAGCTCTTAGCACGCTTCGCACCGCCTACGTCAGGTGATGCTATAACGAGGTTTTCGTTCTTCAGCTTCTCCAGATATGGAAGTATCACGCCTGAACCATATAGATGATCCACAGGCACATTGAAGAATCCCTGTATCTGGTCAGCATGCAGGTCCATGGTTATAAGTCGGTCGATACCTGCCACACTCAGCATGTCAGCTACCAGTTTTGCACCTATTGACACACGTGGCTTATCCTTGCGGTCCTGTCGAGCCCAACCGAAATAAGGTATTACGGCGTTGATGGTCTTGGCAGAGGCACGCTTTGCCGCATCAATCATCAGGAGCAATTCCATCAGGTTGTCTGAATTAGGGAATGTACTCTGTACCAGGAAGATGTCTCTTCCGCGGATACTTTCTTCAAAACTTACAGCAAACTCTCCGTCGCTGAATTTTGTCATCACCAGATTACCCAGAGGGCAACCCAGACTTGCACAGATTTTCTCAGCCAGATAGCGTGTTGCTGTGCCTGAGAATACCATGAAATTTTTCTTTTCTTCTGCCATAGCTATATTATTTTGTTATCGTTATCGTAGCGTTAGCGTATCGTAGCAAGCATGCTTGCGTATCGTTAATTCACCGCTTTCCTCAGTTTCCTGAAGTGCTCTATCAGGGCATGGAAATCAGTCTCGTGCTGTATGCTGAACCTATTCCATAAGTCACCGCATATCACCACACCGCCAAATCCTAAGTCTTTGGCCGTCTGCACGTTCTCCAGACTCATACCGCCAAGCGCATAGACTTTCTTGTCTATCAGGCCTTTCTTCCTTGCCTCGCGCATCTCGTCCATCGTCAGCGATGCCTTATAGTCATTGTGAAGCGAGTCAAACAGCGAGTGCAGCAACACATAGTCACACTGCTTCTTCATCTCCTTCAGGTCGTCTATGTTGTTGGTGCTTCGCGTCACATGCTTGCGGAATCCCTCAGGCGTAGGAGTTTCAGGGTCGTTTATGTGTATTCCCTTCAGGTCATACTCCTGTTTCAGGTAGTAATGCTGATGCACCACTATGTCGTCGTAGCAACTCTTAGGCAGTAGCGACAACAATCGCTCCGCATACAGAGGCTCTGAATTGGGCTTGTTTATATGCAGGGTGTCAAGTCCTTCATCAAATAATGCTGTAAGAATCTTGTCTTCTTCCACAAAGAATGTGGGTTGGGTCATTATAATAAGTTTCATAACACCTTCTATTTTCACTGCAAAAGTAAGAAAATTTTATCAAACATGCAATTTTCTCGAATATAAAAGTTAATTTTGCACATAAATTTCCAACTTTCAACTCTCAATGATGAATTATCAACAGATAAAGACTCCCACATACGTACTCGAAGAAGATTTGCTTCGTCGCAATCTCTCTATTATTAATAAGGTGGCTCGTGATGCCGGCGTAGAGATTATCCTCGCCTTCAAGGCATACGCCCTATGGAAGACCTTCCCCATCTTCCGCGAGTATATCAGTGCTACTACGGCAAGCTCGCTCCATGAGGCTCGTCTGGCTTTCGAAGAGTTTGGCGCTCCTGCCCACACCTATTCTCCAGCCTACACCGACTACGAGATAGACGAGATAGCACGTTATTCCTCACACCTCACGTTCAATTCCCTGTCACAGTTTGAGCGTTATGCCCCTTCTTTACGTGAAAAAGGGTGGGGCGGCGAGTTCGGACTGCGCATCAATCCTGAGTATTCTGAGGTAGACACATTATTATATAATCCCTGCGCTCCAGGCACCCGTTTCGGCGTCACTGCTGATAAGTTGACCCCCTATTTCAGCGATTCCCCAAATTCTTCTCCCTCCCATTTGGGGGAGGGCGGGGGAGAGGGGCCTTTTTTCACTGGTTTTCACTGCCATTGCCATTGTGAGTCGGGCTCTGATGTCTTTGAGCGCACCTTGCAGCATATCGAGGCTAAATTCTCTCAGTGGTTCCCAAAGATTAAATGGATAAACTTCGGAGGTGGTCATCTTATGACTCGTGCTGATTATGATGTACCTCGTCTCATCCGCATCCTGCGTGATTTCAAGTCTCGCTACCCCTGGCTTCATGTCATTCTCGAACCAGGTTCCGCCTTCGCTTGGCAGACGGGTCCCCTCGTGGCCCAAGTTGTTGACATAGTTGAAGATAAAGGCATCCGCACCGCCATTCTCAATGTCTCCTTCACTTGTCACATGCCCGACTGCCTCGAAATGCCCTATCATCCCACCGTCCGTGGAGCCTACCCCCAGCCCCTCCCTGAAGGGAAGGGAGGTTCTGCCCAAGTGGATATCCACAACACGTCTGTACTCCCCTCCCTTCAGGGAGGGGCTGGGGGTAGGCTCTCCCGCCTCGGCGGTTGCTCCTGCCTTTCAGGCGATTGGATGGGCGACTGGCAGTTTGACCATGAGTTGCAGATAGGTGAGAACATCATCTTCGAGGACATGCTGCACTATACCACCGTCAAGACCAATATGTTCAATGGTGTCAGCCATCCTGATATCGCCCTTCTTCATAGCGACGGCACTCTCGAAACCCTCCGTCACTACACCTATGAAGACTATCGCAGCCGTATGGATTGATTATCCCGTTTGTTAATAAAACTTAAAGCGCAATAATCTTTCAACCTTCAACTTTCAACTTTCAACTTTTCTTTGTACCTTTGCACTCGCAAAATTGCAAGGCAACCACGAGCCTGCTTTGCAGACACTCGTTTTTTTTGCACATGGTGCCCGTAGTTCAGTTGGTTAGAGCGTCAGATTGTGGTTCTGAATGTCGTGGGTTCGAGTCCCACCGGGCACCCCAAAAAGAGACATCGCCGTCAGGCAATGTCTTTTTTTTGTAAGCAGTCCCACCGGGTTAGTTATCGTTAAGGTTAACGTTAAGGTTATCGTAGGCCTTTAGGCCGTATCGTAGTGGCTTCGCCACGTATCGTAGCAATCTCCGATTGCGTATCGTAGGAGCCCCAGGCTCCGTATCGTAGCGACCTATGGTCGCGTATCGTTAATACAGCCTTATAAACTCATACTGGTTTCCTACTTCGCTGAGGTATCGTATAAAGTCCTCATTCTTTATCACCACCGTGCCACGACAGTCGTTGGGATGAAAAGAGAGGGTAGGGGCATTCTTTATGTTCTCATCCAGGAATAGATACACCTCGTGGTTCTGGTCGTTAATCAGTCCGAAGGGCGACACGCTCCCCGGCTCCAGTCCCAGATATTTCATCATCCTCTCAGGCGAGGCAAACGATAGTTTGCCGCATGATGGCAGTCCCCTGCTCTGCAGCGATTCCTTCAACTTATGCTCCAGGTCGTGAATGGCAAGGTCATGCTCACAGTCAAAGCACACCAGATAGTGCTTGTTCCCCTTATGGTTGCGGAAAAACAAGTTCTTGCAGTGCATGCTGCCATCATCCTTCCACCACCTCTTCGCTTCCTCTATCGTCTTCCCCTCCGGGTGGTTATAGTTACTAAAGGGAATCCCATGCTCCCTCAGGTATGTCAATACTGCTTCTTCTCTCGTCATATATATAAAGGTTCAAATGCGCTTCGCGCTAGTTCAAGAAAGATTAGTCGCCTGCGGCGAGTAACCGGACGCACTGAAAAGTGCTACGCTTGCCAAAGCAAGAAATACTACAAATCGAACCAAATCAAACAAAAAAAAGATTTGTAAGATTTTGAAAAGATTTGAATGATTTCTGCCCGAAGGGCACTCAAAAAAGTTCAAAGTTCAAACGCACTCCGTGCTAGTTCAATAGGGTTATCGTAGGCCTTTAGGCTGTATCGTAGTCGCTTTAGCGACGTATCGTAGGAGCCGCAGGCTCCGTATCGTAGCGACCTATGGTCGCGTATCGTAACATTAGCTCGCTAATGTTCTAGCAACATAGTTGCGCTTCACCCCCTCCTTATCTCGCTTCAGGAATAGCAGCAGCCTTACCTCCTGTCCTTCAGCCAGTTGCATCATGCCGAGGAAGGCAGTGCCCTCAGGCGTTATCGTGCCCTCAGGAGTAGGCTTTATCTCCGATGTGATGCGATAGCTGAACCTCCCCTCCTTCTCGTTTATTCCCGTCACCACAGCCTTGTATGTTCCGAATGCATCTATGCTGGCTTTCATATAGTCCGGTGTAGCATCCGAGAACACCATGTGCACCACAGCCGTCTTGAATTTCCCGTCCTCAGGTATTATCGGTGTAAACTCCACAAAACCACCCACTTGCGGCACTATATGCGGGTCTATAGCCACGAAGTGCCTCGACTGGTTGTCATATATATGGTAATACCTATGTTTCTCGTCATAA
>JAZLBU010000134.1:0-4367 GCA_045613845.1 Prevotella sp. | reverse complement strand
GGCAATGAGTTGCAGATGCCTTTGTATAAGTTCTTAAAAGAACCCCTCATCCGTCGCTTTGGCGAGGAGTGGTACGGTGCTCTCTGCGAGGCAGGAGAGCAACTTAAACTTTCGAACTTTTGAACTTTCTAACTTTCTCACCAAGCAACAGGCTCCAAGCCTTTCTCCTGTAGCCAACTGTTGCAACGTGAGAACTGATGATTACCAAACCATCCACCACGATTGGCGGATAGGGGAGAAGGATGGACACTTTCAAGTATCAGATGCTTGGTGGTGTCTATTATTTTTTTCTTTGAGCGTGCAGGAGTGCCCCAGAGCATGAATACCACATGCTCTTGTTTCTCGGAAATAGTCTTGATGACAGCATCGGTAAATGTTTCCCACCCACGACGTGAGTGACTGAAAGCCTCGTGCTCTCTCACGCTCAGACAGGTGTTGAGCAGGAAAACGCCCTGTTCTGCCCACCTGCGTAGCGAACCGTCATACATATTCTTTCCCTGCATATCCTTTATTATCTGGGGAGTGGTGCCAATGTCATCCTTCACTTCCTTAAAAATATTGACGAGCGAAGGAGGCAGGGCTATACCCGTCTTCACTGAGAAACAGAGTCCCTCAGCTTGTCCAGGACCGTGGTAGGGGTCTTGGCCTAGTATCACCACCTTCACATTGTTAAGCGGACAAAGGTTGAAAGCATTGAAAATCTCATTGCCTGGTGGGTAACAGGTGTGTTCTCTGTATTCATTACGGACAAATTCCGTCAGTTTCACGAAATAATCCTTCTCAAACTCAGCCTTCAGGGCTTCTTTCCAACTTGATTCTATCTGTACGTCCATGATGGGGTAATTTTGTTTCTTGTTAGGGGGATATTTTGTTGCAAAGATACAAAAAGTTATTGATTATGCACCCTTATGCAACGAATTTCCCACTGCACGAGGTTATTTTTAATGTACTTTTGCAGTGTGCAATATCACTAACAAACAATATTACCATTATGAAGAAACTTTTTATTACCCTTTTAACATTCGTGAGCATTGGCGCCATGGCTCAGGATATCGTGAAATATCCTTGGCTCAACCGCAATCTGTCATTCCGTGAACGTGCCACCTTGCTCGTAAAAGAACTGACGTTGGAGGAGAAGGCTGGTCAGTTTGGCTCTATTGTTACTGACGAGGTGAAGCGTGATGGTGTCACCATTCTTCCTCATTATCAGTATTGGAATGAGGCAATTCATGGTTATGCCCGTATGGGAAACGCTACTTCGTTCCCTGAGTCAAAGGGTATGTCAGCCACCTGGGACCCCGAACTGGTGTATCAGTGTGCTGATGCTATCTCTACAGAGGCTCGTGCGTACCATATATATAAAACCAACCAGCGTAACTCGTTGGTGAAGGGATGGAAGATAGGTCTGAACGTGTGGTCGCCCACTATCAATATGGCACGTGACCCTCGTTGGGGACGTGAAGAAGAGAACTATGGCGAAGATCCTCTGCTCTGTGGTGTTCTTGCCACTCAGTTTGTTAAGGGCATACAGGGCACACAGGATGATACCAACCCTTACTATAAGATAGTCGCTTGTGCCAAGCACTTTGCAGCTAACAACTACGAGGCAGGGCGTCACTCTACCACTTCCTTCGTCTCTGAGAAGAATATGCGTGAGTATTACCTGCCAGCCTTCGAGATGTGTGTCAAGGATGGCAATGTGCAGTCCCTGATGGCAGCTTATAACGCTATCTCAACAGATATCAACGAGACAGACGCCGAAGGCAAGGGATATAGTCAGGGCAAGGGCGGACTGCCTTGTTCAGGTAATAAGATGCTCCTTACTGACATACTGCGTAAGGAGTGGGGTTTCAAGGGCTATGTCACATCCGACTGTGCAGCTGTCTCTGACGTTTATCGTTCCACCAAGCACTTGTATTTTGGTAACTATACTGCAGGCACTATCGCTACAGGAGCAGCAGAATGGAAGGACCCATATCAGAACTCTACCAGTGAGGAGATGATGATGGAGGCACGTGCTACGGCTCTCTGCCTCAATGCAGGTCTTAACTCCAACTGCGAGCAGTACAGCTCTTCAGCAGTATTGCAGCGTGCCTTGCTCAATGCCCTGTCCAGTGAATATAAGACAGCTGACGAGCTGGGTTACGTAAATCTTACCGAAGAAACCGTAGATAATGCGCTCATTGAGTTGCTCACCACCCGTTTTGCACTTGGTGAGTTTGATGAGGACTATGTCAGCATTCCTTGGAACAGTGTAAATGAATCAGATATTGAGAGTGAAGCCAATCAGGCACTCGCCCTCAAAGCCGCTCAGGAGTCTATAACGCTGATGAAGAATGAAAACTCAATTTTGCCCATTCCATCGGACAAATCCGTTGCCCTCATAGGTCCCTACGCCAATGCTATACAGCTAGGTGACTATTCAGGCACTCCTACCTACACCACCACCCCTTACGAGGCATTCGCTAAGAAGATGAACTTTGTGGTTGAGCAGAAGCGCACTGGCGAAACACCTGCCGTACCTTTCGATGAGGCAGTAGTGTCAAAGCGTGGTGCTGCAAATAACGATAAGGGTGCAGGAAACCTTGAAAATACAGCCCCTGGCGACATATTCTTATATAAAGATGTGGACTTCGGCGAGGCAGGTTGCACCAATTTCGAGATGTCATGTGGTGCTAAAGAGTCAGGTTTGGGAAGCGTAAGTTTCATTCTCGACTCCAAGGATGGCACACCATTCCTTACCGTTGACAATGTTAATACAGGCAACTGGACAAAGTGGGAGAAGGTCACCGCTACCATAGACCCAACAGTGGTCAAGGGCAAGCACGACCTCTATGTTAAGTTCTCAGGCTCTAACAGCTATGTAGGCAACTACCAGTATTTCAACTTCACCAATCCTAATGCACCAGTGGTACTGCCAGCTGAAGAGACACAAGGTCCGCTCTATATGGTAAGCACCTCAACAGGTGTTAATGAGGTAGCCACTCAGGCAATGATAGACCGTGCTGTGGCAGTAGCTAAGAAGGCAGACTATGTTATCTTCGTTGGAGGAACAGACTGGAGCAAACCAGCAAGTCATGAAACTGGTACAGAGGGTCACGACCGTTGGGTGCTCACCCTGCCAGGCAATCAGGCAGACGTAATCAATGCCCTGTATGAGGCAAACAAAAACACTATCGTAGTGCTTGAGTCAGGTTCATGCCTCGACCTCACCGCTATCAAGGATATCCCTGCCGTGCTTGAGGCATGGTATGGTGGTCAGGCACAGGGACAGGCTATCTGCGATGCCATCTTTGGCGACATCAACCCATCAGGTCACCTCACCTCTACATGGTATGCTGATGTCAACGAATTGCCACAGGCAGGCACAGACACCAATATCGGCAAGAATGGCTCCAATGGTATGCTGGAGTATAACATCGACGACTGGGGCTACACCTATATGTATTATGGTAAAGCTACCAAGAAGCAACAGAAGGGCACACCACAGTATGCCTTCGGTCATGGACTCTCCTACACCACCTTCGAGTATAGCGATGCATCAGCCCTCTCTACCCCTTCAGTAGATAAGGATGGAGCCGTTCAGGTGACCATAAAGAATACTGGCAACCGCAAGGGAGCCGATGTAATACAGATTTATGCCCATTTCAACGGCGATTCTAAGTATGGCAACCTCAACAAACGCCTTGTAGGTTTCAAGCGCGTAGAACTCCAACCAGGTGAGACGCAGACCGTCGACATACCAGTTTCTTACCGTTCCCTCTCTTATTATAATGAGGATACCCACCAGTATCTTGTCAATGGCAACAGCATAACGCTTCAGGTGGCTATGTCCTCCGCTGATGCTGATGTTAAGAAGACCCTCTCCATCACCCCCGCATCAGGAGTGGCACAGGAGACCTACATCTCTACCCATATCGACGAAATACCAGCCATAGCCTCTGCCCGTCAGTTGCTTAAGACAGATCATATCTACTCAGTCATGGGCGCTTACATCTGCCAGGCAGATGATTATGACACCCTTCCTCATGGTATTTATGTACTGAATGGAGTGAAATACATTAAGAAATAACCCCTCGTCTCGCTGAAATCGCAGAAATCGCAGAAAATAGATCGCCCCATCTGCAGAAAGCTGTGTATGATTTAGAAAAAAACAAAAAAAACACCTTGATGAGATAGGCACTCTTGTCAGAGTATCAACGCTATTAGTTCTAATCCTGCTTGTATGCTAGCATCCAGACAGCTTTAGAACTAATTTCGTTATCCCTTTCAGGGACTCTATCTCATCAAGGCAAAAACCACGTTCGTTTCACTCACTGAAAAACCATTTCCCCGTAGCAATCTATGATTGCGTATCGTAGTCACCA
>JAZLBU010000133.1:0-26131 GCA_045613845.1 Prevotella sp. | reverse complement strand
ATATGAAGAAACTGTCTCAAATGACCGACGAAGAGTTGGCTGTTGAGTATGTAGAAGGCAATAACCGCGCGTTCGATGAATTACTTAATCGAACAAAGACTGGCATCTTCTCTTACATTATCTTTATTGTGCACAACCAGGAAGTGGCTAACGACATCTTCCAGGAGACTTTCCTGAAGGCTATCACTAACCTGCAGATGAGGAAGTACACCCCTACGGGCAAGTTTAACGCATGGATGATACGCATAGCCCATAACGCTATCATGGACTGGTATCGCCGACAGAAGACTAAGCAGATAATAGACATGGATGACGATTTCGACATCGCATCAATGAGCGACAAGACGCTGATGGAAACAAGCAGCGAAGACCTCATGGCTAACGCACAGGTGCTGGCTGACGTGAAGGCGATGATAGATTTTCTGCCTGAGGCACAGAGAGAGGTGGTACAGATGCGCTACTACCAGAACCTGTCATTCAAGGAGATTGCCGCCCTCACCGGCGTGAGCATCAACACCAGCCTGGGCAGAATGCGCTATGCCCTGATAAACCTGCGCCGACTGGCAAAGGAACACAACATGCAACTGCAACTGGCATAAGATACATACATTATATATAATAAAATATAGGGCTTCCACCACATGGTGAAAGCCCTATACTTATTAGGAGTTAAAGGAGTTCAAGAAGTTATCGTGGCTTGCAGCCACTTAGGAGTTAAAGACATATGCTATTACTTGCTGCATAGTTTATGGTATCGTCTCTAACTTCTTTAACTTCTTTAACTTCTTTATTCTTAGAACTTATAGTCGATGCCTACGCCGATAACGTGGTTAGTGCGGCTGTAGGTCTCCTTAGCCTTGAACGGAGTGCCGTAGGCGTTGGTGAGATTCTTCTCGTAATCACTATAGAGCGAGCAGAAGTAGCTCACGTTGAGACGAATCTTATCGTTCACGTTCCATGCACCACCACAGCCAAGTGAATAGCTGTCGCAAGCGAAAGAGGTGTTCTGCTGGTAATCGTCGGTAAGACCGTAGTCGGTGCGCTGACCACCACAGCTGATGGTGAACTTCTTGTTGATGTCGTACTCTACACCAGCCAGCACCTCGTGAGTGCCGTAAGAGAGAGTCTTCTGACGGTCGTCAGCCATCTTAGCGCTCTTATCATCGTAGTAGTGATACTCCACTGAAGCACGCAAACGTGGGGTAAACTCGTAGCCTACAGCTGCTACAAACAATGAAGGCATATCATAACGAGTCTCAGCACCATCTACATAGCTTGCGAATTTTGCACCTATCAGTGCCTGTACCTCCTGAGGTGACATTCCCTTTACATCTGCAGACAAGGTCTTGGTATCGTTCTTGGTGTTGATCTTAGTGCGGAACTCATAGCGCATAGCCACAGTCCACTTATCTTTATGAAAATCAAGACCTACGATAGGAGCAAATCCCCATGCACGCTGCACACAGTCAAGTTGTAGGTTCACCAGAGGATCTGCGCCCACCACCTGTGACAACTGCTGACCTGGTACTGCGGTAACATGTCCCTTGTAATAACCGTCATAATAGCTCAGGCGCGCACCAACGGAAGCTGACAGACAGTCAAGAAACTTGTAAGCAAAACTTACCTGACCGCCATAGATATACTGCTTGCCCTTCATATAAGAGTCGAGGGAATAACTGCCTGGCATTATCTGCTTGGCTGCAAGGAGAGCGGTTATTGGCACATTAAACATTGGTACACCATCATCATACTCAACGAAACCGCCGCTGCCCACGATACCAAACATGGCAGAAACAGCCCACTTATCCTTGTGATATGAAGCAAAGACTGCTGGTACGATAGGAGCCGAAGCCTTACCCACATACTCCTTGTCGAATGGCTGACCCAGGAAGTTGTCAGTTTGCACCTCTACATTACGACGCTGCCAGGGTTTCTGAAGATTGAGTGACAACTGAAAACCCTCATGGCCCCATACCAAACCAGCAGGGTTGCTGTAAGCTGCATCAATCTCGGTAGTTGCACCGCGAGCAAACATACGGTCGAAGGCAATGTGGTAGTTGGTATTGGTCATCAAACCACCTGCGTTAGCACACAGTGATGACGATAAAACAAAAATGGAAAGTAAAATTTTTTTCATGAGTTTGTTAGTCAATAATTAACTATAATTTTTCAATATTTCGGTTACAAAGGTAAACAAAATAAAACAAATTTCCCTTTTTGTATTCTATTTTTCTACAAAACCTTTACGTTTTTTAACCAAAAACACTGAAAAAACTGCTATTATATACTAACGAAGAAACTCTTTTATTTTTGGCATCATGGACTTAGCAACGTCATAACCCTGCTTGTGAACTCGTCGCATCTTCTTCTCGTTTAGTTCGGTGCGACCTATTCTCAGCGGCTCTTCAGGGAATATCAACAAGGTGTTGCCTATCTTCTCCTGACTTGTGATATACTCTAACTCGCTGTTATACATCTCATGACGGTGTGCCATAATATCGCTAACGAGAGGATACTTCTTGGTCAGGCGCTTGATAATCCAGGCTAGTTTGGTCTTCTTCTTATAATAACCAGCTGGTTGGGTGAGCACCACGATATTGCGCTCATAGCCCTTATTCTGAAACTCCTTCAGGGGGATAGCATCCACCATACCACCATCGAGAAGCACCTGACCGTCAATCTCCACAGGACGTGATACAGCGGGCATAGAAGCTGAGGCACGCATCCACTCCAACTCATCATGCGTAAACTCCTTCATCTGATGGTACACAGGTTTGCCCGTCACTATATCAGTAGCCACGAGCCAGAAGTCCATTGGATTATTGCGGAATGTTTCGCCATCGAAGACGTCGATCTCAAATGGCACCACATGATATGAAAATTCAGCCCCCACTATGTCGCCCGTCTTGAATAACGAGCGCAAGCCCATGTAGCGCGGGTCTTTCTTTAACTGGATATTATAACGAAGGGCACGTCCCTTCTGTCTTGACTTAAAATTACAACCAAACAACGCTCCTGCCGACACACCTATCATGCCGTCAAAATGAATATTCTCCTCAAGCAGCGCATCAATCACACCGCTGGTGAACATTCCACGCAGTCCCCCACCCTCAAGTACAAGTCCTGTCTTCATAAACCATCCTACAGTTTACAAAGTTCTGAAATGGTTACCTCAGGGTTAGGCGACTTAAAGATATAGTTACCAGAAACCAAAATATCAGCTCCTGCATCAGCCAGAGCCTGGGCATTGTTGCCGTTCACTCCACCATCTACCTCTATAAGAACAGAGGCACCATGAGATTTTATCACCTCTCTTGTCTCCCTTACCCTGTCTATTGTTTCAGGAATAAACTTCTGTCCGCCAAAACCTGGGAACACACCCATAATCAGCACCATATCTATCTCATTGATGATAAATGACAACACTGAGACGGGAGTATCAGGATTAAGGGTTATGCCGACCTTCATTCCCTCCGCGCGTATGTCTTGAATGCATTGTTTGAGGGAATAGATGTTGTTGAACACCTCGTAATGTATGTTCATCATCATAGCCCCAACAGCTGCTGTCTGCTTGATGTAGTTTTCAGGATTAGTAATCATGAAGTGAACATCAAGTTTCTTTTTCAGCACTTTGGAAACGGCCTGCATGATTGGAAAACCATACGAGATGTTTGGCACAAAATGTCCATCCATAACATCAAAGTGAAGCCATTCTGCCTCACTCCTGTTTATCATCTCGATTTCACGGTCAAGATGAAGAAAGTCCGCAGATAAAAGGGATGGTGAAACTATCATATTTTTTTTAATTTTAATTTAAGCAGAACTCCTCATATTTGCCATCCACCTCAACAGGACGGAACGTATATGCGAACTGTCTGATGATAGCGAGGGTTTCCTCTGAAGGATTAAAATTAAAAGAAGGGATTAAGTAGCTTTGTTTCATAGGCGGGTGTTAATAATGTTATAAATAATGTACGTGTATAGATGTTACAATATAAATATCCTTGCTTATATTAAGTAAACGCCCAATGCATGAATATATTGCACCCAATCCAAACTTTTAATTAAAAAAGCAGCAAACACAACTGTTTTTTTGTTGTGTTTGCGACAGCAGGTATTGTAATGAAATTAGTTGTTTATTACTTTACCTTGTCAACGATAGCCTTGAATGCTTCAGGGTTGTTGACAGCAAGGTCAGCGAGGACCTTACGATTGATCTCGATGCCAGCCTTGTGAAGGAGACCCATGAGCTGTGAGTAAGAGAGTCCCTCCATACGTGCAGCAGCGTTGATACGCTGAATCCACAGAGCACGGAAAGTACGCTTCTTGTTCTTACGGTCACGATAAGCATAGGTAAGACCCTTCTCCCAAGTGTTCTTTGCTACTGTCCAAACATTCTTACGAGCGCCGAAATAGCCCTTGGTGAGCTTCAGGATGCGAGTTCTCTTTGCCTTAGAGGCAACATGATTTACTGATCTTGGCATAGTTTTGTTTCTTTAAAAAAAGTTCGACAATAGGGTGAATTAACGCAAGTTAAGAAGGTCACGAACCTGTTTCATATTGCTGTTGTCAACAATAGTGGAACCGAGAAGATTTCTCTTCTGCTTCTTTGTCTTCTTAGTCAGAATGTGACTGTGATAAGCATGGTGCCTCTTCACCTTACCTGAACCAGTGAATGCGAAACGCTTCTTTGCACCGGAATTTGTCTTTACTTTTGGCATTTTTTTATTTGTTTAATTAATTATTAAATATGGTGGCAACGCATATACCGGGCGTTACGCACTCTTTTCTTTCTTTAATCTTCGTTGTCTGGCATCTCAGCCTTTAACTTAGCCAGCGAGTCTATGCCTTTCGCATTGGCAGCCAGTCCATCGCCTTCTATCTCTTGCTCCACCGCCTTATTGGCTTCAGCAGCCTCTGCCTCGCGGCGCTCACGGTCTAGCTTCTGTTGTGACTTCTTTGCCTGTCCTGCCTTCTTAGGAGCTATAAAGAGGAACATCTTCTTTCCCTCCAAGCGTGGCATCTGCTCCACCTTACCAAACTCCTCAAGGTCGTTGGCAAAACGCAACAGAAGCACTTCGCCCTGCTCCTTGAACAGTATTGAACGACCGCGGAAGAACACATAGGCTCTAACCTTATTGCCCTCCTCCAAGAATTCCTTGGCATGCTTCAGTTTGAAGTTGTAGTCGTGCTCGTCAGTCTGAGGTCCGAAGCGAATTTCCTTCACTTCCACCTTCACCTGCTTCTGCTTCATTTCCTTTGCTTTCTTCTTCTGCTGATAGAGGAATTTTGAATAGTCAATGATTCGACAAACAGGTGGCTGAGCATTGGGGCTTATCTCTACAAGGTCCTCACCGCGCTGGTGGGCTAATTCGATAGCCTGTTTTGTTGGCATTACAGATGAGCCATCTTCGCTCACTACACGTACCTCACGAACACGAATCTGATCGTTTATACGATATTGGTTTTTAGGGTTTTGTTTTCTGTTGTCTTGTTTCATTAAACGGTTTAATATTGGTACCTATTGTACTAAAATTCCTCACGCATAGGCGCAAATCGTGTGCAAAGGTACAAAAAATAGTTGAAAGTTGAAGGTTGAAGGTTGAAAGAATGTCATGCAATAAGAATGTTTTTTAGTTTTTTTAACCTAAATCAAGACTTTAACGCCTCCACATCTCGTTTTACGTTGTTTCTAATCTTGCTCAGATAGGCTTTCATACCTTTTGCATCCTTATTATCAATTATTTCAAGCAGCTCCTTCAGCTCCTTGCGTATCTGGTCCACCTGATCATGCGTATAAGGGTTGAACAATACCTCCTGTAACAGATAGTCGTCCTCATTCAGCACTCCCTTTGCTATGCGCAGGTGACGCTTGAATGTGGTACCAGGTGCATCCTGATGTTTCATAACGGCCGAGAATACAAAGGTGCTCACAAATGGTATTGACAGCGAGTAAGCCACCGTCTTATCGTGCTCCTCAAACGTGTATTCGTATATGTTCAGGTCGAGTTTGCTGTACAAATCCTTAAAGAAACACCTACCCATATAGTCGCCTTCGTTGATGATTATGGCATTCTCTTCCGACAGTTGGTTGAGGTTGGCGAATGTAGGACCAAACATTGGGTGAGTGCTGACAAATCTGCGTCCTGTGCTCTCATAAAAATCCTTCAGTCCAGTCTTTACTGAGGCTATGTCACTCAGTATGCAATCCTTGGGCAGATAGTCCATCACCTCGTTAAAAGCGGGTATGGTGTACTTCACCGTTGCAGCGTTGATACACAGTTCAGGTGAAAATTCACGAATTTCGTCCAATTCCGTGAACCTCTGACAGTTATAGGTAAAGCGCATTCTCTTGGGGTCTTTCTCGTAAACTCCCACTTCATGGTCAAAACTGAGCAGGTCGATAAAGAACGAACCCATCTTTCCTGCGCCTAATATTAGTATCTTCATTTCTGGTTGATTTTACTTGTTTACGATTCGCATTATGCTTGTTACGATTCGCCTTTTACTTGTTAACGATTTCCAATTGCTGACGAACAGACTCCTCATGAATGTGCTCGAATATCTGCTTAGCAAACTGGTCACTCATGCCGAGCAACGAGCCCTGCACTCCACGCTTATCGAGTATTTCATTGTATCGTCCTGTTTGCAGCACCTGTATGTTATGCTCCTTCTTATACTGACCTATCTCACGGCACACACGCATACGCTTGGCAAGCAGTTCCATCAGCTCGTTGTCAATAGCATCAATCTGCTGACGGAGCAGTTTGATACCCTCTGTTGAGAATGTCTCCTGACGTGTTACAAGCATACCTATAACATAGTCGCACACCTCAGGCGTAAGCTGCTGTCTGGCATCACTCCATGCATTATCAGGGTCGCAGTGACTTTCTATCATCAGTCCGTCAAAACCCAGGTCCAATGCCTGCTGCGACAGTGGAGCTATCAGCTCTCTGCGTCCACCCATGTGTGAAGGGTCACAACATATTGGCAAAGCGGGTATTCTGCGGTGTAACTCTATAGGAATCTGCCACATAGGGGCATTGCGATACATGGTCTTGTCAAATGAAGAGAAACCTCTGTGTATGGCACCCAGTTTCTTCACACCAGCCTTATTGATACGCTCCAGCGCACCTATCCACAGTTCCAGGTCAGGGTTCACTGGGTTCTTCACCAGCACAGGAACATCTAACCCCTTCATAGCGTCTGCTAACTGCTGCATAGCGAATGGGTTAGCCGATGTGCGTGCACCTATCCACAGTATATCCATACCATACTTCATAGCAAGTTCCACATGCTCAGGTGTTGCCACCTCAGTGCCTATCAGCATTCCTGTTTCCTGCTTCACCTCTACCATCCACTTCAGGGCTGGTTCGCCGTGACCCTCAAAGCCACCTGGCTTGGTACGTGGTTTCCACACGCCTGCACGGAACATGTGGCATCCCTTTTCGGCAAGCTGTCTTGCTGTTGTCATTACTTGCTCTTCAGTCTCAGCCGAACATGGTCCTGCGATGACGAAAGGGCGTGTCTGGTCACTTGGTAAGTTTAATGGTTCAAGTTCAAGTTCTAATTCCATTGTCTTTATGTTGTTATTTATTTGTTTATTATTATTGCATTACGGCTTTTATTCTCTCTAAAGCCTCTTTTATCTTATTATCCTTAGCACAAAGGGAAATACGGATGTATCTCTCGCCGTTGCTGCCGAAGATAAAGCCCGGAGTGATGAACACACGTGCCTCATGCAGAATCTTCTCTGTCAGTTCCTCACATGTGGCGTACTTCTCAGGTATCTTGCCCCAGAGGAACATACCCACGGAGTTCTTGTCATATTTGCACTCCAGAACGTCCATTATCTGTTCGGCAATAACCCTTCTGCGCTTGTAGTTGGTATAGTTATTTTCTCTATGCCAGTCATCATCATTGTGATAAGCCTCAGCGGCAGCGAGCTGTATGCCACGGAACGTGCCGGAATCAATATTCGACTTTATCTTCAGTATCCATGATATAAACTCTGAATTTGTTGCCACCATACCGACGCGCCATCCAGGCATATTGTGCGACTTAGACATGGAGTTGAACTCTATGCAACAGTCCTTGGCACCCGGCACCTGAAGTATTGACTGCGGATTGTCATTGATGATAAATGAATAGGGGTTGTCGTTCACCACTACGAGGTTATGCTCCCGGGCAAACTTCACCAGCCTCTCATAAGTCTCGCGGCGGGCGTTGCCACCTGTAGGCATGTTAGGATAGTTTGTCCACATTATCTTCACCCGGCTCAGATCCATCTTCTCCAAAGAATCGAAGTCGGGCTGCCAGCCGTCATTCTCCAAGAGGTCGTAGTTTACTATCTTTTGTCCGAGAATCTTGCTCAAGGCTGTATATGTGGGGTAACCCGGATTAGGCACGAGCACTTCGTCGCCAGGATTACACAAGGCAAGGGTAACGTGGAGTATCGCCTCCTTGGAACCTATCATAGGCTGAATCTCAGTCTTGGGGTCAAGGTCAACGTTATACCACCTTTTATAGAAATAAGCCATCGCCTCCCTCAGTTCTGGTGTACCCACCGTAGGCTGGTAACCATGCGCATTAGGGTCATAAGCCACCCTACAAAGTGTCTCAATAGTCCTTTCTGACGGTGGCATATCAGGCGAACCAATAGCAAGGCTTATGATATCCTTGCCTTCAGCATTCATTTTTGCCACTTCTTTAAGTTTGCGGCTGAAGTAGTACTCTTGTACGTTTGACAGCCTGTCTGCTGGTTTAATGTTGCTCATTTGCGATGTATTGTTTTGATTGTAATTCTATTTCGTTTATCATTTTGCTGCTGTATATTCGCCCAGTATGGTCAAGTCTCTGGTCAGCGGCGTTATTGCGTCAATACTCTGACGGTATCGTGTCAGGTCGTCGTAAGTGACATCAACGTAGAACATATATTCCCACTCTCTGCCGATGATTGGGAGCGACTGTATCTTGGTAAGGTTTATCTTGTAGAAAGACAGTATGCTAAGCACCTGAGAAAGAGAGCCTTCCTCGTGAGGCAGAGAGAACACTATGCTTGACTTGTCAGCCTCGTTAAGAGCCCTGAGGAAATCAGCCTTCCTGACGTCGCTCATGACAAGAAAGCGTGTGTAGTTATGGGGGTTATCCTCTACATGGTCTTCCAAAACCTCAAGACCATACATTCTGGCAGCGTCGGCATGGCACAAAGCGGCTACTCCCTGCATATTGTTCTCGGCTATCCACTTGGCAGCACCAGCAGTATCGTCGCCTTCCACCATCTTCATATTGGGGTGCTTGCTGAGATACTTCTGACATTGAGCCAAAGCCACTGGATGAGAATGAACCTCTTTGAGTTCATCCAACTTACTTCCAGGCAGAGCGCATATACAGTGAGAGATGTGGGTCTTGTACTCACCTACCACCGTCATGCCTGACTGTCTCAGCAAATCGTAGTTATGCAACAGCGAACCCGCAATAGTATTTTCGATAGCCATGATGCCAATGACCGTTGGGTCTTGCTTCATGTTGTCAAACACCTCTTCGAAAGTGCTGCAACAAATTATCTGCATCTGCTCGCCCTCAAAATAATGGTGAGCCGTTATATCATGAAAACTACCCAGTTCGCCTTGTATTGCAATTCTTTTCATTTCTCTGTATAATCTTGTTCTTGTTTTGTTATCTTTAAAAAAAATCCCGCTAAGTTTTTTACTAAGCGGGATGTTGCAATTTTTTATATCATTTTTCTTGCACTAAATCTTAAGTTGAACTTACACGCAACTTCCCGCTCCACAGTGACCTGCAAAGTAAAAATAGAAGTAAAAATAAGATGCGTATGACTTGTTCATCTTGTCGTGTAATTGTCAATTTGGGTACAAAATTAGCAAATTTCTCCGAAACCACCAAATTTTTGTAAAAAAAAATATCTAACCTATCCGTATGTAATAAATAATGTGTAACTTTGCAAACGTTTTTTAGGCACACGCACGCGAAAGGAAGATGAAATATGCCATAATAGCTGCCGGAAAAGGTTCACGATTAAGAGAAGAGGGCATCAATTTGCCTAAGCCGTTAGTAGAACTTAACGGCGAAAAACTTATCGACAGACTGATACGCATATTCATCGACAATGGTGCTACCGAGATAATTGTCATTTGCAACGACATCTACCCCGAAGTCAATAATCATTTGACATCACTCGAGCAACAGGGATTACCTCTGAGGCATATAGTAAAAACAACTGAGAGTTCGATGCACTCGCTACATGAGATGGCTCCATTGCTGCAAGGCGACAGGTTCATTCTCACCACCGTAGATACCGTGTTTAGCGAACGTATGTTCAGTCGGTTTGTCGAGGCATTCAGCAAATCTGATGCAGACGGCATGATGGCAGTAACAGACTACTGCGACGATGAGAAACCCCTCTATGTGCTCACCGACAGTGCTGACAAGACTCGATTACCCGTAATAAAAGGTTTTCATGATGAAAAACCGATTTGCGATGATAATGAAACGGCCTATGTGTCGGCTGGCATTTACGGACTCTCCCACCCCGCACTCACTATTCTGGAGGATTGCATCAGCAAGGGCGTTAGTCGTATGCGTAATTTCCAGCGAGCCCTGACATCCAACGGTCAGCAGTTATATGCTTATCCGCTCGGCACGGTTATGGATATAGACCATCGTAATGACCTTGAGGTGGCACAACGGTTTATAAAGCCCCAGCGTCTGCTCGGCATATATCGTGCAAAGCGGTTTTCGCCAAACAGCGTAGAGAAAGACCGAGGCATAATGGATGCTGTGCTTAATGAAGCAAAGAGACAAGGGTATATTGTTGATGCCATAAGCGAAGAAGACCTCATAAGCTCAGGCATCCTTCCCGAGGCAGACCGATACATCTCTATGGCGCGCAGTAAAGAAGCGCTCAGAATGCTCAAGGGTGCTCCATGCGTCAACAGCGTAAAAGGCATTCAGGCATGCAATAATCGCAGTTATGTAGCAGAGACTGCCAATCCGCCTCTATGGATAAAGCGTGCTGATGACAAAGCTCACTCTGAGGGAGACGTACTCTACTGCGCCACTCTTCCTGACCTGAAAAAGGCACTCGCCCAGTTCCAGGCGCAAGGAATTGACAAATACATCATGCAACCTCATTACAAGGGTCATCACATAAAGTTCTATGGCGTCTTGGGCACAAGTTTCTTCTGGGCTTCAAATCATGCCCCTCTGCTTAAGCAAGAGGCTCTGCACCTTGCCACCTCGCTGAATGTTCCCGTCTTTGGCGGCGATGCTATACTAAGTGCCGACGGCACACTTCACATAGTAGATTTCAACGATTGGCCATCATTCGCACCTTGTCTCTCTGAGGCTGCCAGCGCCATCGTTTCTGTTATAAAACAATGAGTTCGTTCAAAGCATTATTACGCTCTACATACAAATCAGCAGACACCGAAGAAGGCATAGATATATACTTCACTCGCCCTATCGGACTGCTCTTTGCCTTGTTCTTTAAGAAGATAGGCTGGAGCCCTAATGCCGTAACCATACTGTCCTATTTCATCGGACTCTTCTCTGCATGGATGTTTCACTATGCCGACCTGTATCATAACATTCTCGGCGTGTTGCTTCTCATGACGGCTAATTTCCTCGACTCTGCCGACGGACAGCTGGCTCGCCTCACAGGCCAGAAAAGTCTTACAGGACGCATGCTCGACGGTTTTGCCACCGAGTTTTGGTTTATTTGCATCTACCTCGCCCTCACATGGCGGTTGTGGGATGTGAACATACCTTTCACCCACACTCCCTGGCGACTGTGGTTCCTCGTGCTCTGCTGCATAGCGGGCTTTGGGGCTCATAACTACCAGTGTCGCCTGGCTGATTATTATCGCAACATCCACCTCTTCTTCCTCAAGGGTAAGGAGGGTGCCGAACTCGACTCCTTCGAGAGTCAGCATGCCATCTACCAGCAACACCTCAAGGCTCGCAACCTTACAGGCATACTGTTCTTTGGCAACTATTCCAAATACTGTCTGAAGCAGGAACAGAGCACTCCACAGTTTCAGCGCCTTAAGCAGATGCTCACCCAGCGCTATGGCAATATGGGCAATGCTCCACAACCGTTTCGTGACAGTCTGCGCCGTCAGAGTCTGCCTCTGATGAAGTACGCTAACATCATATCCTACAACTGGCGCGCCATAGTGCTCTATATAGGCTGTCTGTGCTCCGTGCCTTGGATTAGTCCGCTGTTCGAACTCACCGTCCTCATGGCCGTAGCGCTCTATCTGCGCCATCGTCACGAGGCTATGTGCCGAGGGCTCATCGACTCACTTAACTCTCAGTCTTCCTCAGCATGAAGGCATTCCTGTTCGACTACGGCGCTACTATCGACACAAGGGGCGAACACTGGAGCAAGGTCATCTTCCGAGCTTACCAGCGTCACGATATCCCCCTCTCGTGGGAATCATTCTGGCAGGCTTATGTGGCTGCTGAGCGCACTCTGGGCGAGGGTCACACCATACTGCCCACCGACTCGTTCCTGATCACGCTTGAGAAGAAACTCTCGTTGCAGTTCCGCTTTCTGCGCTCCTCTCTTGCTGAGGATTATCTGCATCCTGATGTGATAAGCACTCTTGCTGACGACATCTATCGCGAGACGCTTGAGGTGATAGCCGAATCGCGTGAGGTGCTCCAACAACTCGTTGACACCTACCACCCCACTATGGTGCTGGTAAGCAATTTCTACGGCAACATCCGCACCGTCCTGAGCGAGTTTCGCCTCAATGGCTTCTTTGCCAGCGTCATCGAATCGGCTGAGGTGGGCATACGCAAACCTGACATCCGAATATGGCAACTCGCCATCGATGCTCTGCGTCAGGCTGCTCCTGCTCCTCTGCTACCCTCTGACATCACCGTCGTGGGCGACTCGCTGGAGAAAGATATCCTCCCTGCCCAGGCATTGGGGTGCCACACTATTCACATAACTAACGGACTGAAGAACTTTAGCTTCTTTAACTCCTAAGTGGCTTCAGCCACGTTAACTTCTTTAACTTCTTCAAAAATGAACAAACCCAACATAACACCCGCTGAAGGCAAACTCGGCATCATGATAGTAGGCAATGGCGCTGTTGCCACTACCTTCATCACTGGCGTACTCATGGCACGTCGTGGATTAGCCAAACCTATTGGTTCCATGACCCAATACGACAAGATTCGTGTGGGCAGTGGCAGCGATGCTCGCTATCTGCATTATGCTGACATAGTACCCCTTGCCTCTCTCAACGATATAGACTTTGCCACATGGGATGTCTATCCTCAGAATGCCTTCCAGTCGGCTATGTACTGCGAGGTGTTGCAGGAGAAGGATATCCTGCCCGTCAAGGATGAACTGGAGCTGATTGTTCCCCTTCCTGCTGCTTTTGACAGGAACTACGCCAAGCGTCTTGATGGCGACAACGTCAAGCAGTGCACCTCACGTTGGGATATGGTGGAGCAGATTCGTGCCGACATAAAAAGATTCAAAGCCGCAAAAGGCTGCTCACGCATCGTGGTGCTATGGGCTGCTTCCACTGAGATTTACGTTCCTGTCAATATGCAGGTGCATGACACCCTTGAGCATCTGGAACAGGCTATGAAGGCCGACGACCGCAAGAACATCGCCCCCTCCATGTGTTATGCCTATGCCGCGCTCAGCGAGGGTGCTCCCTTCATCATGGGTGCTCCTAACACTACGGTCGATATTCCTGCTATGTGGCAACTGGCTGAACTCACCCGCATGCCTATCGTGGGCAAAGACTTCAAGACGGGACAGACGCTTATCAAGTCGGGCTTCTCGCCCATCATCAGCACTCGCTGCCTCGGACTCTCAGGGTGGTTCTCCACCAATATCCTGGGTAATCGCGACGGACTGGTGCTCGACGAGCCCGATAACTTCCGCACTAAGGAGGTGAGCAAACTCTCCACCCTCAGCACTATTCTTAGGGAACAGGATCAGCCCGACCTCTACGGCGACTATTACCATAAGGTGCGCATCAACTACTACCCACCGCGTAATGACAATAAGGAGGGATGGGACAATATCGACATCTTCGGATGGATGGGCTATCCCATGCAGATAAAGATCAATTTCCTCTGTCGCGACTCCATTCTCGCCGCTCCCCTGTGTCTCGACCTCTGTCTGCTCTCCGACCTCGCCGCTCGTGCTGGTCGCTATGGCATACAGCGTTTCCTGTCGTTCTATCTCAAAACACCGATGCACGACTACACCCAGGGCGAACAACCCGTTAACAACCTCTATCAGCAGTACACCATGCTCAAGAATGCCATTCGCCTTATGGGTGGCTATCCTGCTGACGAAACCATTGATTAATCCAAAGTTATGCGAAAGATATTATTTACACTCCAACTGTTACTCATCACCCTCTGTGCCGTAGCACAGAACATCAGTGGTATAATCCTCGACACCGAGACAGGGGCTGGCATTCCGCGTGTCAGCGTCACCTATCGTGGTCATAGTCTCAATGTGCTGACTGACGAGAATGGTGCCTTCACCATTCCCCGTCGCAATGGGTGGAAACTGCATTTCTCAGCCGTAGGCTATAAGGCACAGACCATCAGCATCAGCGAAAATAGCAAGGATAACATCGTCATCCGTCTGCGTACCGATGTGCGCTCGCTCAATGAGGTGGTGGTGAAGTCTAAGCGTCGCAAATACAGCCGCAAGGACAACCCCGCTGTTGCCTTCATGAAGCGTGTCATAGCCGCTAAGAAGCAGAACAAACTCGAGGTAAACCCTTACTATCAGTATCGCAACTACGAGAAACTCACCATAGCTCTCAACGAACTCAGTGAGCACTCACTCGATTCAGGCATATATGCTAAGAAGGCATACCTCAAAAACCAGATAGAGAAGAACCCCATAACCGAGAAATACGTGCTGCCTGTCATCACCACCGAGAAGGTGTCACGCTATTACTACCGTCAGGCCCCTAAGGATGAGAAGACCCTCATCGAGGCCGAACACGAATCAGGCATCAACAACCTCATCGAGACGGGCGACCTTTTCACCGCACTCGCCAAGGATATTTTCAGCGAGGTCGATATCTACGATAATCAGGTGCGACTGCTTCGCCAGCATTTCACATCGCCCATTGCTGATGGTGCCACCAATTTCTATCGCTTCTATCTCACTGACACTGTGAAGATTGACCGCGACTCATGCATCTGCGTCACTTTCACACCTAACAATCAGCAGGACTTTGGTTTCAATGGCAACCTCTATATTATAAAGGATTCCACCCTCCACGTCAAAAAGGTCAACCTCCGTATACCCAGTCGTTCTGACATCAACTTCGTAAGGAGCATGGCAATCGACCAGGAATACACCCAGTTGGCTGACGGTCAGTGGGTACTCACCACCAACGATATGCTGGTCGAGATGTCACTCACAGGCAGGTTCGATAATTTCCTCATCACTCGCACCTCACGTCGTTCTGACTATTCCTTCGACCCCATCGATAAGAAGATTTTCCGAGGCAAAGCCAAAGAACAGGTTGACCCATACGCCCAGATGCGCTCTAAGGAGTATTGGGCTGACAATCGCGATATAGCCCTCACTCATGGCGAGTCTGAGATGGACAATTTCATCAAGGGCATCAAGAATACCAAGCACTTCGGATGGGCAATAGTGCTCATGAAGGCCGTACTCGAAAACTACATCGAGACCACCAAGAGCGATAACCCCAGCAAGATTGACCTCGGACCCATCAACTCCTACATCTCAAGCAATAATATCGACGGTCTGCGCTTCAAGCCCGCCTTCCAAACCACAGCCAACCTCAGTCGCCACCTGTTCTTCAAGGGCTACTACGCTCGTGGTTTCCGTTCAGCCAAGAACTACTACGGAGGCACCGTCACCTATTCATTCAATAAGAAAGCCTATCTGCCTCAGGAGTTCCCACGCAAGAATCTCTCCTTCTCATCCACCTACGACATCAGCTCCGCATCTGATAAGTTCAGCCAGCTCGATAAGGATAACCTCTTCGCCTCTATACGCTGGAGCAAGGTGCGACGCATGGCTATGCACAACACTCAGGAGATAAAATATGAACACGAAAACTCTTGGGGACTCAACATCATGGGCGGCTTTAAGTTTGATAAGAGCACAGCCATCGGCGACCTCTTCTATCACACCACCGATATGCCAGCCCCACGTCCTGAGGATGCCGACCACAACTACTGGAATCATGGTTCCATACGCACCTCTGAGGTATTCCTCCAGATTACCTTCTCACCAGGTCAGCAGTATATGAACACCAAGCAGCAACGCTTCCCTCTCAACCATGAGGCACCCATCTTCAAACTCAAGCACACCATCGGTCTGCAGGGCTTCATGGGTGGTGAATACCACTACCACGTTACTGAGGCAAGCATCTACAAACGTCTGTGGGTTAAAAACTGTGGTATGATTGACGTGTGGCTCAAGGGCGGCATACAGTGGAGCCGAGTGCCATTCCCACTCCTCATGCCACCAGCAGCCAACCTCTCACTCATCCGTCAGCCTGAGACCTTCAGCCTCGTTACCGATATGGAATTCATCAACGACCGCTACGTCAGCCTCATGACCGAATGGGACCTTCAGGGCAAGATACTCAACCGCATACCACTGCTCAAGCGTCTCAAGTGGCGCGAGCACATCGGCGTCAACGTACTCTGGGGAGCACTCTCTGATAAGAACAACCCCACCCTGCCCCATAACGACCATAGCGACTATCTCATGCACCTGCCTGAGAATTCCACCATCATGAATAGCAGCGAACCCTACGCCGAACTGCGCGTCGGACTCCATAACATCTTCAAGTTCTTCCGCATCGACTACGTTCGCCGACTCAACTACAACGATTTCACCCCAGCACCCAAAAACGCCATTCGCCTCGGCTTTGGCCTCAGTTTCTAGTGATGGATTAAGAAGATGCCCTATTCGTTTCTGTCTATGCCTGCTGCGCTGGTGGAGGGGGTGTTAATCTTTTGCTGGTCTTTGGTCAGGTAGTTTTTTGAGGCATCGATGGCTATGAGCACACCGTCTTCTATGCCTGCGCTGGGCCTTTGCAGTTGAAAGGTCTGCACCTTGTTGTCATACTCACCCAACCAGGTGAGGATGCCTGTGCTGGCATTCATCCACCATACCTTTTTCTTCGTGCCTGATATCTTGCGGAGGTCTATCTTCATATCGCGACTGGTGTAGTTATACACCAGCAGGTAGTCCTTGCCTCGTGTGGCAGCCAATCGTTCGTATTGCTTGCCATTATCCTTTATAATGCTCTGATCAGGCACTCGCTCAAAGTATGGCAGCGAGAGCATCAGCGCCTTCAGATACTTCATCTGGTTGAAGCCTGGGTCTCGGAGTGCCTCCACCCACGTTTTCTTGTTGTGGTAGGCTGGTAGGTAACCCTCCCTGTAAAACTGCATAATGGCATTATGACCGTAGGTATGTCCGCAGCTGCCTGCAAACACGCTCCAGTAGGCATAGCGTCGCACGTCATGAGCTTGCCATAAAGGTTCGTCAGCATCATGCAGTCCCTGTGGAATAGCCTCATAACTGGGTTCAGCATCCAGCACAGGCATTATGGGTTTGTATGCCCATGTTGAGTCAACATACATCCAGTTGTCCTCCTCTGTATTATCAGGTATGGGATAATTCTTATTCCCCATGCGCTGACCATAGCGACGGTGTCCGCTCTGGAAGGTGTGGAAATCAATCCACCCTGCCTTGCTCCACCACTGTGCTGACGTATGGCGACCACGTGGATGATAGGTCATCAGGTGGTTTTTGTCAATCGACTTGATGGTTGTGGCAAGAGTTTCCCATATCTCAGGCATTATGTTACCCTGAATATCACCACCCATAAACCAAATGATGTTAGGACGGTCCTTATAGCGGTTGGCAAGGAATTCACCATACCTCTTTGCCTGCTCCATGTTCATCTTGCCGCCTTTCACCAGTCCGCCCCATATACACACCATTCCCACATATATATCATTCTGTGCAGCCACATCGATGATGTAGTCCTGGTGGTCCCAGTACCCATACCCACTAGCATCAACGTCATGCGAAGATGCACCATAGATGTTATATGCAGGCACATCGTTAATCACCTGTATCTGAACCACGTTATAGCCAGCATCGTGACATGTCTTAAGGTAGAATGCCACCTCGTCACGATTCAGTCGCTCAGGCATCAGCCATGCCGTCTCACCTTGCCAGAAGAAGGGTTTGCCATTCTCAAACTGCATAAACCGCTGGTTGTCAGCTATCACCAGCCTTCCGTTATCCCATAGTTTCTGTGCTGACACTGAGGCACACAGCGCTATGGCTGCTATCAGTACAAATAGTCTTTTATTCATATTATAGGTTGCGAATCTTCCACTCTTTGGGGTAGAGGTTATTGGCACGGGTACCGATATTATTGACAAAGCCGAGGGGAAGGTGGGCATAGGTGACGATGACATAGCCGCGAGGGGTGTCAGGAGGCAGTATGAGGGCTTCATGACGTAGGTAACGCAGGGCTTCGTCTTTGCTCAGCTCCACTCGTGGGTACTTGTCCTTAGGCGTGGCAATGGAGAGGGATTCGGCATGATTGGGGATGACTTTCTTGCCCTTGATGGTGGGCTGAATGGAGGTGCCGTTATGGAGGCAGTTCAAACGCTTCGCTGGTTCAAACGCGCTTCGCGCTGGTTCAAGTCGCTTCGCTAGTTCTTGCGCTCCATAGGTGCTCAGGCGAGCAGATCTCGGAACAAGGGGGTTTTGCAATACTGCCATAAAGAGGCCTTCGCCCTGGGTGATGCCTGGGATGAAGCGATAGACTGGATGGGAGAAGGATGGGAGGAGGGAGCCTGTGATGTGCCATTCAGGATTGACGGGGATGTTGATGACCTGGGCTTGGAAATGGTCGATTATCCACTGTATGTTTTCTTCGTTTTCGCGGGTGTTGAAGGTGCAGGTGGAGTAAATGAGTATGCCACCAGGTTTGAGGCACGGCCATATATCATGTATGATGGAGCGCTGGAGCTGCTGACACTTGATGACATTGTCAACGGACCACTCGCTGATGGTTTTGGGGTCTTTGCGGAACATGCCCTCGCCTGAACAGGGTACATCGGCGAGTATCATATCGAAGAGCATGCCTGCCTTGCGATAATCGCGTGGGTAGTTGTTGGTGACAATGACGTTGGGGTGTCCCTGCTTCTGCATGTTTTCCATGAGGATATGGGCTCTGCGACGATCGGGCTCGTTGCTGAAGAGCATTGCTTCATCAGGCAATGCCGCCCTGAGAAGCGTGGACTTGCCACCTGGAGCGGCGCAAAGGTCCAGGATGAGGGGTTCAAAACGCTCGCTGGTGCGAGCTGGTTCAAAAGTTGAAAGTTGGGTTAGGACGTGGTCGAGGAACATGCTGGAGGCTTCCTGAACGTAGTAGGCGCCTGCATGAAAGAGGGGGTCGAGGGTGAAGTTGGGACGCTCGGCGAGGTAGAAGGCGTGGCGAGACCAGGGGACTGCTGCTGTGGTACAGCAGCAAACAGAACCAGAAACGGGGTTCTTGAAGGGATTGAGGCGTATGCTTACAGGAGGGGCTTCGTTGAAAGCGGTGAGGTATTGCTGCCAACGGGAGTCGCCGAAGAGGGAGCTGGTGTATATTTCGAAATCAGAAGGGAGCACTAGAAGTCGAAGTAGAAGCCATCGTCAGTGGGTTCATTGAGCTGAGGTTTGCGTGGCTTTGGTGGGTTCTTGATATTACCATGCTCATCGAACATGTTGTAGGTGGTGCGAAGCACAGTGAACTCAGTACGACGGTTGAGGGCATTGGCTGTTTCTTGTTCGGCTGGTTTGAGTTTAGAGATGAACTCCTCAGTGAGCACATCGCCCTCTTTGAGCCAAGGATAGCTCTCAGCCACCTTGCGACGAATGCGCTTGGGTTTCTCCTCGCCATAGCCCACAGGGGTGAGGCGGTCAGGGGCTATGCCCTTGCTGACAAGATAGCGCACCACCTCTTCAGCTCGACGCTGTGAGAGTGCCTTGTTGTAGGCATCAGAACCCTTGGAGTCGGTATGGGCTCCGAGTTCGATGGTTATGTTAGGATTGTCATTGAGCAGCATGACGAGCGAATCGAGTGCTGTGGCGCTCTGACGCAGCAGTTTTGCCTTATCAAACTCAAAGAAGATATTATCGATGAGCACTGGGGCAGAAATGCTGGAGAGGGGGAACTGCAGGGTGTAGGTTTCGGACTGGTCGCTCTTGGGCACTTTGAGTTCTTCTTTCTTATTAAGGAAACCATTGCAGGTAGCAAGGAGAATGTATTCCACACCTGGTTGTACCACCTGTTCGAAGGAGCCATCGCTACGTACGCTGAGTCGTTTGTTGGTGCCGTCAGTGCCCACTATGCGCACCTCGGCAGCATGCAGTTCGTAGCCATCAGCCTCATACACCCATCCCTTGATGAGCTGTACTATCTCAGGATTTTCGAATGAATAGATATGGTCGTAGCCACGGCCGTCATTACGGCTGGAAGAGAAGAAACCACGATTGTGGGCTCCCTCGAAGGTCATGCCGAAATCGTCGGCATAGGTGTTCATGGGGTAGCCAAGGTTCTCGATGTGGTATTTATGGTCAGTGCCTATCTTGGCAAGGAAGATGTCGAGTCCACCCATGCCTGGATGACCGTCAGAGGAGAAATAGAAGTCGCCATTAGGACGGAAGGTGGGGAACATCTCATTGCCTGGGGTGTTGACGGGTTCGCCCAGATTCTCCACGCCCATGAGTCCAGCACCAGTGATGCGAGAGCGCCAGATGTCCATTCCGCCCTTGCCACCAGGCATATCGCTAACAAAATACAGCCACACGCCATCAGGCGAAACAGCTGGATGAGCAAAGGTGGAGAGGGAGTCGCGAGAGATGATGACCTCCTGAGGTTTGCCCCATGCAGCATCGCTGCGACTGGACTTCATAATCTTGGCATAGCGAGGATAGGCACCATCGTCGAGGCACTGGGTGAGGTACATCTCACTACCATCGGGGGTAATGAAACAGGCACCCTCATCATATTCGGAATTGAGACCGCTGCTCACTGCCTCTGGCCTACTCCACTTTCCCTTATCATCACGCTGCGAGAAGAAGATGTCAGAACTCTTGGTGCCTGTGACACCATTCAGTTCATCGCCCTCAGCATCATTGCGAGTGGATGAGAAATAGAGGTAGTCATTATCATCACCACCAAAACAGGGTGAGTAGTCATCGCGACGGGAATTGAACACATCCATCTTCCTGACTACGTAATTAGAGCCTTGTTTCTTCCATTGCGGAGCGAGTTCGGCAGAGCGTAACCCATTCTTTACCAACGGATTATTAGGCATCGAGTCATGTAACTGTGTGAACAGCTTATGAGCCCCCTTGTAGTCGCCCACCTTGAGCAACTGACGACCATAATGGAGGAGGTCTTCATCGCTGGTGACGTTATACCTCACTGCATTGCGATAGGCTCCCACAGCCTTCTGGGCATGGTTATAACGCTCATAGCAACGAGCCATTTTCAGTGCTCGCTGACCACGTTTGGTTCGTTCGGTGTTCTGGGTGTTCTTATATGCCCGCTTATAATGATCGGCTGCTACGAAGTATTCGCCAAGATCATAAGCCCTGTCGCCCTTCCTCTCGTAAGTGTCAGCATTACAAGAGAACATGAGGAACAGAAGACTCACTGGGACAAGGGCTCTTAGTATGTTACGAAGTGAATGCAAGGGGAAAGGTTCTTTTTACGTTTTGGTTAGTTATATTGCAGATCTCGTCAGGGGTGGTATGATAAACCTCGGCGAGTTTGTCTATTATATGAGGTATGAGACTGGAGTCATTACGCTCACCACGATGGGGCACTGGGGCCATATAGGGTGAATCGGTTTCGAGCACTATGCGCTCCAGAGGCACTGTGGAGGCGAGGGTCTGGGGGAGGTTGCTCTTCTTAAAGGTCACCACACCGCCTATGCCCAGACAGAAACCAGAGAAGGCGAGCAATTCCTCGGCCTCGTGCTCATTGCCTGTGAAGCAATGGAACACTCCACCAGGAAGTTTGCCATCATACTTACGCAGTATCCTGACCATCTCATTCTGTGCCTTGCGACAGTGAATCATCAAGGGCAAACCTAACTCTATGGCCCACTCCACCTGACGCTCAAAGGCTAGCAGCTGCTCATGCTCAAACTCACGAGACCAGTAGAAGTCGAGGCCGATTTCGCCACAGCCTACCCCCAGCCCCTCCCTAAAAGGAGGGGTGATGAGAGCCTCATGGATGGTGGCTAGTTGCTCCTGCCAATCGGCTTTTACATCCTCAGGATGCAGACCCAGCATGGGGTAGCAGTAGTGGGGATATTGCGCACACACCCTGCCTACAGACTCTATGGACTGAGCGTTTATGCCAGGCACAAAGAGTTTGGTGGCACCAGCATCCTTACAACGCTGGATAACAAGGTCGAGGTCTTCAAGGAATTCCTCGCCGTCAAGGTGAGTATGAGTGTCGATGTAGTTGATAGTTACTTCTCTCTTTTCATCATTTTGGCAGCGTAGGCAAGGAGGGGTGCCTTCTTAGAGTCAGGCAGGTTAACCTTAGCCATAGCCTGGAGGGCTTGCTGGTAGTAAGACTCCATCTTAGCCTTTGCCATAAGGTCGATGCCGAGTTTGTTATAGAGGGCTGTGACAGCCTTGATTTTCTCTTCGCGATTGAAGTCGCTGGCTGTTATCCACTGCTCCAGTTCAGCTTTGTCAGCACCCTCAGCCTTCTGAAGGGCATTGATAAGCATATAGGTCTTCTTATTAGACGTGATGTCGCCACCTATAGCCTTACCAAACACCTTGGGGTCGCCATAAACGTCGAGGTAGTCGTCTTGCAACTGGAAGGCAAGTCCCATAGCCTCGCCAAAGCGATAGAGATGGGCTATATCCTCATCAGGAGCACCAGCCATCAGTGCACCAATCTTTACGGCGCAGGCAAGGAGCACGCTGGTTTTGAGACGTATCATCTCAAGATATTCAGCCTCAGTAACATCATTACGGGTTTCGAAGTCAACATCATACTGCTGACCCTCATTTATCTCGATGGCAGTCTGGGTGAACACCCTCAGCACTTCGGCAATGGTTTCGGAGCCTGCCATCCGACGCTGATGCGTCTGACACGGTTGCATAGTTCCCGTTCCAGTTCCAGTTCCCGTTATTCCCTGCATCCACTTAAAGGCGAGTACAAGCATGTTATCGCCTGAGAGAATGGCAGTGTTAGCATTCCAACGTTTGTGGACGGTGGGTTTGCCTCTGCGCACATCGGCATCGTCCATCACATCATCATGAAGGAGGGTGAAATTGTGATATGTCTCCAACGCAACAGCCTGAGGCAGAACGTCTTCGCCATTTTCCTGCCACATCTCATAAGCCATCATCATGAGCGCAGGGCGCACTCGTTTGCCACCCAGAGAGAGCACATAACGAATGGGTTCGTAAAGACCCTTTGGCTCCACCTCCAAGGGCAGACGTTCTATGTAGGCATTGATTTTTTCAGTCATAAGAAAGCAGTATTATTATAAGGTAAAGGCAAGATTGACCATGAAACTGGAAGAAGAAACATGATACTTGCCGTATGAGACATTAACATTAAAGCGTTCGAGGTTAAGACCTGCTCCCACACCAAAACCTGCACCATGAGAGGTCTCGCCACCATTGCCGTCGCTGACCTTCATATCATGGGCTCTGCGCAGGTTATAGCCACCAGCGATGTAGAATTCAGGAGTGAGAATGAGGTCGACACCCAAGCAGGCATGCTGAAGGAAGGCATAATCCCAATGACCAAGGTCGCACAGGGTGAGCGACAGACGGAAAGGCAATGATTCGCCCAAGCCCTTGGTGATGCCCACCATAACATCAGTAGGCAGGGTCTCATACTCCTCATTATAAGCCGACAGCTGACCACCCAGATTCTTTATGACAAAAGATGCCGAGAGGTCGAGGTCAGGGTGATAGTAATTGAGTCCGAGGTCAACAGCAGCAGCAGTACTGGTGTAGCTGCCTATCTTGGAATAGATGAACTTGCCCCCCACTCCACCAACAAGATTCTTGGCGAGGGTGTAGGAAAGCATGGGCTCAAAGACTATGTCCATAGGGGTGAAATTGCCCAAATCGTTATTGGCAGCATCACGCTGTTTGAGTGAGCCGTAGTTGGTGTAAAATATTGAACCACCAACAGTTAGCTTATCGTTTATAACATGGGTGTAGCCTGCTGTTCCTGTGTTTACGCCACTCATATAGTTCATGTAACCAAGAGAGACGGTTTGGTGGGACACAGAGGCAAGCAAGGCTGGATTAGACAATGCCAGCGAGGCATCGTCCTCGATTATTGAGATATTGTCGCCACCCAGAGCAGCAGCATGGGCACTGGTGGGAATCTTCAGAAACGTCATGACGTTCTGACTATCATCAGCAATAGCTGCAGTAGCAGCGGCAAAGAATAATATTAGGGACAGAATTTTTCTCATCTATAATAAATAACGTACGCGCGAGAGAAATATTATATCGCCTGTCAAATCTCAAACACTATAGGAATGGCTATCATGGAGCGACAGGGCTTGCCTTTGTCGATGCCTGGTTTCCAGTTAGGCATGAGGCGAGCCACACGCAAGGCTTCGTCGTCGAGCAGTTTGCCTGCACTCTGCACCAGTTTCAGGTCAGAGAGCGAGCCGTCTTTGTTGACTATAAAACTTATGATTACCTTGCCCTGAATCTTCTGTTTCAAAGCCTGGTCAGGATAGTGAAGCGTAGCAGTGAGCCACTTCATAAACTCAACCATTCCACCAGGATACTGGGGCAGTTCCTCAACAATGCGGAGTTTTTCCTCATCATCGCCATTGAGATTGATGGGTGGTTCTTCCTCTGTCAGCTCCACATCCTTCTGCTCCTGCTGTTGCTGCACAGGTTCTATGTATTCAGGCACTGCATCAGAGGTTTCTTCCACCTTATTGAGCTTTGCCACCTCCTCTTGCTTCTGTTTCTTCTCCTGAGGCAAGGCAGCTGATATCATGTCATCCTTCTCCTTGTTGAGTTCAAACTCCATAGCATAATCATCGAAGGCTCTGTCAAGCAGACTCTCAATGCTGGGGAAAGGAATGAAAAGTATGGCTAAAAAGAAAAGCGTAACACCAACGAGTGATGCTACGAAGAACATAGGTCGCCTATGCTCAAGGTCGACTTTATAGCTTTTCTTTTCTTGCATTTGCTTAAAGAAGTTAATTCTTACAAGGGTCACACCCCAAATTGCTTGGGGGTGCGCTTATCGCGATGATAGGAGCGATAGTCGTCGAGTTCTATCTCCACCTCTGGCTCATGAAGCGCTTGGGCACGAGGCAAACGGAACTTCTGATACTTTATGTTGAGTCCACGCTCTATCCACATCGACTCATAATAGGTCTGGATGGAGAGTATTTGGCGAGTATCATCGTCAATGCGCTCATCGTGGTAGAGGTCTGTAGTGCGAAAGAGCAGCGGCAACTTATTCTCATCTACCACATACGAGGTGTAGGTGAAGAGGAAGTTGGAATCGGTCTTGAGGTGGATGATGCCTCCATCCACCAAGAACCTTCTGTATCGCTCAAGGAAATAGGTGGAAGTGAGGCGCTTACGTGGATTCTTCATCTGGGGGTCAGAGAAAGTGAGCCATATCTCCTGCACCTCGCCGTCAGAAAAGAAACGGTCAATCACCTCGATATTGGTGCGAAGAAAGGCTACATTCTTCAGTCCCTGTTCCAGAGCCTGTGTAGCACCAGTCCACATACGGGCTCCCTTGATATCCACACCTATGAAGTTCATGTCAGGAAACAGTTTGGCAAGCTCAACGGTGTATTCGCCCTTGCCACATCCCAACTCAAGCACTATGGGGTTGGAGTTATGAAAATATTGTTGTCGCCAACAGCCCTTCATCTCAAAAGGCACGTTGTCGACAACACTATATGGATACTGGAACACATTCTCATAGCGTTCCATATCAGCAAATTTAGCAAGTTTTCCCTTACCCATCTATTACTCTATTACCACACGGGTCCAGTTATGCTCATCAGGCTC
>JAZLBU010000132.1:0-13425 GCA_045613845.1 Prevotella sp. | reverse complement strand
CGGTGACAACCATCTATGCCGTTGGTGTCCCAAGGTTTGGACTGCTCCACTGGTCCGAGGAACATTTCGTAGAGACGCAGGGTGTCGGCACCAAACTTCTCGACTATCATATCGGGGTTCACTACGTTGAACATAGATTTTGACATTTTCTCAATAGCCCAACCGCAAACGTACTGTCCCTTATCGTTCAGTATAAACTCAGCATTGTTATACTCTGGTCGCCAAGCCTTGAAAGCCTCAACATCGAGTATGTCAGCAGCTACGATATTTACGTCAACATGGATAGGTGTTACGTCGTACTCGTCTTTCTTGTCGAATGAAACGAAGGTGTTGGTGTCCTTTATTCGATACACAAAGTTAGAGCGACCCTGTATCATACCCTGGTTGATAAGTTTCTGGAATGGCTCTTCCTTACAGCTAACGCCGAGGTCGAAGAGGAACTTGTTCCAGAAACGTGAGTAGATAAGGTGACCAGTGGCATGCTCTGAACCACCAACGTAGAGGTCCACATTCTGCCAATACTCATCAGCCTCCTTACTCACCAGTGCCTGATCGTTATGTGGATCCATATAGCGCAGGTAGTAAGCTGACGAACCAGCAAAACCAGGCATGGTGTAGAGCTCTATAGGGTAGATGTCGTTCCCGTTAATGAGTGAGTTGTCAACAATCTTCTTGTTCTTTTCATCCCAAGCCCACTTGGTGGCATTGCCCAGTGGTGGCTCACCAGTCTCGGTAGGCAGGAATTTCTCCACCTGTGGCAATTCGATAGGCAGACACTCCTCAGGTATCATCTGTGGTATGCCATCCTTATAATATACAGGGAATGGCTCACCCCAGTAACGCTGACGAGAGAAGATAGCATCCCTAAGGCGGTAGTTGACCTTTATTCTGCCAATATTGTGTTTCTTAACAAACTCCTTGGTCTTGGCAATAGCCTCTTTGACGGTCAGTCCGTTGAGGTTAAGAGCCTCGCCATCGTATGCTACTGCTGACTTACCCGCAGCAGGAGAGTTCATTACTATGCCTTCCTTAGCATCGTATGACTCTTCGCTGACATCAGCACCCTCAATGAGAGGAATGATAGGCAGGTTGAAGTGCTTGGCGAAGGCATAGTCACGAGAGTCATGAGCAGGCACAGCCATGATGGCTCCTGTGCCATAGCCTGCAAGTACGTATTCGCTTATCCATATAGGATTCTTCTCACCCGTGAAGGGGTTGATGGCATAAGAACCAGAGAATACACCAGTCACCTTATGGTCTATCTGACGCTCGCGCTCTGTTCTGCCAGCCACATACTTCACGTATTTATCCACCTCTTCTTTTTGTTCAGGTGTGGTGAGTTCTTTTACGAGGTCACTCTCAGGTGCCAGTACCATAAAGGTAACACCAAACATGGTGTCGGCACGAGTAGTGAAGATGGTGAAGGACCCCCCATCCCCCCTGTTTAGGGGGGTATCCTCATCTTTAGCCTCCCCTGAACAGGGGAGGTTGGAGGGGTCTTTCCATACTTGGAACTCCACCTCAGTACCTTCTGAGCGGCCTATCCAGTTCTTTTGTGTCTCCTTGATAGAATCGCTCCAGTCGATGGTGTCAAGTCCGTCGAGCAGGCGCTGTGAGTATGCTGAAACCCTGAGGCACCACTGGCGCATCTTCTTCTGTTCAACAGGGAAACCACCACGCACTGAGACACCATCAACCACCTCATCGTTGGCAAGTACGGTGCCCAGTCCGGCACACCAGTTTACCATCGTCTCGCCAAGGAAAGCAATGCGGTAATCCATCAGTTTGTCAGAGCGTTCCTTCTCCGTCATCTGTTGCCATTCCTCAGTCTGCTCAAACTTCTTTATCAGTTTCTCGATAGGCTGAGCCTTCTGCAGTTCCTCATCGAAATAGCTGTTATACATCTTCTGGAATGCCCACTGCGTCCACTTATAGTAACCAGGGTCGCAGGTGCGCACTTCGCGGTCCCAGTCGAATGAGAAACCTATCTTATCCAACTGCTCACGATAGCGGTTGATATTCTCGTTGGTAGTAACCTCGGGGTGCTGACCCGTCTGTATAGCATACTGCTCAGCGGGCAGTCCGTAGGCATCATAACCCATAGGGTTCAGCACATTGAAACCCTGCAAGCGCTTGAAGCGTGCATAGATATCGCTGGCTATATAGCCCAAGGGGTGACCCACATGCAGTCCTGCTCCTGAGGGGTAAGGAAACATGTTGAGCACGTAGAACTTCTTCTTGTCAGCATCCTCGCTGACCTTATAGGTCTGGTTCTCTTTCCAATACGAGAACCACTTCTTTTCAATGTCTCTGAAGTTGTATTCCATTTCTTTATCCTTTAACTATTTTCTTTATTTCGTTGAGTTTGTTGAGGGCCTCGAGTGGTGTGAGGTTATTGACATCGATGCCCAGAATCTCATCACGCACCTGCATGAGGATTGGGTCGTCGAGTTGGAAGAAGGATAGCTGTGTGCCCTCGGGCTGTCCTATCTGACTGAGTGTTTTGCGTGGGTCTTGCTGTTTGCCTGCACTACCCACCTCGCTGGCTTCTTTCTCTAAGGCAACAAGCACCTCATTGGCACGCTGCACTATGCTTGGCGGCATACCAGCCAACTGTGCTACATGGATACCGAAACTATGTTCAGAACCTCCCTCCACCAGTTTGCGAAGGAAGATAACCTTGCCATCAATATCCTTTACCGCCACATTGAAATTGCGTATGCGGTTGTAGTGATTCTGCATCTCGTTGAGCTCGTGGTAGTGGGTGGCGAAGAGTGTGCGGGCATTGCTGCCTTTATGCTCATGCAGATATTCCACTATGGCCCATGCTATGCTGATGCCGTCGTAGGTAGAGGTGCCTCGACCCAGTTCGTCGAAGAGTACCAGCGAACGGTCTGTCACATTATTTAATATATTAGCAGCCTCGGTCATCTCAACCATAAAGGTTGACTCGCCCGTAGAGAGGCTGTCGCTGGCTCCCACACGGGTGAAGATTTTATCTACCAGTCCGATGCGTGCTGAGTCGGCTGGTACATAGCAGCCTATCTGTGCCAGGAGCACTATGAGGGCAGTCTGGCGAAGCAAGGCCGACTTACCAGCCATATTAGGACCAGTGATGATGATTATCTGCTGAGAGCTGGCATTGAGCATCACATCATTAGGTATATACTGTTCACCCACAGGCATATTGCTCTCAATTACGGGGTGACGACCCTGTTTGATGTCGATGATATTGCTCTCATCAATCACTGGACGCACATAGCGGTGTTCCACAGCGGTCTTGGCAAAGGAGAGCAGACAGTCGAGTTCGGCAATAAGGTGGGCATCGCGTTGCAGTTCGGTGATATATTGCTGCACATACTGCACCGTCTCGGCATAGAGTTTGGTCTCAAGTCCCAGTATGCGGTCCTCAGCGCCGAGTATCTTTTCCTCATACTCTTTCAGTTCCTGAGTGATATAGCGCTCAGCCTGTGCGAGGGTCTGCTTGCGCACCCACTCTGGTGGCACATTATCCTTAAACGTATTGCGCACCTCGAGGTAGTAGCCAAAGACGTTGTTGTAGCCTATCTTCAGACTGCTGATGCCTGTGCGCTCTATCTCGCGCTGTTGCATCTGGAGCAGGTAGTCCTTACCACTGTAGGCTATCTTACGCAGTTCGTCGAGTTCGGCATTCACATTATCGCGAATCACCCTACCCTTGCCTACCAGAGCAGGTGGGTCGGGTTCTATCCACTGTTCTATATGGTCTCTGAGCTCGTCGAGTGTGTTGAGTTCGTTGCCCACCCTCTTCAGCACCTCAGTATCAGACTGCATACAGATAACCTTGATGGGTTTGATGGCCGTGAGGGCATGTCGCAACTGCATCACCTCGCGTGGTGATACCCTTCCTGTAGCCACTCGTGACGCTATGCGTTCCATATCGCCTATGCGATGCAGCTCATCTTCTATCACATCGCGAGAGTCGGGCTGACGGAAGAAATAATCCACCACATCCAGACGGTCGTCGATTCTCTTCTGTTCCCTAAGCGGAAAGACGAGCCAGCGCCTGAGCATGCGTGCTCCCATGGGCGATACCGTATTGTCTATCACATCCACAAGGGCTGTTCCACCCTCATGCAGGGGAGCATTGATTTCGAGGTTGCGAACAGTGAAACTGTCAAGTCTGACGTAACGTTCGGCGTCTATGCGCTGTATCTTTGTTATATGACGGATATGGGTGTGCTGGGTTATCTCCAGATATTGCAGTATGGCACCCGCTGCTACCTGTCCGTCTTTTATCTGTTCCACACCGAAACCCTTCATATTCTTCACCTTGAAATGGTGGTGCAGTTTCTGTGTGGCGGTCTGTTCGGTAAACACCCAGTCGTCCATCTCATAAAGGCATAGGCGACTGCCAAACATCTGTTCGGTCTTCACCTTGGTGCCTCTCACTATCAGCACCTCCTTAGGCGTGAAGTTGGTGATGAGTTTCTCGATATATTCGTGATTGCCTTGGTCAATGAGAAACTCGCCTGTGGAGATGTCGAGCAGGGAAAGTCCGATGGCTGTCTTGCCGTAGTGTATGGCACAGAGGAAATTGTTCTCTTTGTAGTTCAAGACATTATCCTGCATTGCCACACCAGGGGTAACCAGTTCGGTGATACCTCTCTTCACCAGTTTCTTGGTCAGCTTAGGGTCTTCAAGTTGGTCGCAGATGGCAACACGTCTGCCTGCCCTGATGAGTTTAGGCAGGTAGGTGTCGAGGGCATGATGAGGAAATCCAGCCATAGCATCGCCCTTAGCAGCACCATTGTTACGTCTGGTCAGCGTGATGCCTAGTATCTGTGCTGCATCAATAGCATCGTCGCAGTAGGTTTCGTAGAAATCACCACAACGAAACAGCAGCAGAGCATCAGGATGCTTTGCCTTAAGGTCGAAAAACTGTTTCATCATCGGCGTCAGTTCGCCGTCTTTCTTTGCCATAGTGGTTTGAATGTGAAGTATGCACCTATCAGTATAAATGGCACGGAGAGCAATTGTCCCATGTCGAAGGGCAGTCCCTCCTCAAATGCTTCCTGCACCTCCTTGGTGTATTCTATAAAGAAGCGGAAGGTGAAGATAAGCAGAATGTCGAGTCCGAAGAAGAATGAGGTGCCCACCAGTTGAGGTTTCTTGCGCCAGAAATACCACAGCACGAAGAAGAAGCAGAAGTAGGCTATTGCCTCATAAAGCTGTCCTGGATGGCGAGGCAGCATATCCACCCTCTCAAAGATGAATGCCCAAGGCACATCGGTGGGTTTGCCTATTATCTCGCTGTTCATCAGGTTGCCCATCCTTATAAAACCAGCTGTGATGGGTACTGAGATAGAGATGGTGTCGAGCACTGTCCACATCTTCACCTTTAGGTTCTTGCTGTAGAGCAACAGGGCGAGGATGATGCCTATGGTGCCTCCATGACTTGCCAATCCCTCATAGCCTGTGAAGTGCCATGAGCCATACATATCCTGTCTGATGGGCAACAACATCTCGATGATATGGGTGCCGCTTGAGAGGAAGTAACCAGGCTCATAAAACAGGCAGTGCCCAAGTCGGGCTCCTATCAGTATGCCTATGAAGCAATAGAGAAACAGTGGCTCAAACTTCTCGTCGGGCAGTCCCTGCTTTCTGTACAGATACTTCACTGTGAAGTATGACAGCAACAGTCCTATGAGCCAACATGTGCTGTACCACCTGATTGCCACAGGACCGATGTTGAAGATAACGAGGTCGGGATTCCAGTGTATGTAAAGCAGGTCCATCATACGTTAAATCTGAAATGCATTATATCGCCGTCCTGCACTACGTATTCCTTACCCTCTATGCCCAGTTTGCCTGCCTCTTTGATAGCAGCCTCTGAACCATATTGTATGTAGTCGTCGTACTTTATCACCTCAGCACGGATAAAGCCCTTCTCAAAGTCGGTGTGGATAACACCAGCACACTGAGGTGCCTTCCATCCCTTCTTAAAGGTCCATGCCTTCACCTCCATCTCGCCAGCGGTGATGAAGGTTTGCAGGTTCAAGAGAGCGTAAGCCTTCTTGATAAGACGGTTCACACCACTCTCCTCCAGTCCCATTTCCTCAAGGAACATCTGTTTGTCTTCGTATGACTCAAAACTGGCAATATCCTCCTCTGTCTTAGCGGCTACAATCATTGATTCGGCACCCTCCTCCTTGGCTATGGCGTCAATCTTTTTTGTCCATTCGTTGCCGTCCTTAGCTGCTGACTCGTCAACATTGCACACATAGAGCACCGGTTTGGCAGTCAAGAGGAAGAGGTTTTTAGCAGCCAACTGCTCCTCCTTAGACTCAAACTCTACCGTGCGGGCATTCTTGCCTTGCTCCAGACATTCCTTGTAGGCTGTCAGTACGGCGAGTTCCACCTTTGCGTCCTTGTTGCCTGTTGATGCCACCTTCTGAGTCTTGGCATAACGACTCTCAATGGTCTCAAGGTCCTTGAGTTGCAGTTCGGTGTCTATTATCTCTTTGTCTCTGATGGGGTCTATAGTACCGTCAACATGGGTGATGTTGTCGTCTTCAAAACAACGCAACACATGTATTATAGCATCTGTCTCGCGGATGTTACCAAGGAATTTGTTGCCAAGTCCCTCACCCTTGCTGGCTCCTTTCACCAGTCCTGCTATATCCACTATCTCACATGTAGCAGGCACTATCCTGCCAGGATGCACTATCTCGGCAAGTTTGGTGAGCCTCTCGTCAGGCACCGTTATCACGCCTACGTTAGGTTCGATAGTACAGAATGGGAAGTTTGCCGCCTGTGCCTTGGCACTCGACAGACAGTTGAACAGTGTTGACTTGCCCACGTTAGGCAGTCCTACAATACCACATTTTAATGCCATATCTCTATTTTATCGTTATTCCTTTATTTTGAAACTGCAAAGTTACAACAATTTTTGCAAATAGCCAAATCGTATTTCTACGACAGTTTGTCGCCATACATCAAGTCGCCAGCATCGCCCAGACCTGGTACTATATATTTATGGTCGTTGAGTATAGGGTCTATGGCTGCTGTGTAGAGCACTATGTTGGTGTTAGGGAACTTCTCATTCAGACGTGCTATACCCTCTTCAGTAGCTATTACTGAGGCAAGCACTATCCTTCTCGGCACACCCTTGGTGATGAAGGCATTATGAGCAAGGATAAGACTCTCGCCTGTTGCCAGCATTGGGTCAACGAGGATAAAGGTCTTATGGCTGAGGTCGGGGGTGGCGATGTACTCTATGTGTACATCTATATTATTACACTCGCGATCGGTGTAGTAGCGATAGGCTGAGAGGAAGGCATTGCCAGCCTGGTCGAAAATGTCGAGAAAACCTTGGTGGAAAGGCAGTCCTGCCCTGAACACAGTGCCTATCACCACATTGTCCTTAGGCAGACTCATCTTGGCTGTTGCCAGTGGTGTTACCACCTCTTTCTCTTCATATCTCAGCGTCTTGCTTATCTCATAAGCCATAAGACTGCCTATGCGCTGTACATTCTTGCGGAAGCGCATACGGTCTTTCTGAATGTTCACATCGCGTAGCTCAGCTACAAACTGATTGATGACGGAGTTCTTCTCTCCAAGATTGATAACTTTCATAATTATTTTTTTTGTATTCAGGAGTTAAGGAGTTAAGTAGTTAAGACATTACCATTAATTAAGGATTAAGAGTTACGACTGAGGACTCATGTATCGTCTTTAACTCCTTAACTCCTTTAATTCTTTTTTACTTAATTCTTTTCTTTTCCGTGGAATGACTTAACCTTCATGCCCAGTTTGCCAGGCATTATGGCATTGAGGAATATACCTACGATAGCAGCAATGGCGAGACCAGAGATATGTATCGGACCAATAGCTATATCGTCGTTAGCACCATATTTCACACCTATGGCGAGTACCAGGATGAGAGCAGCCACAAAGACGTTACGCGAACTCTTCAGGTCCACATTCTCCTCGATGAGGTTGCGCACACCCACTGCTGATATCATACCATAGAGTATAAGACTCACACCACCTATGGTAGCAGGAGGCATCAATTGAATGAGACAAGCAAACTTAGGGCAGAAAGCAAGCACGATGGCTATGCATGCTGCTATGCGTATCACCTTAGGGTCAAACACCTTGGTGAGGTTCAGCACACCAGTGTTCTCACCGTATGTGGTGTTGGCAGGAGCACCAAAGATAGAGGCAACGGCAGTAGCTATGCCATCACCTGTGAGGGTGCGATGCAAACCAGGATTGGTGAGATAGTCCTTGCCCACCGTAGAACTGATGGCGAGCATGTCGCCGATGTGCTCCATGATGGTAGCAAAGGCTATAGGCATGATAGCGAGAATGGTGGAGAGCATCAGTGTGGTATTGCCATCCTCAAACACGGCGAGGATAGTGCGATCCTTGCTGATAGGGAAACCTACCCATGCAGCTTCGCCGAGAGGGGTGAAATCCACCTCGCCCATTATTGCTGCTATGATATAGGATGCTATCACGCCCAACAGTATGGGGATAATCTTCACTATTCCCTTACCCCATATCGATGAGGCTATTACCACCACAATGGCTATGATGGCAAGCAACCAGTTTGTTTGGCAGTTGGCTATTGCCGAACCAGAGAGCACCAGTCCGATGGCTATGACTATAGGACCCGTCACCACTGGTGGGAAATAATGCATAATCTTCTCTATGCCAAAAAACTTTATCAAGGCAGCCATGATGAAATACATCAGTCCTGCACATGCCACACCCAGACAGGCATAGTCTAAGGCCAGTGTCTCAGTCATTCCCTGGTCCATAACCATCTCCTTCACTGAGGCATAACCACCCAGGAAGGCGAATGAAGAACCTAGGAAGGCAGGCACATTCCATTTGGCGATAAAGTGGAATAAGAGTGTTCCGATACCTGCAAAGAGCAGGGTTACTGAAACGTCAAGTCCTGTGATGAGCGGAACGAGTACCGTTGCTCCGAACATGGCGAAAAGGTGTTGCACACCAAGTATCATCATACGTGGTTTGCCCAGTTGGCGTGCATCATAGATAGCATTTTGTGGTTCCATATTGTTTTTGGTTTATTTAGTTATTTCGGTATGTCGGTATTTCGGCATGTCGATATTACATCAGTGCCTTCACTATTTCACTTACCTGTTGGGTGCGAGTCATGGTGTAGAAATGCAGCACAGGGAAGCCTTCGCGGAGCAGTTGCTCGCCTTGCTTTATGCCCCACTCTATGCCTACCTTCTTCACATCGTCATTGTCCTTGCATGCCTGTACCTTGTCAACAAGCATTTGTGGTAACACTACGGCAAAGGTTTGTGGCAACACATTAAGTTGTGCCTTGGTGGCAAAGGGTTTCAGGCCTGGCAGAATAGGCACATTGATACCTATCTCCGAACAGCGGTCTCTGAATCTAAGTATCTGTTCTGTGCTGTAGCTTATCTGCGTAGCTATATACTCTGCACCAGCATCAATCTTCTGTTTTAGATAACCCATATCGGTAAGGAAATTAGGTGCCTCAGCATGTTTCTCAGGATAACCAGCCACACCTATGCAGAAGTCGCTGCTGTGTGAGGTGTTAGGTTCGCCGTCGATAAACTCGCCCTTGTTCATGGCGCTTATCTGTCTCACCAATGCATCAGAGTGTGCATGACCATCTTTGTTTGGTACAAAACGGTTGGTGCCTGGCATAGCATCGCCACGCAGAGCCAACACATTCTGTATGCCCAGAAAGTCGAGGTCTATCAGCAGGTCTTCTATGTCATATTTGCTCATTCCTCCACATATAATGTGTGGCACCACCTCGATGCCGTATTTCTGTTTGATGGCTGCACAAACGCCAGTAGTACCAGGACGGCGACGCACCACATGACGCTCTATTAGTCCGTCAGGACGCTCCACATACTTCATCTCCTCTCTGTGTGAGGTAACATTGATGAAGGCTGGGTTGTAAGGCATCAGCGAGTCTATCGCCTGATATATCTTATCCAGTCCGTCACCCTTCAGCGGGGGCAACAGTTCGAAGGAGAAACGAGCCTTTCCGCTCTCCTTTGCTTGGGCTATTATTTCTGTAACTTTCATATTTCTCTTTAGATTATACCTATTTTATACATCAGTATGCACACAATCAGTATGGGACATACCACACGTGAGAGAATGTAGAACATCTTCACTATCCATTCACGTCGTGGGTAGAGTCCGTTGCTCGTCAACTCCTTCATCACTACCTCCTTAGGCATCACCCACCCCACTATGAGCATGGTGCAAAGGGCACCCAGTGGCAACATGATGTTGGCAGTGAGTTTGTCGAAGTTATTAAAGAAACTGTCGCCAAAGAGTCCGAAGTCCTCATGCGACAGACTATAGGCGCTCAGCACTCCTATCAGTGAACAGAAGGCGCTCACCACCCATGCTGCCTTGCTGCGTGAGAGGGGTGTCTCCTGCGATATTACTGCCGTACCTATCTCATGCATGGAGATGGTGGAGGTAAGGGCTGCGATGGTCAGCAACAGATAGAACATCACACTCACCACATAGGCAATGCTGTGGGGAAAGGCTTGCTCAAACACGTTGGGCATTGTCATAAACACCAGACTCGGACCTACGTCAGGTTTTACGTTTACTGAGAAGGCAGCAGGGAATATCATCAGTCCTGCCATTATGGCCACTGCCATATCGATGAATGTTATGTGTATGGTAGATTTCAGCAGGTTGGTGTCTTCCTGGAAGTATGAGGCATAGGTACACAGACAGGCTGTACCAAGACTCAGCGAGAAGAATGCCTCACCAAGGGCTTTGAATATTACCTGCTCATTTACCTGACTGAAGTCGGGGTGCAACAGAAAGAGTATGCCGTCAAAGGCGTTAGGCAGTGAACATGATGCACCTATCAGCAGTATGAGCAGCATGATGAGTGTTGGCACCATAATCTTTGATGCCCACTCAATGCCTTTGCGCACTCCGCGTACTATTATCATCTGCGTGAGCAGTATGAAGGCTATGGAGAAGAGGCAAGGCAGGTAGTTGTCTGGTGCCATAAGGTTGGTGAAGGTGTTGTTGATATGTTCTTGACCTCCCAACACATTATCTGTCAGAGCAAGACCGAGGTAATAGACACACCATCCTGCTATCACACTGTAGAAACCCAGTATGAGCGAACCACCCAGCACACCTGCGGCACCTATAATACCATAGGCATGTTTGCCACCAGCTTTTCGGTATGACGATACTGCATCCTTACCCCCATTACGTCCTATTATAAATTCACCCATCATGCCAGGAATGCCTAGCAGAAGGGTGATGATGAGGTATATCAATACAAAAGCGGCTCCGCCATTCTGTCCGCAGGTGGTGGGAAAATGCCAAATGTTTCCCAAACCTACAGCACTACCTGCTGTGGCGAAGATTATGCCGAGTTTGGTGGCAAAGGTGGTCTTATGTGCTTTATCTCTATTCAACTTTTGAACCTTTGAACTATTAAACGTTGAAGTACTTCGTTGGTGTATTTGCGAAGATGAGTCCGCAGATGCTCTCACCAGGGTTTATCATATAGGTTTCGGTGAGTGACAGTCCGTCTTTCTCCCCTACCCCAAGGATGTCGAATATCTGCTCCTTGGGTTTATGGTCAGGACAGGCTCCGTAGCCAAAGGCGAACCTGATGCGTCTGTCGCCCCACTCCAGTTGGTCGCTGAGGTGCTCGGCAAGTGCTTCGGCAAGGCGGTCGCATAGCAGTTTTGCCATCATCGCCTTGTATTCGTCATTATCCTTACGATATTCCTCCTGCAAGGCTTTGAGTCCTATGCCAGCACTCACCACAAAGGGACAGATGAAGTCCACACCATCCTTCATGATATAGTCGGCAAGACACATCGTCTCATCGGCCTCCTTTAGGCTTCGCGGCATATTGATGACATATTTGTTAACGTTATCGTTCCCGTTGATTACTATATCATCATACTCATTGCTGTTGGCAGGCAGTATGCGAGCTTTGGCAAGCAGGGTGATCTTTTCGTCTATCACCTTCAGCATCTCCTCAGCGTCGGCCATCAGTTTCTTAGCCTCCTCACCCTTGCGGTTGTCGCCTTTCAGTCCCCAAGCCTGATAGAAGAAGTTCCAGTTTATGCGCTCTCTGATGTCTGCTACCCTCACCTTAAGGTCGAATGAGGTGTTGCCCTTAGGAATGGCTACCTCCCCTACCCTCTTCTGGTGTCTGCGTTGGCGAGCCTCTATCATACTCAATGGTGGTTTCTTCTCAGCCTGTTCCTTACGGTATGTCTCACGCACTATGCGCTGTTGGTTCTTCTGTTCGGCTATATATTCCTCGCGGTCGTCTGAGAGCAGTCGTCGCAGTATGGTGGCATTATCAGCTGCTGAGTGTGAGTGTATCACCACCCCACTGGGGTATTCGGGTGCCATCTTCACGGCAGTATGCAGAGCCGAAGTGGTTGCTCCACCCACTATCACTGGTGTCGTCATACCCCTGTGTTGCAGTTCCTGCACCACCTTTATCATCTCGTCGAGCGAAGGGGTGATGAGACCTGATAGTCCTATCACATCCACATTATGCTTCTGTGCTGTATCTACGATGGTGTTGGTGTCAACCATCACTCCCAGGTCCTCCACATCGTACCCATTGCACTGTGTCACCACACACACTATGTTCTTACCTATATCGTGCACATCACCCTTGACGGTAGCCATGAGTACTTTGCCTTCGCCCGTCGTTCCCGTTGTCGTTCCCGTTCCCGTTGTCATATACGGCTCCAGCACCGCTACGGCTTTCTTCATCACGCGAGCCGACTTCACCACCTGTGGCAAGAACATCTTTCCTTCGCCAAAGAGTTTGCCTACCTGTTCCATAGCTGGCATCAGGTAGTTGTCTATCACCCCCAGCGCTGATCCTGCCTCCTTATATGCCTCCTCAGTGTCAGCCTCTATGTTGTCAGTCAGTCCCTTGAGCATAGCCTTGGCGATGCGGTCGCGGACGGAAGCCTCCTCTAACTCTCCCGAGGTGGGGAGGACTCCCTTCCCTTCAGGGAGGGGTTGGGGGTAGGCTGTTTCCTTTATTTTCTCCGCAAACTCTATCAACTTTTCAGCAGGTGAGAGTTCCTCCCCCTTTTTATTCAGCACCACATCCTCCACCACCTTCAGCATATCCTCAGGAATATCGCTGTATATGGTGGTCATAGCAGGATTGACGATACTCATATCCAGTCCTGCTTGCATAGCATGATATAGGAACACGCTGTGCATAGCCTGACGAATGGTGTTGTTGCCTCGGAATGAGAATGAGAGGTTGCTGATACCCCCACTCATGTGCACCTCGGGCATCTCCTCGTGTATGGTGCGACAAGCCACGATGAAGGCTCTTGCGTAGTCGTCGTGCCCAGGCATACCTGTTGCCACAGCAAGCACATTGGG
>JAZLBU010000131.1:0-23933 GCA_045613845.1 Prevotella sp. | reverse complement strand
GATAGTCTTGGTGTACTCAGGGGTGAAGATACACTTGGCATTCTTGATGTTGTCGCTGATTGCCCAGTCCTTCTCGGTGAGCGCACCTGAGCTACGCAGACCTACTGAGAAGTAGCCGAAGCGGTCGAGGTGAATCTTGTTAGAGTTCTGCAGCTCGTAGGTCATCACCTCTGCAAGCTCTATGAGCACTGCATACACGTCTGACTCCTTCACGCTGACGTTCTTTTCAATTCGCTTTGCGAGGGCACGAGTGTCGAGCACTCCAGGGTGCCATGCACGTCCGTACCACAGGTTGTTACCCGTCCTGCGCTTGTCCTGTGACTTCGTCAATAGAACCACATCGAAGCAAAACCTAAAAAAAACGGGAACGTTCTTGCGCTCCGTAGGTGTTCTTGCTCTGGCAAGCGTAGCTTCGCGTCCGCTTACAGGCGAGCTAAGCTCGGAGTACGTTAACGGGAACTGTTTTCTTGATTTTGCGCTTTTCAGGTTGACTGCCCTGCAAGGGCTGATGGAGCGACTGTAGGCTTTATCTGTGAACTCGTTCACAAGGAAAGCATATAGGAGCAACATCACCCAGGGTTCTATAACGGAATAGCAAAATAAGTTTTCTTTCATATTAAAACAATTAAGGTTAAATGTTTGTGTCAATGAAAGTGCGTCAGTCTGTGAAGATAGGCGCATTTTTTGTTAACAATGTTACATTTGTTAACGATGTTAACACGTTTAACTCGCAAACTAATTGTTGCAAGATTGAAAAATAATTGCTACCTTTGTTGCAGAATTAACTCACTGCATAATGAAACCTAAACAAACCATAGTAACTGTTATTATAGCCTCTATCTGCGGGTTTTTACCGATAAAATCGCAGGTTATGACGCATTATGACGACCACAGCGGACTGTCAAGCAGTCGTGTGGGTGGTGGTGTGCAGGATAAGAACGGGCTGCTGTGGTTTGCTACATGGAACGGACTGAACTGTTACGATGGATATGAATTTCACTGGGTGAACATAAAACCTGGTGATAATGCGGGCATAAGCACGGGCAGACTGCGTGACATACGGCTATCGGCAAAGGGCAACATCTGGTGTCACACTGACAATGGCATATATGCCTTTGACCTCTCTACCTATACGTTTAAGGAGATACCTCAGAAGCAGCAGAGGGTGATTGCTAAATATATGGGCAAGAAATGGCACGGACTGACTGACACTCAGGGAAACAGATGGACTGCCAATCGACAAGGATTATATCGCTGCTCTACCCCACACCACCCTGCAAGCATAGTAAAGGGTACTGAGGGTGAATGGCCCCGATCGTTTGCTATCGACAACATTGGCAACCTATGGGTAAGTATGGCTGACAGTCGTAGAATAAAGGTTTTCGACACTTATGGTACCATAGTACGAACTATCACGCTCGACACTGCACCTTACGCTATGCTACCCATGCAGAACGGACGAGTGTGGGTGGGTGGAAAGCCAGGCAGTCTGCTAAGAATAGAAAATGACGGACAGCAGACGACGGTGTCTGACGATATAGTATATGACATTAAAGAGGATAGTGAGGGACATCTGTGGATAGCCACTTTCGGCGAGGGTATCAAGGTTTGTGAATACCCTGACAAAACTCCTGTAAGGATTTCTGCTCCTGTAAGCGGTATGGGCAAACTGAAAGTACGACGATTGCTCATAACACCGAATGGCAATATCATAGCCACAACTACTGAGGGACTGTTGGCAGGACATATCGACGACAAACATTGGCAAAACACTAAACTGAAACTCATAAAGCGTGATGCAAGCAATGAGGGCAGTCTGTCGAATAATGCCACAATGGACCTGGTGCGTGACAGCAAGGGCAACATATATGTGTGCACGGAGAGTTCGGGCATTGACATGATAAGCGAAAGCGACCTTATGAGTTGTGTGGATGGCAATAGGCAACCCGTTTTTCGCCATTTCAACGTGAAAAACTCGTCGCTGACGAGTGATTTCTGCAAGGCGATGACTTTGGCAAGCGACACCCTAATAGTAGTGGTGGGAAATGACAACATCACGGCTTTTAACCCCGTAAGCGACCAGTCGGTAAACTACGGCAGGATATTCTGGAGCGACACAGTACGTTTCGAGGAAACGAAACCCCTGATAATGAATGATGGTTCATGGATTCTGGGTACACACGAGGGTGCGCTCATAGCCTCGGCTCATAACCTATACTCACGAGGCTACATTCCACCATTGGTGTTCACCACGCTGGCTATAAAGGATGGTGGAGCTGACTTATGCCTGGTGCCAAAGAATGAGATTACGCTGGATGAGGACCAACGGAATATCACCATAGGCTATGCTGCTCTGGACTATACCGACAATAGCGGCATACTGTATCGCAGCCGACTGGACGACTCTGAATGGTGTGCCACCAGCAAGAACCGCAGTGTGACACTCTTTAACCTCACGGCTGGCAAGCATACTTTTGAGGTGCAGTCAACAGACCGCTACGGCAGATGGGTGAATAACAACCACACCATAACAATCATAGTGGCTCCTTACTGGTACGAAACATGGTGGGCTACCATGCTCTTCGTGCTCATAGGCATAGCCATAGTAGCGGCTATCATCTACACCTACTTATATATAAGGAGGATGAATCAGCAACGCAAGCAGTTGCTTGAGAAATATATGAAGGTGCTGGCTCGCACTATGGATTATCCCTACAAAGGGACAACGGCGAAATACAAGATAAAGGTGGGCAACGAAACCCGAGAACTATCGGCTGAGGACACGCGCTTCCTTGACAGGGTGCGAGGCTATATCGACAAAAACATCTCCAACCCTGATGCAAATGTCGATGCTATGGCTGATGTAGCTGCAGCAAGTCGTTCTACACTGAATCGTCATCTGCGCTCACTGCTCGGTATCTCTGCGTCACAACTTCTTATAGATGCCCGTATGCAACGTGCTAAGCAATTGCTCAGCCAGAGAGAAGAAACTGGCGATTCCATCGCCGATATAGCAAAGAAATGCGGGTACTATGACCCGCACTATTTTCAACGTGCCTTCAAACAGAAGCACGGAGTTACTCCATCGGAATGGGAAAATAAAAAGAATGATGAATAAGCACAAGACATACATGCAAAGGGCGATAGACCTCAGCATAGAGAATGTGAAGAATGGTGGTGGACCCTTTGGTGCCGTAATAGTGAAAAACGGCGAAATAATCGCTGAAGGGGTGAATAGGGTGACGGCAAACTGCGACCCTACGGCTCATGCGGAGGTAAGTGCCATAAGGACTGCTTGTCAGAGGGTGAAGGACTTCAAACTGAAGGGGTGCGATATATACACCTCATGTGAACCCTGTCCTATGTGTCTCAGCGCTATTTACTGGGCTGGCATAGACAGAATATTCTATGCCAACACGAAAAAAGATGCCGATTCCATCGGTTTTGGCGATGATTTTATATATAAGGAATTAGAACTACCACTTGAGGAGCGCTCTGTTCACTCTGAACAAATGATGCGTACGGAAGCTCTACAAGCCTTCAGCGACTGGCAAAATAAAGAAGATAAGGTGGAGTACTGACTGTATATTATCTTTCGAGAAACAAAAAAAGAGCAGAAAAAACGAATGTTTTCTGCTCTTTATTCTTTATACTTTATTCTTTATACTTTATTCTTTATTCTTTACCCTACTTCACTTCCCAGATGTCGTTGGTTTCGAGAAGCTCAGCGAAGTTGTGGTACTTCTTTGCTGCCTTTACCTCTTCTATCTGCTGTGTGACAGAATCATCGTAGGTTGGGGCATCTACATCGCGGATGACACCGAGGGCTACAGGGAAGCCATCGCCATTGCCCATGAGGGCGAGTTTGAGTTGCAGGGTGTTGTCCTCGCAGTGAGCATCGTGAACGAGGATATCCTTCTCAGTGATGCCATTCTCGCCTATCTTCACAATCTTGAGACCGAAACCTTCCTGCATGAGACCAAACTCACGATCCTTGCCGAAGATGAGGGGTTTGCCATGCTCTACGTAGATGGCATTCTCAGCACGACCAGCCTTGTTATAGACAGAGGCATGGGTGCCATCGTTGAAGATGACGCAGTTCTGCAATACCTCAACAACTGATGCTCCCTTATGAGCATTAGCTGCCTTCAAAACCTCTACGGTGTGTGCACCATCGGTAGCTACGGTGCGAGCGAAGAAATGGCCACGAGCACCGAAGCAGAGCTCAGCAGGACGGAAGGGGTCTTCCACTGTGCCGTAAGGTGATGACTTAGAAACGAAGCCACGTGGAGAGGTTGGGCTGTACTGACCCTTCGTCAAGCCGTAGATACGGTTGTTGAGAAGAATCATATTGAGGTTGATGTTACGACGGTTGGCATGAATGAAATGGTTGCCACCAATAGCAAGACCATCACCATCACCTGAAATCTGCCATACCGTGAGGTCGGGGTTTACTACCTTGCAACCTGTAGCGATAGCAGCAGCACGTCCGTGAATGGTGTTCATACCGTAGGTTGCCATATAGTGAGGCAGACGAGAAGAACAGCCGATACCTGAGATGACGGCATTATTCCAAGGTTCCTTACCTATCTCTGCCATTGCCTTATGCAGTGAAGCCAAGAAGAAGTGGTCACCACAACCAGGACACCAACGTGGTTGTCCTTTCTTAAAATCTTGAGCTGTAAATTCCATATCTTAAATCTCCCTTGTTTACTTGATTAATGCGTTGAATGCTTCTACCAGTTCGTTGACTACGAATGGCTGTCCCTTTACCTGATTGAACTGTGCTGGTACGAAGTTATCGACCTTCATACGGAGGTAGCCAGCAAGCTGACCCATATTCTGCTCGGCAACGACCACCTTAGGATACTTCTTGAGTACCTCGGCAGTGTTCTTAGGCAGTGGGTTGATGTAGCGGAACTGTGCAAGAGCAACCTTCTTGCCCTGGGCACGAAGCTCATCCATTGCAGAATGCAGATGACCATAGGTAGAACCGAAGCCCACAATGAGGAGTTCGGCATCATCCTTATCACCAATAACCTCAAGGTCTGGCACCTGGATATTATCTATCTTAGCCTGACGCTTGCGAGTCATGAGGTCGTGGTTCTCAGGAGCTGTAGAGATAGCACCTGTCTTATCATCCTTCTCCAGTCCACCGAGGATATGCTGGAAGCCCTCACGACCAGGCACTGCCCAGTAGCGTGTGCCATTCTCAGCACGCATGTAAGGTGTCCATGTACCCTTCAGTTCTTCAGGAACGTAAGGAGGATTGATAGCATCCATCTTAGCGAGGTCAGGGAGTTTGAATGCACCTGAACCATTAGCGATATAAGCATCGGTGAGAAGCACTACAGGAGTCATGTGCTCGAGTGCCATCTTAGCAGCGTCGTAGGCTGCATAGAAACAGTCAGTAGGACTGGTAGCAGCGATGACAGGCAGTGGTGACTCACCATTACGACCATAGAGACACTGCAGGAGGTCGGTCTGCTCAGACTTAGTAGGAAGACCCGTTGCAGGACCACCACGCTGTACGTCGAGCACTACGAGTGGAAGCTCCATGATAACAGCGAGGTTCATAGCCTCAGACTTCAAGCAGATGCCAGGACCAGATGTAGAGGTCACTGCGAGAGCACCACCAAAGGCTGCACCTACAGATGATGCACAACCAGCTATCTCATCCTCACACTGCACGGTAGTAACACCGAGTGACTTATGCTTAGAGAGTTCGTGGAGCACATCAGTAGCTGGGGTGATAGGATAAGAACCAAGGTAGAGTTTCAGACCAGCCTTCTCAGCAGCGGCGATGAAACCGTATGCCGTAGCCTTATTACCCGTGATATCCATATAGCGACCAGGAGTCTTTACCTTTGACTCTATGCGATAAACGTTGGCAGCAGAAGAGTGGGTGTTGTGACCATAGTCATAACCTGCCTGTATAACCTTGATATTAGCCTCAGCAACACCTGGCTTCTTAGCAAACTTCTCCTTAAGGAAATTAGCCACGAGGTCGAGGTCGCGAGAGAAGAGCCAGCAAACGAGTCCGAGAGCGAACATGTTACGGCACTTCAGCATAGCCTTGTTGTCCATGCCCGTATCCTGAAGGGCATCCTTCACCATCTGGGTGATAGGACAAGCGATAACGCGGTCAGGATCGATGCCCATCTCGCCGAGGTAGTCGGTAGTCTTGAACTGAGCCTTATCGAGATCACTCTGTGCGAATGAGTCGGTATCGATGATGATGGTAGCACCTGGCTTAGCATACTTATACTGTGTCTTGAGGGCAGCAGCATTCATTGCCACAAGCACATCACACTGATCGCCTGGGGTGTAAACCTGTGTGGCACCGATGTGAACCTGGAAACCAGACACACCAGTGAGAGAACCTTGCGGGGCACGAATGTCAGCAGGGTAATCAGGGAATGTAGAAATGCTATTACCTACGGTAGCAGATACCGTAGAGAAGATGTTTCCGGCGAGCTGCATGCCATCGCCAGAATCACCAGAGAAGCGAACGACCACCTGATCGAGCTCCTTAATGTCTAATACTTCTGCCATTGTCGTATTGTTGTTTATAAGTTAAAATGTCATTGTTCCATTCTCAAATATGAGACGTTATCCTATAAAAGTGCTTGCAAAATTACTGAAAAATATTCACATTGCAAAACCTTTTGTCGGAAAAATGGGGATTATGCTGACATTTTGTAATTTTTGTCAGTTATTTACAAGTCAATATGTTCCACACTGACATCTTTGTGTAAGAACATCTTTGCACATTCCTTAAACCGCTCAGGCGACTCTGTGGTGTAGAACCTCATGGTGCCACCCTTGGAGCACATACTGTCCATATCGGGATGACGACGCAGGTAATCTTCAAGACTCGCTGCAACGTATTCGCCTTGTGATACGATACGGATGCCTTCGGGCACTGCCTTATTCAATGCATTCATCAGCAATGGATAATGAGTGCATCCAAGTATTATGGTATCGATAAGGGGATCTTTCTCAAGTAACTGACCGATACGCTTGCGAACAAAAAACTCCGCTCCCTCACTCTCACTCTCGCCAGCCTCAACTATTGCTGCCCACAGCGGACAAGCCTGGCCTGTAACCTTTATATCAGGATGAAATTTGGCTATTTCAAGGGTGTAGCTCTCACTGCGCACGGTTCCCTCGGTGGCTACAACACCCACATGACGACTCTTGGTCAGCGAACCTATCACCTCCACCGTAGGACGTATGACACCAAGCACACGATAGCCTTGCTCAAGAAGAGATGGCGAGCCTTCCATGAGATCACGCTGCTGAATGGTGCGCAGTGCCTTTGCAGATGCCGTATTACATCCAAGTATCACAAGTTTGCATCCCATAGAGAATAACTTAATGACAGCCTGACGCGTGAATTCATATACCACGTCAAAACTCCTGGAACCGTATGGTGCACGGGCATTGTCGCCAAAGTATATGAAATCTCTTTCCGGCAACTGTTTACGCAATTGCTGGAGGATGGTCAAACCACCGTAGCCAGAATCAAAAACACCTATAGGGGACAATTTAGTTTAAAGTTGAAAGTTTAAAGTTGAAAGGTGAAAGATTAAGGGTTGAGGAGGTTGATGATTACTGCTGTTACATTCTCAGCTGATGTGGTGTCGATATAGGGACATGCATCGCTGTCGGTATTGACGAGCAGAAGGTAACCTCCCTGTTGGCCTACCGTATTGATAGCCTTCTGTACTTTATCCTTAACAGGAGTGATAATGTCCTGTTCTGCCTGCTTCAGCAAACGCTGTGAGTCATTACGAAACTTGATATTGCTATCATAAAGGTCTTGGAGTTCGGTTCTACGCTTCTCACTGATAGAGGGTGCGAGGGTGGACTGCTGTTCTATGAACAGTTCATACTTCTCGCTGAACTCCCTTTCAGAAGCCTGCAGTTCCTCAGCATACTGCTTGCGCATACGCTCAATATCCTGCATGCCTGAGACGTAGGCAGGAAGACCTTTCAGAACAGCGTTATAACTAAAATGCCCTATCTTCTGCGCATTGGCCGTACAGAAGACAGAGCATAAAATGATGATAGTAAATAAAACCTTTCTCATGTCAAAGGCTTTTTTTTGACTTACTTAATCTTGTTTATCTCAGCCTTTACATCAGCTGTGACATCCTTTGAGCCTGCACCTGTATAGAGAGGGGCAGAAGCTTCAAAGATATAGGTGTACTGACCAGCCTTACCTACGTTCTGGATAGCAGTCATAATCTTCTGCTGAATAGGCTGCATCTTCTCCTGCTGAAGTTTCTGGAGGTCCTGCTGATTCTGCTGAGCAGCATTCTGAATCTTGGTGTACTGCTCCTGAAGTTCAGCCTCACGAGCCTGCTGATCCTTCTGTGCCAGTGTTGGCTTAGCCTTCTCGTATGCCTCGTAGTTCTTCTGGAACTCGTCCTGCATCTCCTTCATCTGGTTTTCCAACTCCTGAGCCTTAGCCTGCAACTCACCATTTGCCTTTGTGAGTTCAGGAAGAGACTGCATGATTGACTGAGTGTCAACGTGAGCAAACTTCTGTGCGTTTGCACCGAGTGCTACAGCGAACATAGCAGCAAGTGCGATAATTGTTTTTTTCATTGTTCTTTTACCTTATTTATTATTATATGATTTTAATCGGATTAATAACCTAATTTCTGCAGTACCTCGTTTGAGATATCTATTTTGGGAGAGGCATATACTATGCCACTTTTGCTTGCACGGTCAACCACCATCTGGTAACCACGTAATTCTGATATTTCCTTCACAGCATTATACACCTCGTCCTGTATAGGCGACATAAGACTCTGACGCTTCTTGAACAGTTCTCCCTCTGGGCCAAAGTATTTCTTCTTCAGGTCGGCTGCCTCTTTCTCTTTCTGCATTATGGCATTCTGTCGCACCTGTTTCTGCTCCTGAGACAAGAACACCACCTCGTTTTGATAATTCTTATACATGGTGGTAGCCTCAGTGTTCAGGGCATCGACCTCAGCCTGCCAACGCTTGCTAACCTGCGAGAGTTGCTCTGTAGCACGCTCATAGGCTGGAATATTCTTCAGTATATACTCCAAATCAATAAGGGCATACTTCTGCGCACTTGACTGAAGGATGAAGAATGAAGAATGAAGTATCAGTATTATTGCTAATATCTTTCTCATATACTCTTGAACTTTTAAACTCTTTAGAATTCCTGACCGAGGATGAAGTGGAAATTGCTTCCACCCTTCTTTCCAAATACATTATCGAAACCATAAGCCCAGTCAAGACCCATCAGTCCGACCATAGGCAGGAAGATACGTACACCCAAACCCGCAGAACGCTTCATGTCAAACGGATTAAACTCGGCCACCTCAGACCATGCGTTACCAGCCTCCACGAAACCAAGTCCGTAGATAGTAGTGTTGCCCAACAGGAATGGATATCTTAGTTCGACAGAGAAACGGTCATAAGCATAACCAGAAGAACCAGATGGCGTCAGCGAACCATTTTCGTAACCACGCAGACCAATCGTCTCCTCGGCATAACTGGTAGAATAGCCCGACATGCCGTCACCACCCATATAGTAGGTTTCGAACGGTGACTTGTTATACTTATTATAATGTCCCAACAAACCAAACTCAGCGCGTGTCATGAGCACGAGGCACTTCTGACCATTGGTGAGCGAGGTAAAGGTGCGAGACTTGAACTTCCACTTATGGTATTCTATCCAGCGATACTTCTCCTGCTGTTGCTCTGAGTAGTCTGAAGCATAACGGTTTGTTGCCAGATGCTCATAATCCTTCTTAAAGATTGAAGACCAAGGTGGAGTGACCGTCAGACTGAGTGTGAACTCTGAACCTCTGCGTGGGAACAGCTGGTTGTCGGTAGAGTTACGTGTAAGTGCCAGACTGAGGTTGATATTGTTACAGTTACCATTCTGCACCAAGAAATATCTCCAGTTACGCAGCATATAGCGAGTGTAAGCCAGAGTGAGTGACAACTGGAAATAGTCGTCAGGCCAGCGCAGACGCTTACCCCATCCTATCGAACCACCGAGCATCTGCACATACTTGTCAGGGTCGTAGTAATTCTCTATATTACTGTAACTGCTGCCTACACCATAGTAATACTGGTAATAGCTGTTCTGCCAGTTGGTGTTGTAGTAGTTAGAGTTTACGTCAGTCTGCTTAGAGTAGAACACACCCACGCTGAACTGTATAGGACGCTTGCCTCCAAACCATGCGGTAGAGTATGATGCGTTATATGCCTGATAGTATGTACCGTTGGTTTGTGCACTGAGTGAGAGGGTCTCACCATCGCCCACAGGCATAATACCTCTGCGTTCACCCTTCTTACGGAAGAGGTTTGCCATAGAGAAGTTGTTCAGTTTCAGTCCTATCTTACCTATGACACCTGTCTGTCCCCAACCAAGCGAGAACTCTATCTGGTCATTAGACTTCTGCTCCAAATCCCAGTTGATATCTACCGTACCATCCTCATAGTTTGGCTTTACGTCTGGATTAACCTTTTCCTGGTCAAAATGTCCCATAGAGGCTATCTCACGAGCCGAACGCATCAAGGCATCCTTTGAGAACAGGTCGCCTGGTTTGGTGCGCAATTCACGACGAACCACCTTCTCATACAGTTTCGTATTACCCGTAATGCGAACGTGTGATATATGTGCCTGAGGTCCTTCCTGAATACGCATCTCAAGGTCGATGGAATCGCCTACTACATTCACCTCTACAGGCTGTAAGTCATAGAACAGGTAACCTGTGTTCCAGTAAGCATTGCCCACAGCATCATCGTCTTCTCTCAGACGCTTGTTGAGCAGTTTCTGGTTATACACATCGCCTTTCTTCATACCCAGCAAGGCTGAGAGGTAGTCTGTAGTATATACCGTGTTACCCACCCATGTGATGTTACGTATGTAATACTTCTGTCCCTCGTAGATGTTGAAGTATATGTCAACATGCTTGGCATCATACGTTGCAACGCTGTCCTTAAGTATCACAGCATCACGATAGCCCAGCTCGTTATACTTATCTATGAGGTTCTGCTTGTCTTCTGAGTAACGTTCTGGTGTAAACTTCTTACTTCTCAAGAAGCTACCCAGTTTATTCACTTCATGCAGTTTCTTCAGGGCACCACCACCAAACATGCCACCCTTAATCTTCTTGGTTGACAGTTCTTTGTTGCCTTCTATATATATATGGTGTACCTTAGTCTTCTCCTTCTTGTCTACCTCTACATCGAGTATCACGTGGTTCTTCTCTGCCAGATCCTCACGTTGTGTGATGTTTATCTCGGCATTCTTGAATCCCTTGTCTTCGTAGTATTTCTGAGCAAGGGTCTTAGCACGTGATATCATGTTAGGTGTTACCTGCGAACCCTTCAGCAAACCCAGTTTCTGCTCCAAGTCCTCACGCTCTGATTTCTTCTTCAGTCCGATATAGTTTATCTGGCTCACGCGCGGGCGCGTCTTAAGATAAATGTGCAGATATATGCTGTCACCCTTGATGGAGTCAGCGGCTATTCTCACGTCTGAGAACAGTCCATGTTTCCAATAACGCTTCACGGCCTCTGTTATCTCGTTACCTGGAACGGCTACTTCCTGTCCTACACTCAATCCTGAGATGCTGGTGAGCATATAGCTCTCATAACCATCCACACCGCTTACGTTGAGAGCACCTATCTTCATCATACGCACTGATGATGCATACGATATCTCTGGGTTTTCTATCTTATCCTGCGCCTGCACTTGTCCTGCAAGGACAAAAGTAATAAGGAACAAGTAAAAAGTAATAAGTATGTTATAAGTCGCCTTCAACTTTAATCTATAATCTTTAATCTATAATCTTTCATCTTTAACCGTTAACCATTAACCGTTAACCATTACTCTCCCCCTCTACCTGGTCGCCTGTTTTGCCGAAGCGACGTTGTTTTGTTTGGTAGTATTCCACAGCTTTCAACAGTTCGTCATTGTTGAAGTCTGGCCAATACACAGGAGTAAAATACAACTCTGAATATGCTATCTGCCACAACAGGTAATTGCTGATGCGCAACTCGCCACCCGTGCGGATGAGCAGATCGGGGTCGGGCTGAAAACTTGAGTCCAGGTGCTGGCTTATCGTTTCTTCGTTTATAGCATCAGGGGCTATCTTGCCTTCCTTCACCTCTGCGGCTATCTTTTTTACCGCATCTGTTATCTCCCAACGTGAGGAATAGCTGATAGCCAGTGTCACGGTCATCACATCATAAGAGGCTGTATGGTTTTCTATCCACTCCAACTTCTCACGTACTGCCTGTGGCAAACGTGAGCGGTCGCCTATCACCCTCATGCGAACGTGGTTCTTGTCAAACAACTCCTCGGTGAGATGTGTCAACACCAGTCCCATAAGAGCCGAAACCTCGTCATCAGGACGATTCCAGTTCTCGGTAGAGAAGGCATACAGGGTGAGGTATTTCACTCCGAGTCGACAACAGTCTGCGGTGATGCGCTGCAGAGCAGCCACACCCTCTATATGACCAGCCGTACGCACCTGTCCGCGTTCTTTGGCCCATCGTCCGTTGCCATCCATTATGATGGCTATATGCTGTGGTATATTGTTCTTATTCATAAGCTTTCAACCTTCAACTTTCAACTTTCACCTTTCAACCTTCACCTATCCTTATGGCATGTTGAACACTTTGGTGAGAGACTGTAAGTTAGTGCAAGCGTCACCGTTGAGTAACAGTCAGTATTCTTAAATAGTCCTGAACTCTCTATGCGATATGGATCATCCACACCATCCAGATTGTCAGAGAATGATACGTGCAGATGCCAGTCTAATGATAAGTTGGTACGTGCACCAAGCTTATATTTCACACCCACACCTATTGGCAGGTTGCCTGTCACCACTCCCTTCTTAGTGTTATGCTCTGGTATGAAGTCGTCGCCTGCCTCATGTCCCTTAGAATAATCGTATGTGCCGTTTTTGCTGTTTACGTATGTCATTCCCAATCCTAATGATATGAATGGGGTGAAGCGTTTCGCACCGCGATAGTCGCGTCCTGTGCCATAAGGGAAGAAGTTATATTCATACGTCACCGAGAGGTCGGCCATTGTGTTGCTGAATGAATAATGCAAGTCTGTGATATCAGGAAAGTGTGAGTCTGTTCTGCTCACATCACCCTTCAGTTTTGAAATGCCGAGTCCGAAGCGCACTGCCGAACGTGGGTTGAGTATTGCACGGAAGAGCACCGAACCGCCTGCCTGAGCATTGCCGAAGAGCGAACCCGACATATCACCCTGATAAGCCGTGAGGTTGACACCACCACCCAGCTCCATACGATATTCTACGTCGTCCTGCGCCCTCACTTGTCCTACAAGGACAAAAGTAAACAGGAACAAGCAGAAAAGAATAAATATGTTATAAGCCGCTTTCAACTTTACTTCTCCAATACGGTATATTCTTTTGTCTCTACAGGATACCATGTAGCATTGTTGAGTTTGCAACGATACACCAATCCTCCGTCAGCACAGATGATGTAGAAGTATCCCAGGTCGTTATCATAACTATAGCCACCTGCGTCAGACAGTATCATCACAGGCTTATTGCTGTCAAGTCCGCTCGTAGGCATCTTGAGTCCCTTCAATGATCGCCATGATGTGCCACCGTCTTCTGAGCAGAATATGGTGCCGTAAGGTTCTGTGTTTATCTTGGCCGATGTATTCAGTCTCTTACCACCTATTGCCAGTATCCATCCGTTATAGTATTTTGTAGCTGAGAGATTTTCCATCGCTGGCAGGGCACATGACTTCTGCTCAGCATCGGTGTGGTCGTTATACACCCATTTCTCGTCTATCTCAGTATTTACGTTTTTGTTCCATACCACAGCACAGGTGTCAGTGCCCGCTACTGGTATGTTGCCCACCACTGTAATGCGTGAAACACTCTCATTAGCCTTCTGCACCACTGTTGCCGAATTGATGTTTTCTACAGGTATCTTTTCTGAATGACTATAGACAATATCCTCTTGCCACATAGCGAGGTCTGCGGTGTTAGCCATCATAAAGTTTCCGTCGCCATTTACGGCATAAACCTCATCCTTGCACACTCCCACGATATGCTCAAGGTCATAACCTGACACATCGGCCGTCTTCAGGTCGTCAACGTCTCCATAATAGAGTGTGTTGCCATCAAGAATGTATAGGTAGTTATCATAGGCTGTTATGGTAGCGTTTGATGCAAAACTGCGCTGCATGCTCCATGTGGTGCCCATATCCGTACCCATATACAGTTTGCTGTCAGTGCCGTAATCCACCAACACAAACAGACCGTCGAGTGTTGCTGCTCCCCTTATATTCTGTGCACCGTCGAATATCTCCTGTGATGGCAAAGCCACATATTTGAAAGAGTCTGCATACTCCATGTGAGCAACAATCTTCACCTTATAGTCACGGGTATAGCCACCCTGTGTAGCATACACACGGAATCTCAGTTCCTTAGAACCTACGTTGTCTGTACCAAACTCTATGGAGTCACCCACATTGTAGTTAGTCCATGTAGCATCGTTCTCAGCATCCCAGTCACGATATCTTATCGTACCTGAATTCTTTGCCGAGATATTGGCAAGCATCTTCATGTGCGAACCTGCTGGCAGAGAGTCGAGGTTATACACCAGTCCTATCCTTTTATTATCATCAGCAGCATCATTAGCCAGATGCTCTATATATACAGGTGTATTGCTTCCATTATAACTGTAGGTATAGAAACTGTCAACAGGGTTTCCCTCTGAATCCTTAGCATATTTCTTCTTGCCTATGTATCTGTTCACCTTTACTGTTCCCAGTGTGAATGATGTTATAGCAGTATCTTCGCTTGTTGATACTGAGGCTGTAGCATCATCCTTTATGCAAGAATATAATAGGCACACAGCTAACAGTATAGTAGCGATATGAAATAGGTGTTTCATTCTCTTGAAATTATATTGTTACCCCTGAATAGGGGTTGCGAAAAGTCTAAATCAGCCACAAAGGTACTAATAAAAGTTGAATGTTGAAAGTTGAATGTTGAAAGTGAGGTGTTTTTTAAGGTATGTTTGCACTTTTTATTATATAAAAAAGCCCCTGCAAGCCTTGTTAACTTGCAGGGAACTCACTTTATACTTTACTCGTTATGCTTTCAACTTCCATTAAGATGGCTGCTTACCAATATAAGCCAGGATACCGCCATCCACGTAGAGCACGTGGCCATTGACAGCGTCTGAAGCCTTAGAAGCCAAGAATACAGCAGGACCACCGAGCTCAGATGGGTCGAGCCAACGTCCAGCTGGTGTCTTAGCGCAGATGAATGAATCGAATGGATGACGAGAGCCGTCTGGCTGACGCTCACGCAGAGGAGCTGTCTGAGGAGTAGCGATGTAGCCAGGGCCAATGCCGTTACACTGGATGTTGTACTCACCATACTCAGAGCAGATGTTACGAGTGAGCAACTTCAGACCGCCCTTAGCAGCAGCATAAGCACTAACTGTCTCACGACCGAGCTCTGACATCATAGAGCAGATGTTGATAATCTTACCTTCCTTACGCTCCATCATCTCTGGAATAACAGCAGCAGCACAGATGTAAGGAGCTACCAGGTCAACGTCAATGACAGCCTGGAACTCTGAACGCTTCATCTCGTGCATTGGAATACGCTTGATGATACCTGCGTTGTTAACCAAGATGTCAATCTGACCTACCTCTTCGTGAATCTTCTTAACGAGCTCGGCAACAGCCACTTCGTCACATACGTTACATACGTAACCCTTCACGTTCTCGATGCCTGCTTCCTTGTAGTTAGCAAGGCCCTTCTCAAGAGCAGCCTCGTTAATATCATTGAAGATGATAGTCTTCACACCAGCAGCAACGAATGCCTTAGCAATGTTGAAACCGATACCATAAGAAGCACCTGTAATCCAAGCGTTCTTTCCCTCAAGTGAGAAATTCTGTAAATTAGCCATAGTGTTTTTAGAAATTTAAGTATTTAATACGTTGGTTAGAATCTGCATTCCGTCACAAAGATAGCAATTTATTTCTTACTACGTATCAGTTGTCGTTATGAATTAAGAAAATTTAGCACTTATTCCCTTCCTCTGCACCTATTCTATTACACATTTTTTGTTACCTTTGCATCGCGATGAGTAATGATAACAGCAACAAAACCAACCCTATAGTTGCGTTCAGAAGATACCTCAGACTGCAACGCGGACTGTCACCCAACACTCAGGAGGCTTACCTCAGAGATGTCGGCAAACTGGTGGCATGGGCTTCTTCTGCACAAGAGGGCGAGGAAGAGTCTGATCATAAGAAACTGTTGGAATTGGAACTCAAAGACCTGCAGAATTTCTCTGCCTCTCTACACGATATGGGCATTGCAGCCTCCACCCATGCACGGATTTTGTGCGGAGTGAGGGCTTTCTATAAGTTTATGGCTATGGATGGTTGGGTGGAACAAGACCCTGCCGAACTCTTGGAGTCACCTATTCAGGACAAACATCTGCCTGAGGTTCTTTCTACTGCCGAAGTGGATATGCTGGAGGCAAGCATCGACCTGAGCAAGTGGGAAGGACACCGAAACAGGGCTATCATCGAGGTGCTTTTCTCGTGCGGACTGCGAGTTTCCGAACTTGTCAACCTTACCTTTGCACAGGTATATGAAGAAGAAGGTTTCCTGAGGGTTTTCGGTAAGGGTTCCAAGGAACGTCTTGTACCCATCTCTGGCAAGGCGATAAAGGAGCTCCACCTGTGGTATGACGACCGTTGCCACTTAGATATTAAGCCTGGCGAAGAGGATTATGTGTTTCTTAATCGTAGGGGTGCACACCTCACGCGTACCATGATACTAATAATGATAAAGCAACAGGCCCTATTGGCAGGCATCAAGAAGACTATCTCTCCCCATTCCCTGCGTCATTCCTTCGCCACTGCCCTTCTCGAAGGCGGTGCCTCCCTACGCGCCATCCAAGCCATGTTAGGCCATGAACGCATCGGCACCACCGAAATCTACACCCACATCGACATGTCCACCCTCCGCCAGGAGATAGAGCAACATCATCCACGCAACATCAAAAACAGATAGAGCGACAACCTACTTGATAGCAAGATGTCGCTCCTAATTTGCTAATTGTCAACTGTCAATTGTCAATTATCTAAAGAACCCTGGAGTGGTCACCGCCATGTCATAACCCATTTCAGCGTATGTTCGCATAGAGAGTATCTGGGCGGCGTTGGCTCCCATCTCCACCTTGGTCATCGCAAGAAGTAGGCTGACTACTTCTTCGCGATTTCTTAGGTTCAAGTGCTTAGTAGCCGAAGGCGTATCGTTAACGTTCAAGCAGTTGTTCATAAACTGCTCCACAGCCTTGATATAAGCCACCGTATTGTTTTCTGAGCGAGGTGCCCATGTTTCAATGATAGCCCCCATAGTCTTGATGCCTCGCTTGGCGTACGAGCGTAGTATCTTCACTGCTGCTCTGTACCCCATTGAGAATGCGCTGAACCTTACAAATCCTTTCCACTCACCCTCCTGTCCTTGCCACTTCACGTTCTTGGAGTAGCGAATGTTCAGGGGATTACGGTTGCGATATGCTATCGTTTCGTTGAAATATTTTTCCTTGTTTTGTCTCATACTATTGAACTTTTTGTTTATTGTTTGACCACGGATTTCACAGATTAACTCGGATTATTTTCTAAGTTTAACAAAAACATCAAAGAACCCCTGTCTATGGCATGAGTCTTATAGACTATTGCAGTATTTCAAGCTTTAGTACCATTGTAAGTAAACTTCCATGTCCCTAACTCTTGAACTTCTGCACCTTCCTAAAGTCAGGTAATGCCATTGCCAGGCAAAAACATCGGTTCTACGAACCTGAAAAACTTTTTTTCAACGGGAACGTGCTCCGAGCTTGCTCGCCTGAGCACCAACTGGAGCGCAAGAACGTTAACGCTAACCTTAACCTTTACGACTAAGAAGAAAATGGTTTTTCAGTGAGTGAAACGAACGTGGTATTTGCCTTGATGAGATAGAACCCCTGAAAAGGGTAACGATATTAGTTATAAGACTGTCTGGATGCCCTGCATACAAGCAGGATTAGAACTAATGACGTTAATACTCTGACAAGAGTGTCTATCTCAGAGAGGTGTTTTTACTGTTTTTGTTAAATGTCAAAGAACGAATTCGTGTCCATCCGTGTTATCTGTGGTCAACTTTTAAACTTTTAAATCTTCCTGTCATAAGTGAGTAACTGAGTAAGTGAGTAAGTTAGGGCAGTTCTGCCAACACCTTTTTGTAAACACCATACTTTACATTTTCTATTACACCATCTTTTTTTAGCCTTAATATAGCTCTGGATGCTGATTGCTGTGACACCCCGAAGCAGTCCATGAACTGCTGTGTCTTGAACTCGTCGGGCAGTTTGCTGTAGCAGTCGTCATAGCGGGTGGTACGGCGACGGGTTACGAATTCCTTGTTCTGGTCTTCGAAGTAGTTGTGTGCCATCTCGCCGAAGAAGAACTGCTGACATCTGTACTGTATCTCCATAGCCAGTCGGCAGAGCTGGCGGTCTTTGGCGTCAATGGTCAGGGTGCGCTTCTCCTGCCACTCGTCCCAGTGGCGCATCACGATGAAGGGCAGCGATATGCCTATGCCGTAGTAAGGTATGCGCTTCAAGAGGGTGCGGTCTGCCTTGTCGCCGTTAAACTCTGCCACCTCCATTCTTTGCGACTGCCAGTTGTAGGTCTCGTCGTTCAAGGGTTCTATGGGTAGTTCGCCCTCCACCTTATCCAGTCGGTAAGCCCATGTGCGGAGTGTCTCGTTGGCTTGCGGATCCACCTTTTGGTTTCGCTTAGCCAGTCCCACGTCGGGCAGTGGTATCACGGCGAGTCGGGTTGACAGTCCCGTACCGAAATTCCTTTGGTTCACCTTCCTATGCAGGGCGTAAGGAGTGCCCGTATAGATGAAGTTCCAATACACATTGAACATACCCGTCATACTTTCCGTGTTGGCATACATCTGACCGTCCTCCTCGTTATGGAACGCCTTCAGTTCCAGCACCTCCTTATCCTTGTAGTCGCCACCCTTGCTGTTCTTGGTCACATTGTCCAGCTCTGAGTCGAACGAGAACATGTGCAGACTCAGATTGTGTCCCTGAATATTCTCCACCGCTGCCAGCATGTGGCGTATGAACTCACCGTTTGCCGTCCTGGCGGGATGCACCCTGATGGGCACCTGAGGCTTCTTCAGCGCGTCGCCCTTCTGTGCCTTGGTCGATGTGGTGCGCTCCGTCCTGCCTTCCTTGTAGCGGTTCACGGCGTCTATCATCTCCTTGTCGGCCTTTATCATGGGGTCGGCAATCTTCTTATAGAATTTCTCCACCACATTCTTACCAGCACCTGGGTCGCCTATGATGAAGATGCTGTAATTCAGTCGGCGCATCAGTTCGGGGTCATACCAGAAGTGATACCATGTCCTGGTCATCAGGGTGCCAAACATAGCCGCTGCTGAAAAGAACACCGCAGGCATCTTCTGCGGATGCACATTCATGAACAGCTCCTTCATGCATGGGTAATGCTTCGATAGCTTAGTCAGCTCGCCAGCAAACGTGTCAAGGGGGATGCTCCCATAGGGGGATGGGGGCGTAGCCGCCATAACGGGAACGTTAACAATCTCCCTCATCACCTTTGATATACCCTTCGATTGTTCCTTGCAGGCACTGTCGATGATGCTCTTAAACTCCTGCTCGTCGAGTCCCAGTCGAGGCATCACAGCCATGAGCACCTCCCTCTTGTTGTCGCAGATGGCACGCAGGTTCACCGCCAACTGATAGAGTCTCACATTGCGCTCACCCTCCTCAGGTTCGCCACCCGTCTTCTTCCAGTACTCCTCTATTATAGTGGTGTAAGGAATGCCTTTGAAGGAAAGAGCAGAGCTCGGAACAAGGTTTTCGTTTTCGTAGTCCGAAGGACGTTTCGTAGGAGCCACAGGCTCCGTTTCGTTCTCAAAGAGAGCATCTTCGAGCAAGATGAGCTCTTCGAGACTAGTAGTAAAAAACACCCTCGTAATGTCCTTCGCCCCAGCATCGTACTCCACGCCCAGCAGGTCGCTTGCCCACTTGAGGTTTTCCTCCTGAGTCATCTCGGGGTGACGAAGGAACACCAGGTGATAACCCTTGCCACGAGCACTTTCTTCGAGCATCTGCAGGCCCAGTTCCTCCTTCTTCTGTAGGATGCGATCCTTCACCGTCTGCATCTCTTCGGCTGGTATATGGTCTATGTCCATACCCACCGTATTGCTCGGTGTGGTAGAGCCCTTCAGTGTACCGTCAGCATTAGGCATGCATGAGTAGTTCATCTGCACCAGTCGGCGCTTCAGTTCTTCGTTGCCCTCGCGTACCTTCTTTACAGTCTCCTGTTGTTGTGCTGAATTCCTCAGCTGTATGTATTCTTCTTTCGAGAGGACAGGGCGCATCATCTTCGCCCCGTCCTTGTAGTATATTAAATGTACACTCATAGTGTTGGAATTTTGTTTGACCACGGATTTCACAGATTAACACAGATTATTTTCTAAGTTTAACAAAAACATCAAAGAACCCCTGTCTATGGCATCAGTCTTATAGACTATTGCAGTATTTCAAGCTTTAGTACCATTGTAAGTAAACTTCCATGTCCCTAACTCTTGAACTCCTGCACCTTCCTAAAGTCAGGTAATGCCATAGCCAGGCAAAAACAACGGCTTTTGTCAAAGCCTGAAAAACAATCGCCTCAACCCTAACGATACGCAATCATAGATTGCTACGATATTTTGATTTTGTTCGATTTGGATCGATTTGTGGAATTTCTGCCTCGTAGAGGCACTTCTTTTTTTCTAGTTGCCCTTTGGGCAAGAAATCTTTCAAATCTTTTCAAATCATTCAAATCTTATTATCATTAACAAAAACCTGCAAACTTGAGTAATATTTGTTTTTCAGTGAGTGAAACGAACGTGGTATTTGCCTTGATGAGATAGAGCCCCTGAAAGGGTAACGAAATTAGTTATAAGACTGTCTGGATGCCCTGCATACAAGCAGGATTAGAACTAATGACGTTAATACTCTGACAAGAGTGTCTATCTCATCAAGGGGTTATTTCTGTTTTTGTTAAATGTCAAAGAACGAAAAATCTTCAATCTTCAATTTCCAATCTTAACTGAACGTTAGCGTTAATAGTTCTCGGCAGTTTCCTCACCGCCATGTTAAGGAAGTTCACCCCCTGGGGAGTCCACACCAGGTAGCGCGACATGCGCAGCTTACCCTTGAGCGAGAGGAATCCGAAGCAGCGCACCTCGGCAAGGCCTTTGCCCTCCAGTTCCTCGGTGAGGTTCCAGCGACCATCCCTGCGATACAGTATGCCCATGCCTTGCAACAGGTTGTTGAACGATATGACGTCCATGCCCCACAGGTGTGCCACCTCCGTAGCCGTCAGGCAGTCCTCGTTAGTGGCGTTGTGCATACCTATCGTCTTGCCCAGTATCGCGATGCCACGCTTCATTATCTCCTCGTCAGTCAGCCTCCTGCCCTCACCATCGTGAGTGGGAATGTAACCACCCGTTCGGCGGATCTGTGGCAGCACCTCTGATGTCACCCACCTCTTAAATTCTTTCGCACGTGAGAGCTTTGAAGAGAGCACCAGCGCGTAGAGTCCTGACTCGTTGATGATGATGCCTTTCTGTCTTCTGCCGATGGAGTCGCAAAACGCGACGCCATCCTCTTTATCCTCAGCATCTACGTGCTTCCTCAGCGCATCGCGAGTGTTGTTATACCCCAGCGCCTTTGCCACGTCTTTACCTACAAAGAAGGTTTCGCCCTTCTCATTTGTCATTGTGCGGATGTCACCAAACATTTCATGATTAAAAACTTGAATCCCTTGTTTCATTTTGTTTTTGTTTTTTGTGAGAAGAGAAGAACGCTGGCCAGCTTTTCACTCTCAATGTGATACGATAGCGGGCATACAAAAAAAGCCCACAAATTCCCATCGTAGGAATCTGTGAGCAAAATTACACAGGGTGTAGTACCTTTGTAGTACTACAATCCGTTAGTCGTCAACATAAAAATTTATTAGGTCGCTTGCCAAGTCAGGTTTGTAAGGCTCCAGCATAGCGGCCACCATAGCGGCATCAGCCTTCACCTGCTTGCCATAATTCTTCATCTTGCCAATCTGCATTATCTTCTGCCTGATACTCTCCTTATTGCCACCCGTCACACGGGCTATAAGGTCTGAGAGTTGGTTAGGGTTGCCGTATGTGCTATCCAGCGCCACCCCCAGCAACTCAGAGAACAGCAACACCTGCTGACCTATCGTCAGTCCGCTGCCGACTGTCTCCTTCCTTGTTTCAGTCGTCTGTTCGGGAGCAGGCACAGGCGTTATGTGTTGCTCCACACGGGTGCCCTCAGGACTTATCGTTATCACCGACTCAGAATTGTCGTTATACGTCCCTCCCTCATTATAAAAATTCAGTATCTTAGTCATCAGTCGTCCACATTATTATAATAATTCAGCAACATATTCTTATCAGGTTCCTTCACAGGCGCCACACTCTGAGTCTGTATCGTAGAATTAGTGTTGTCATTATACGTTCCGCTACTATTGTCAAAACGGTCGAAATTAGTGTTCACAATATTCACTTTAGGAGCAGCCTGAGCCTTATTCTTCTCCTGCTCAGCCTCACGCCTCTCCTTATGCTCCTTATCGGCACAACCATCCAGAAACGCCCTTATCTCCTTAGCCGCCAGATGCCACCACGCCTCACAACTGAACATATCGTTCAGTAGGCTCCATTTAGCCATAGCCCTCTTGCGCCCCTCTTGCTTCAAGGTGCTCTCTATGCTCTCTTTGATAGACTTTATCAAATCAGCAATCTTTATGGTTGAAGGGAGTTTCCGCATAGACGAAAAACGTGAGTAGGCTTTCACAACGCACATCATCGGGCGCTGCTGTTATTAGCTTTTTTTATATGATTTTCGCACCTTCACGTCGCCGTAAAAGCACTGCTGCAAAGGTACAAAATTGAGCGCAATTGACAAAATAATTTTTCATTTTAACATTAGGGGGGGCGTCCGTGCCATTTAAAAAACTGCGGCACACGCCTTCTTGATATCAAGCAGTCTTGCAAGAAGAGGTTTCTTACGCTTGGCTACCGACATATTATAGCGTGACTGCATATTGATGAGCAACTCTGGGTTAATGCCCAATGCTGCTTCCACCATCAACGCAAAGTCAGTGGTTACAGGTCGCTTGGCATTCAGTATTTCATTCAACTGTGTATAAGGTACAGATAGAACCTCCGAGAATTTCTTCTGTGATATGCCTCTTGCCTCCAGTTCTTCCTTCAGAACGTCACCAGGGTGTGTTGTTACTCTGTTCATAATCGGTCTTATTGATAGTGGTTTGTTATATCTGTTACTGAGCAAAGGTAGTAATTAATTATAGAATTCACAAATTTAGTGAAGATTTTTTCAACTCACAACTTTTTGACAGGATAATTTTTCACTTTAACATTAGGGGGTATCTATTATCTATAATGAATGCTCAGCTGTTCACTTTCAGATAAGTCTCCAGTTCCTTTTTATAAAGCTAATAATCATTTACAGTGCTTTCAACATAGCTTCTTTGATGGTTTACTTGTCAGTTCCTACTATATAATACGCTTTTCTTCCATACTTTAATAATTAGTTATCAGCAGGTGGGTAACTTTTTTGTCGTTCCTGTTCATGAAACTAACGGTGTAGTTCTTTTATTTTGGTATCCAATGACCATGTTTGTCGCTGCCTAATCGTTCAATCAACTCCATATCCTTGAGTTGCGAAAGGTCACGCTGTACAGTTCTTGCCGAGACTCCTATTTTAGAAGCAATAGTTGCTGCAGTTTCTACGACATCTTC
>JAZLBU010000130.1:0-3710 GCA_045613845.1 Prevotella sp. | reverse complement strand
ATGATGGAGAAGATTAATATACATTCAAGCGCCTCACTCTAATAAAAAGGTGAGGCGCTGTCATGTTGCTAATGTCCTCTATCTTCTTCTATCTCCCTCTATCTTCTTCTAACTACTAAAAATATAATAATATTTAAAGTTTTGAACTTTTATTCGTAGTGTCTTATTCTTACGTCTATGCCGTCATTGGCGAGTTGGGAGGGGATGGCTGTGACATCGGTGGTGCCGTAGTGATAGGGAAAGAGCACCTTGGGACGGATGGTTACAGCTGCCCTGACGAGCTGTTCGGGGGTCATGGTGTAGGGCTGGTTGCAGGGAAGGAAGGCTATGTCGATGTCTTTAACGGCTGACATCTCGGGGATGTCTTCAGTGTCGCCTGCTATGTATATGCGCAGTCCGTCGATGGTGAGTATGTAGCCGTTGTCACGTCCCTTGGGGTGATACTTGGAGCGTCCCTCGGTGGTGTTGTATGCTGGTACTGCCTGCACGGTGATGTCGCCGCTGAGGCGCAGGGTGTCGCCGTTCCGCATGGCATAGCCTGAGCCGTAGAGGTCGGCACAGCGCCTGTTCATAACGAGACGGGTGTTACTGCCTGTGAGCGTTCTGATGGCTTCGGGACTGTAGTGATCGGCATGCTCGTGGGTTACGAGCAGATAGTCTGCCTTGGGCATCGTGGAGTAGTCTGTCACTCTGTTGCCGAGCCTGGGCACTGGGTCTATCTCTATCTCCCTGCCGTCGTACTCTATCCTGATGCTGGCATGCATAAGGGCATGGAAGCGGACGGGCTTGCCGCTATTGGTGTGGAACACATCGACCTGCACGTCGGGGGCTGGGTAATTCTTCTGTCCGCACGCTGTGGTGAGTCCGAGCGTGGCGAGTAGCATTGCTAATAGTTTTTTCATTGGGTTTGTGATGTGAGTTAGTAAACTGGTTACAAAAATACGAAGAATAGTTGATTCCACCAAAGATTTAAGGGGACATCTTTAAATTAAGAAAACAAAAACCCCACTCTTTGAGTGAAAAAAACATTATCAGGTCCTCCCTAAAGACAAACACCACTATGAGGAAATCTCGTAGTGGTGTTTTGCTATCGTGCCAAGAAATTACTATTCTGGTATCTTGGTGGCGTTGACAGTGGAGAGCAGGAACACAGGGACAGGTGAGTGTTCGTAATAGATGATAGATATAACCTTAACCTTAACTATTTTTTCTCTATGATTTTTCCCATCATGACGACTTGGTAGGTGGCTTCGAGACAGGCGTAGATGAAGCCGGGGATGCCATCGCGGAAACCACCTTTGAGAATGTAGCTCTTGAGGAAACGGTGGGTGGGACGGAGGATGAATTTCAGTGGACCATAATGCTTGCCTGCTTTTTTCTTCACCTCATTATCGGTGTAGATGTCGGTCTTGCGCAGACGGTCGGAGAGGGTGTCGTTGGCAAGATGTTCGAAGGCGAGTTTGCCATGCTGAGGGGCATGTATTACCTTACCCTGCACGTTGGGTTGTATGTGGATGATGGGAGGCCAGTCGGTGACGTCCTTGCGGAAGAATCGCAGTATGTAGTCTGGATACAGGGCATGCATGAAGCGTCCCATGAAATAGTTGCGGCGAGGGATGTATATGCCTTCCTCGGGCTCAGGTTTGCTGATGTGCTTATAGAGGTACTGGCGCAGCTCAGGGGTGACTATCTCATCGGCATCAACCACAAGCACCCAGGGGTGGGTGGCTGACTGTATGGCGAAATTGCGTGCTGGCTCAACGATGGTGTAGTCCTGCTTAGGGAATGTGACTATCTTGCAACCATATTCACGGGCGATGGTGAGGGTGGAGTCGGTTGACTCCATATCGCATATCACCACCTCGTCGAACTGCTTGACGGCTTCGAGCACTTGGCTGAGGTGTTGCTCTGCGTTGTATGTGTTAATGACGACTGATATTTTCTGTTCCATAGCTGTGGGTGTATTTTATGCACATATTAGTAAGTTAAACCGAATGCCCACAATGGAATAATACCATTTGTGGCAAATTCTATATCGTCCCTTACCACAATGCCATTTTCTATGTCGGCAATTTGATGGTGTTTCTTCTTCTTTCCCCCGACTTCGAAGGTATAGTTACCGATTGTGAAATCTGATTTGGAAGATGATATAACATCTTTCGTGACACGCATTTGATTATAGAAGAAAGTTTCGCGTATGGTGCCTCGGTCAGCCTCTGCACCTACTAACGCCACCATGATATTTGTATTGTCTAAATAGAGTTTCTCCACTTTCCCAAGTCCGCGAATGCCTCCAGTCTGGTCGCGAAGCTGACCTATCATGCCAGCCTTTTCCAATAGTAGCAGGTAGTCTGGAATATCATTACGACTTGCCTTTATGGCGTTTGCGAGACTGGTATATTCAGGTTTGAAAGGAACTGTTTGAGAAAGGATAATCAGAAGAAGATGCAACTTGCGACCTGTCGTAAACGACATGTTTGAGAAGCGTGGTATGTCATATTCGGTAGTTTGTGATATTACCTGTTCTAAGCGTGTCAAGAATGCACCTTCCTTTGAGAAGGGATAATAACCAATTTCGAGGTATTCACGGAATAGGGGCAGAGGATGAGCCAATCCTTTTATGGCGATGTTCTTGCCTTGTACAATATCTTCGAAAGACAACACTGGCGTCTTAATACCATGAAACATTTCGAGGTATTCCCTGAAAGACATTCCCTGCATGGTATATCTTACAACTCTACGACTAAGATCAACCTCGCCTGCCAGAATGTCAAGGATAGATGATCCCGTGAACATTACTTTCAAACCTGGGTGTGTGTCATATATCTGTTTAAGTTCTCGTGACCATCCGCTATATTTATGTACTTCATCAATATACAAGTGTTCACCACCATCCTTTACAAACTCATCTGCCAATGAAATCAAGGTGTGTGAGGTGAAATAACTATGGTCTGCAGAGACATAAAGGGCCTTTTCCTTTCCTTCATTTTCTGCTATATGTTGTAACACCATCGTTGACTTACCCACGCCACGAGGTCCGACAAGCCCCACAAGCCTGAGGTTCCACTCGATTCTTTCATACATATAGCGTTTGAAATCAAGAGAAACCATCAGTATTTGCTCCTTCATGTAGTTTATTAAAACAGGCTCTATCATAGTTGCTTTTGTGGGCTATGTGCACCATAAAAAGTGCATGTTGGTGAAGAGGCTGCACCTTTTGTGGTGCATTTGCTGGTTGCAAAGTTAAGAATAAATTCTGAAAACGCAAAGAAAGTGCATGAAAAATGAGACGTTATTATAAATAATTCGCTCGTTTGATATAATTTCGTGTTAGCATTTCGTAGGCGAGTTTGAACCATATAATAGATACAGGCAGTGCCTTGAGGGCGAAGGGCTTGATGTATTCGTTACGTATCCATGCTGGCACCAGGTCGCTGGGCGAGAGGCTGGTGAGGATGAAGGCGAGAATCATGAGGGCAATGTCCCAATGGGTTCTGTGCCAGGGGGCGCAGGTGTACCACACGCAACAGGCTATGAGGGCGGTGATGTAGCCGCTGCTCTCAGTGCCTGTGCTGAAGAGGCACATGAACATCATGGTTGAGGCGAGGAACATCTGACGGAAGGGGAGATGTTTCCACTGGCTAAGTCTAAGGTATGGGGCGCAGAACAGCACCAAACCTGGGATGATGAGCCACAGGTCGGAGTAGCTG
>JAZLBU010000129.1:0-15064 GCA_045613845.1 Prevotella sp. | reverse complement strand
GTAGTGGCTCACATCGGCTATGTGCACACCAACCTCGTAGAGTTTTGAGGTTTGAACTTTTGAACCTTCCAACTCTTGAACCTTTATTTCCCTTATACTAAGTGCATCGTCAAAGTCCTTAGCATCATGTGGGTCTATGGTGCAGGTGAACACATCGCGGAAGTCCTCGCGCTTCTCTATCTCCTCAGGACTGATGACATCGCTGATTTTGTTAGCGGCATCCTCCACCTCTTTCGGATATTTGTATGGCAGTCCGTATTGTGCCAATATGGTGTTCATCTCCACATCGTTGTCGCCACCCTTGCCCAGTATGTCAACCACCTCAGCCATAATGCTTCGGTGCTCGCTGTCAGGCCATGCTATAACCTTCACCACAGCCCTGTCACCACTCTTTCCGCCTTTCAACTTCGACTTAGGAATGATGATATTCATAGCCAGCGGCTCTTGAGTGACGAGGAATGCGAGGTCGCTGTCCACCTCCAGTCTGCCCACAAACTGGTTCTTCTTGCGTTCTATTATCTCTATTACCTGAGCCTCTCTGATATGGCTACGTTTGCGTGCCATGATGCAGAATTTCACCTTGTCGCCCGTCAGTGCCGACATAGAGTTTCTCTCAGCCACGAATATAGGATGTTCTCCACCGTCAGGTATTATGGTGTTGCGTCCGTTAGGCTTAGCTTGGAACACACCCTCCATCACCTGTGTGGTATCAGCCAGTTTATATGATGAATCCGTCACTTTTACAAGGAAATCGTCCCAAGCCATCTCCTCCATCACGTCTATGGCGAGCATCTTCATGGGGTGGGTGTCCAACCTCAGTTGTCTGAACACTTCCTTAAATGAAATAGCCTCTCCTGGATGACTTCTGAAGAAGGCCTCCAGTTTCTGTTCCATCAGTGGACGGGTAATTCTCTTTCCGCCTTTCTTTCCCTTACTCATATCTCTATCTCCTATTTAGTTTGTAATATACCTTTATATCTCTTCTGGTCCAGCAGCAACTCCTTTGCCTTCTTTACCTGTGTGTCGCTGCGCAACATATTGGCTATCCTGCCCTTTTGGTGGTAGTAGGCTGTCACTATCTCTTGTTCCAGCAATTGACAAATTATGTCGCGGTTCTTGTCCAGTTCTCTCTCCAAATTGTGCTCCAGTTTCTTTTCCAAGGCATCGAATTCTGCCTTGGCATCATCATAATAGCCTTCGAATTTGGCGAACTCAACGAGTTTCTTGTATTCCTTGCTCGTTTCGCGGTCATACTTAAAACCGCTTGCTATCACCATCTTTTTGAAGTCCTCCCATTCAGCATCGCTCAGTTTGTATTCCTCAGGTTTCGCTATACTCTCGTGGTTGTTAATGTAGTCTACCACGTAGTAGTGCACCACCTCCGTTGAGTCCAGCGCTCCCCTAAACAGATACATCGCAATGTTCGACAGAGTGTCAGGTTTTGCCTCTATGTCGGGTTTTATGCCGCCACCGTCTCTCACTATCCTGCCTCCCTTGGTCTTAAACTCCCTTGTCAGTGAGTCAGGTATATGTTCGCGATAGCCACCACCTGTGTGTTTGTAGTTGATAGCCTGTATGCACCTTCCGCTCGGAATGTAGTATTTTGATACTGTCAGTTTCAGCGAACCGTCATGTGGCAGGTCCACCGTCTGTTGCACCAGTCCCTTGCCATACGTCCTTGCACCCATAATCACGGCACGGTCAAGGTCTTGCAGCGAACCAGCGGTAATCTCACTTGCTGATGCGCTACCCTCGTTCACCAGCACCACTACGGGCATCACGCTGTCAAGCGGTTCCTGTTCTGTTCTGTATGTATGGTTGCTACGCTTCAGTTTACCTTTCGTGGTCACTAGCGCCACGTCTTTGGGCACAAACATATTCACTATCTTTATAGCCTCCTGCAGCGAACCGCCGCCATTGCCTCTGAGGTCAAATACCAGTCCCCTCATACCATTTCCACGCATGTCCACCAATGCACGACGGAAGTCTCGGGCACAGTTTTCTGTAAACTGCGTCAGCACCACATAACCTATGCTGTCGCTCATCATCCCGTAGTAAGGCACACTAGGCAGTTGTATCGCCTTGCGCGTGATCTTTATATTCAGGGTCTCGCCCTTTATTCCTTTCCCCTTCTTACCTTTTCCTTCTTTTGACGGTCTTTCAACCTTCAAAAGGAACGTAGTGCCTGGTTCGCCTCTAAGATGACTGCTTACGTATGACACCTCCTTGCCTATCATCGTCGAGTCGTCCACCGCAATTATGGCATCACCTACCTTCAGTCCTGCCGTTTCGGCGGGCATACCCTCATACAGTTCGTCAATTATCACTTGTCCCGTCTTCAGGTTCTTCTTTATCAGTGCACCAATGCCAGCATATTTTCCTGTCAGCATCTGCTTCAGGTCTTTCATTTCGCTTGCAGGGTAATACTCCGTGTATGGGTCTAATGAGCGTAGCATGGCGTTGATGCCGCTTGTCACTGTCACGTCGGCGTCCAACGTATCCACATACATCAGGTCCAGGTTCTTGTAAATATTTGAGAAGGTCTCCAGGTTCCTTGCCACAGCAAAGTTGTGGTTGTCTCCCCATGAGTTTGTCATCAATAGTGTCAGCAAACCCGTAATCAGATATGTTTGTATATTCTTCATCGTCATCATTTATGTCATAATAGGTTTATATCCATTCCCCACAAAGTTACACAAATAATTCTGAACCACTATGCCTCATTGCCCCTTTTTATCATTATTTCATATTTTTTTTGCCGAAACATTATTTTTTTTCGAAAAAAGTTTGGCAGATTAAGAAAAACGTTGTACCTTTGCACTCGCTTTGAAAAATTAAGCATCTTGCTTCCTTAGCTCAGTTGGTTAGAGCATCTGACTGTTAATCAGGGGGTCCTTGGTTCAAGCCCAAGAGGGAGCGCAAAGCGAAAAAAGGCATCCAATATTACGGATGCCTTTTTTTATCCCTCAAGGGGCTTATCACCAAGGTTCTTTTAGTCGGGCTTTCAGCCCTTTGTAAAAGCGTAGCATCTTCGATGCGTCCGATTACAAGCCCAAGAGGGAGCGCAAAGCGAAAAAAGGCATCCAATATTACGGATGCCTTTTTTTGTGCTTGAACCAAGTCCAAGAGGTTGCAGAAGCATTACTTCCGCATGCAGAGGGACTGCTTCTGCATGCAGAGGCATTACTTCTGCAACTTGCGGCATTACTTCTGCATGTAGAAGCATTGCCGGAGCATATTGAAGCAGAAAAGTTTTTTTTCGTGCTGAACCTCCCTATATTGCCTACGAGCCCAGTGTTTATGCGGGTTGAGCATAGGGAGGTAGGGGCTCCAGACCTCCCTATAGACCTCCCTATAGACCTCCCTATCAACCTCACGGTATACTTTAATAAATAGGGAGGATGTGATGACCTTTTAGTGAGGTTGATAGGGAGGTTTCGCGTTTTAACCTCCCTATCGTGAGGGCGCATAAATACTGGGCTGGAGGCCTCTATAGGGAGGTTAGGGAGTTTTTTTTCAAAATTCTCTATTTTTCCTCTTCCTTTCGCTCTCGCTCAGTGAGGTTTTCAGTGAAGCGCTGGGTAATTTTCTCGCTATGCTCCTTGGCATGTGATGAGAAGAATATCTTGAGCAGGACGATGATAACGATGAATACACCATACCATCCGCTCTCAGGCAGCGCAACACCTATGATGAAGGTGACAAAAGCAGCACCGAGGGCTAGTCGGAATAGTCCGAGTGCAGTGAGTTTGGCACGCTCTATATGTCCACTCTCCCATAGTATGTTCACATCCTCACTATCAGAACCTGAGCGTAGCAGTGCCCACAGGAATGGTGAGCAAGCAAAGATGGTGATGACTACGGCAACGATGCTTGACCAAGGTTCAGGCAGCAGTTCGGCGATGATAGGGAAGACGTAATATGCCATGCAGGCGATGATGGCTATGCACAGCACGCTGTTTATCAGTATGGTGAAGATGAAGTGCTTGAGACATGCACGCCAGCGCTGGCGCATCTCGTTGGTCTCTACCTCGTTTTCAGCTGCGGCATTCTTCTCCAGTTTCTCTATCCACTTGGCTGGCAGTATGCGAGCCACAACGTTGTAGGCTGGTTCAGCCAAACGTATCATATAAGGTGTGGAGAAGGTGGTGAATACCGACACTGCCACCACGATGGGGTAGAGGAAGTCGCTGGTTACATGTAGCGAGGTACCCAGAGTAGCAAGGATGAAAGCAAACTCACCTATCTGGGTGAGAGAGAATGAGCAACGCATGGAGGTCTTCAGTGACTGTCCTGAGAGCAGGAAACCACCTGTGCTGAGTATGGTCTGACCTAACATGATAGCGATGATGATGCACACGATAGGCACGATATACTCAATGATGAGGTTTACATCAACCATCATACCCACTGACACAAAAAAGATAGCGCCAAAGAGGTTCTTTACTGGATTGACAAGGTGTTCTATCTTTTCTGCTTCAACGGTTTCAGAGAGTATGCTACCCATAATGAAGGCACCAAAGGCTGCTGAGAAACCTACGCTGGAAGCTGTTACCACCATGCCGAAACAGAGTGCCAGAGCGGTGATGAGAAGGGTCTCGTCGTTCATCAGCGGTTTCATCTTACGCAGGAATAGCGGTATGAGGTATATGCCCACCGTAAACCATAGTATAAGGAAGAAACCGAGTTGCAGAATAGATCCCAGCATCTGTGAGCCCTCAAACTCCTTGCTGACGGCGAGGGTGGATAGCATCACCATGAGCACTATGGCAAGAATATCCTCAATAATGAGTACGCTGAGCACCATGCCGGCGAAGCGTTCCTTGCGCAGTCCCATATCATCGAATGCCTTGAAGATGATAGTGGTGGACGACATAGCCAGCATACCACCCAGGTAGATGCAGTCCATCTCTTTCCATCCAAAGAGTTCACCCACTGATGCACCAACGTACATCATGCAGAAGATGATGACGCAGGCAGCAATAATGGGGGCTGCTCCCATCTTGAGTATCTTTTTGAATGAAAACTCCAGTCCGAGGGCGAAGAGCAGGAAGATGACACCTATCTCACTCCAAACGTGGACGCTGTGTCCGTCGCTAACGCTTGGCATGTAGGGCATATTAGGTGAGGCGAGAAATCCCGCAACGATGTAACCCAACACGATGGGCTGCTTGAGTTTCTTGAACAATAAGGTCATGACACCTGCACATATCAGTATGAGTGCAAGGTCGGCTATTAGTGGTTCTAGTTGTGACATAGATTTTTTAAGGAGTTAGAAGGAGTTAGATGGAGATATGGGATTACCCATGTAACTCAAGGATGAAACGAGTGCCCTTGGTGTAAGCAGGGTCGATGGTGAGGTCGCCCTTCATCTTGAGTGCCATCTGCTTACATATAGGCAGTCCGAGTCCGTCACCCTTGGTGAGGTCGTGAACACTACGGAAAGCCTTGAATACTTCCTCGCGATTGTCAATGCCCTCCTCAGCTACAGCGCCAGGGATGGTGATGCCACAACCTGAATCGGTAACGATAAACTGATGGGTGTGAGCACCACGCTTCTTATAGTCCAGACTAATGCGTCCTCCTTCAGGAGTGTAGTGTATGGCATTGCTGAGCAGATGGGTGAGGATATGGGTCACATATTCCTTGTTAATGTTTGCTGACATCTTAGGAGCGTTGACAGTGAGTGTAACGCCAGCCTTCTCTGTGCCCTTCATCTGGTTCATGATACCCTCACAGAACTGTGCTATCTGGGTATCCTCAGTCTCCACAGCCTCGTCCTTGGTTGACTCGATGAGTGAGAGCGTCTGGATGTGGTTAGAGAACTCCTTGAGAGCCTTCACCTCAGGTGTGCGAGCATCGAGTTTGTTGAGCGTAGGGTCGAGCTGTGCTGAGATATTGCTTATAAACTGTGCCTTGAGGGCATTGTTGTCACTCTCGAGTTTGATGGTCTTCTTCTGCTTACGTGTGAGCATGATGAAGCGCATGAGCACCAGAGCACCAGCAACGAGTGCTACGGCCAGAGCTATGACAAGAATGCTGAGAGCTATGATGGTGGCCATGCGAGCAGTGAGCGAACTGTCCTGTTCGTCGATGGTAGCCTTGGAGTCGGCTATGGTCTTCTTGAGTGCCTTGACTTCAGCATTGTGCTTCAGCACTGAGGCTGAATCTTTCCATGCCATATAGCTGGCATACGACTCTGCCACGAGGGTAGGGCTACCAGCACGGCGTCCGCTGTTGATGAGCTCTTTATACACCTTATCTATCTTGTCATACTCCTGTGCAGCAGTGAGTTTGGTCACCATCTCCTTGAAGGTTTGGTTGCCCTTCTCAGTCTGACCGTGTGAGTAGTAATAGAGGGTCTTGGTGTAGAGCATATCATTCTTCACCTCATCGCTCTTAGCCTTGTTAGCTTGACGCTCAAGTATGTCCATCTGGTCTTTGATGCGCTGTGGCTTCTGATAACGAGTGTACATCTTGATGCGTTGCTTGGTGACGAGATAGTGCAGGGCATTGGGGTCTGCATCGCCGCTGGCATCGATGGCAGCATCGATGCTACGTAACTTATCGAACGCCTCTTGATGAAGCTGCTGGTTGACATAGTCGTCAGCCTGTTTGATACCCTGCTCCACTTTTGCCTTCATACCGCTCTGCGCTAAGGCAGGCACTGCTCCGAGGGCGCAGAAGGCAATGATTAATATGTAATAATTAAAAAGTTGTTTCTTCATATCTCATTCAACTTTAAACTTTCTTGCGCTCCAGCAGGTGCTCAGGCGAGCAAGCTCGGAGCAACCTTCAACTAAAGCTTCTGTTCTACTTCAATTTCAGTGAATGTCTCGATTATATCGCCTGCAAGGATATCATTGAAGTTGACGAGTGAGATACCACACTCAAAGCCTGTAGCTACCTCCTTCACATCATCCTTGTAACGCTTAAGGGCATTGATCTCGCCAGTGAAGATTACGATGCCATCGCGAATAAGGCGAGCCTTGTCCTTGGCATGTACCTTGCCATCGGTAACCATAGCACCAGCAACGGTGCCAACCTTGGAGATCTTGAACACTTCTTTGACCTCCACCTGACCAGTGGCAACCTCTTTCTTAATCTTATCGAGCATACCCTCCATAGCTGCCTTGATATCGTCCATAGCATCGTAGATAACAGAGTAGGTGTTGATTTCCACACCCTCCTGCTCAGCGAGTTTCTTGGCTGCTACTGAAGGACGCACCTGGAAACCTACTATCATACCATTCTCGGCAGTAGAGGCGAGGATAACGTCGTTCTCGGATATCTGACCCACGCCCTTGAGTATCACATTCACCTGTACCTTTTCAGTTGACATCTTGATGAATGAGTCGGAGAGAGCCTCGACAGAACCCTGTGTATCGGCCTTCACCACGAGGTTGAGCTCATGGAACTCGCCGAGTGCCACACGGTGGGCAATCTCTTCGAGTGAGAGGGTCTTGGTGGTACGCAGACTCTGTTCGCGCTGCAACTGCATACGCTTGTTGGCTATGGTCTTAGCCTCCTGCTCGGTTTCCATGATATGGAAGGAGTCGCCAGCCTGTGGTGCACCATTCAGACCCAGTATTATCACTGGTTCGGCAGGACGAGCCTGCTCTACGTTCTGGTTACGTTCGTTGAACATAGCCTTCACGCGTCCCCATGCTGTACCTGCTATCACGATGTCGCCCACCTTGAGTGTACCATTGCTTACGAGCACTGTGGAAACATAGCCACGACCCTTGTCGAGAGAAGACTCGATGACAGAACCCGTAGCATTGCGGTTAGGGTTAGCCTTGAGGTCGAGCAGTTCTGCCTCAAGCAGCACCTTCTCCATCAGTTCCTCTACGCCAGTACCCTTCTTGGCACTGATTTCCTGGCACTGGTACTTACCACCCCATTCCTCAACGAGGAGGTTCATGGCAGCAAGATCCTGACGAATCTTGTCAGGGTTAGCGCCTGGCTTATCAATCTTATTGATGGCGAACACCATAGGCACATTAGCTGCCTGAGCGTGTGCTATAGCCTCCTTGGTGGTAGGCATGATAGAGTCGTCGGCAGCGATGATAATGATGGCGATATCAGTAACCTGAGTACCACGTGCACGCATAGCTGTGAACGCCTCGTGACCAGGGGTATCAAGGAAGGTGATACGACGTCCGTCAGAGAGCTTCACATTGTAGGCACCAATATGCTGTGTGATGCCACCTGCCTCACCAGCTATGACGTTGGTATTGCGCACATAGTCGAGCAGTGATGTCTTACCATGGTCAACGTGACCCATGACTGTAACGATAGGAGCACGTGAGATGAGGTCGTTCTCATCGTCCTCAGCCTCCTGTATGGCTTCCTGCACCTCAGCAGAAACATACTCGGTGGTGTAGCCAAACTCATCAGCCACGAGGTTGATAGTTTCAGCATCAAGGCGTTGGTTGATACTTACCATGATGCCTACTGACATAAGGGTGCCGATAAGTTTTGTTACAGGCACATCCATCATGGTAGCCAGTTCGCTGACGGTAACAAACTCAGTGAGTTTGAGCGTCTTGCTCTCCAGTTCGCCCATGAGCTGGTCTTCCTCACGCTGTTGTGCAGCAGCGTCACGCTTCTCCTTACGATACTTAGCACCCTTCTTATTCAGGGATGTCTTGCTGGTAAGGCGTGCGAGGGTTTCCTTTACCTGACGTGCTACGTCCTCATCCGAAACCTCCTGAGGTTGGTTGCCTTTCTTCTTCTTGTTCTTCTTGCCACCAGTCTGTTGCTGAGGCTGCTGACCAGGTTTGCCTGCAGTGGTGCGTGCGTTCTTGCCGTTCTTGCCACCCTGTTGCTGGTTGGCTGCATCATTCACGTCCACGCGTTCCTTACCTATACGGTTGCGCTTCTTCTTAGCAGCACTCTTCTCCTCACGCTCCTTGCGCTTCTCCTCCTTCGACTTCTTCTTAGGACGAGTGCTCTGGTTGAGAGCTGAGAGGTCAACAGTACCGAGCACTGTAGGTCCCTCCACCTTCTTATGGTCGCTCTTGAGGGTGAATATCTCTGTCTTGTTGCTCTCGGCAGCTATGTCGTCAGCAGGCTCCTCTTTTGCTGGAGCAACAGGCTTCACTTCCTCCTTAGTAGCTTCAGGGGCAGGTGCAGGTTCAGCCTTAGCAGGAGCCTCTGCAGGTTTGCCAGTGCCGAGGTCTATCTTGCCGAGGGGTTTTACCTCAGGCTTCTTCTGTATGAGGGCATCGCCAGCCGTCTTAGCCTGCTGAGGCTCAGCGGCAACGGGTTGCGGTTTCTCTTTCTTTGCAGGTTTTTCCTTCTTCTGGAATATCTTCTCAGCTTGGGTGCGCACTTCCTTGTCGCCCTTGAAAGCAACTACGAGGGCATCATACTGGGCATCGTTGAGTTTGAAGTTTAGGTCATTCTTCACCTCGCCGAGCTCAGCCTTCTTCTCAAGGAAGTCAACAGCGGTCTGCAATCCGATGTTGAGTTCGCTGATAGCTTTATTTAGTCTTATACTCATTGATTTTCTTTATCAAATAAACGGAATGTCGAAATGTCGGCATGTCGGAATATCGACATAACGACAGAAAAATTATTGTTCAAACTCTGCTCTCAGTACGCTGAGCAACTGGTCAACAGTCTCCTCCTCGAGGTCGGCTCTGGTGATGAGCATCTCACGTGGAGCGTTGAGTACCTGCTTAGCAGTGTCGAGGCCAATGTTCTTGATGGCGTCGATAACCCACTGGTCAACTTCGTCATTGAACTCATCGAGGTAGATATCCTCCTCGTCCTCATTCTGGTTGTCGAGCTCGCGGAATACGTCGATGGTGTATTCGGTAAGCATAGAAGCGAGTTTGATATTCTGACCACTACGGCCGATAGCGAGTGACACCTCCTCAGGACGCAGATAAACCTCAGCCTTGCGCTCTTCCTCGTTGAGCACTATAGAGTTGATCTGTGCAGGAGCGAGGGCACGCTGTATGAAGAGTTTGGTGTTCTGGGTGTAGTTGATAACGTCGAGGTTCTCATTACACAGTTCACGTACTATGCCATGAATACGGCTACCCTTAACACCTACGCATGCTCCTACTGGGTCGATGCGGTCGTCAAAACTCTCTACGGCAATCTTTGCACGCTCACCTGGTATGCGGGCAATCTTGCGCACAGCAACCAGTCCCTCAGCTATCTCAGGCACCTCAGCCTCGAGCAGACGCTGCAAGAAGAGGTTTGAGCAACGTGAGAGGATAATCTTTGGGTTGTTGTTTTCGTTGGTCACACGCTCAATGAGGGCCTTGATGCTCTCGTTCTTGCGATAAACGTCGCTTGGTATCTGACCAGCCTTTGGCAGCAACAGCTCGTTGCCCTCATCATCTATGACGAGCACCTCACGCTTCCATATCTGGTATACCTCACCTGTAACTATCTCGCCCACGCGATCCTTATATTTATTATAGAGGGTATCGTGCTCCAGTTCCAGAATCTTTGAAGCCAGAGTCTGGCGCAGGTTGAGGATAGCACGTCTGCCAAACTTAGTGAAGTCAACGCGTTCTGACACGTCCTCACCTACCTCGTAGTCGTCCTGTATCTTCTGTGCGTCAGAGAGTGATATCTCCTTGTTCTCGTCAGCTACTTCGCCGTCAGGCACCACTACACGGTTGCGATAGATCTCGAAGTCGCCCTTGTCAGGGTTTACGATGACGTCGAAATTGGCATCGCTGCCGAATATCTTAGCGATAACGTTGCGGAAGCTCTCTTCGAGCACGCTGACGAGGGTAGTGCGATCGATGTTCTTGGTTTCCTTAAACTCGCGGAACGTATCGATCATGCTTGGTTGTGGTTCTGTAATCTTTGTTGCCATTGTTTTGTTATTTTTGTTTTTAGTTTTTTTTCTTTAGCTTTCAGTAGTTAAGTAGTTCAGTAGTTCAGTAGTTATGACATATGTCTCTAACTCCTTTATTTAAAATCTATCAAGTATTTGCAGTATTTCACCTCATTGACAGAGAAGGTGCGCTCCACATCAACGAGCACAGGACGCTTCTTGCCTTCCTGCTTCTGCTTTTCTTGAGTTTGTATGGTAAAGTTTGGTTCTTCTACGCTGAGCAGAGTGCCTTTATACTTCATACCATCAGCATCGAGCACCTCAACGGTTTTGCCTATGCAGTTGATGTATTGCTGCAACACCTTGAAAGGCTGTCCCAGTCCGGCACTGCCTACCTCAAGTTCGTAGTCTTCCTCATCGCGGTTCAGATGGTCTTCGATAAAGCGGCTCAGCTCTACGCAGTCCTCTATCCACACCCCATCGTGGTGGTCTATCTCAACCACTATGCGGTCATCAGGAGTTACGTCAACGTCAACAAGGAAATAGTCTTTGCCTTGTAACCATTCTTCTACGATGCTCTTTACTTTGTTCTTCTCAATCATTGTTTCTTTTTTGTTTCTTTTTTTCTAGATTTTCTAGGTTATCTAGGTATTCTAGGTTCTCTAGATTTTCTAGTGTATTCTCTCTGACAAAAGAAAGAATGAGAAGCTCGGTTGAGCTTCCCATTCCCCTGAATTGCTCTGCAAAGTTACTAAGAATAGTTGAAAGTTGAAAGTTGAAGGTTGAAAGTTATGCTTGCGTTAAGTTTTTTTAACCTTTGAACCTTGAACTAGCGAAGCGTTTGAACTTCTTGAACTCCCTACATCGTAGGGAAATATTCCTCAAAGTACCCTTTTGTATTGGTATCGCAACCTGCGTTCTGAGCCTTGATGATAGGTTCCACGATAGAGTTGAAATACACCTCTGCATTAGTGTAGTAGCCACGTTTGTCTATGGTGTAGGCATTGCCATCCGTAGCATCGTTGGGGTTCAGTCCGTGGGACTTTTCCCATGTGTCAGGCATACCGTCGCCATCTGAATCGGGTAGGGCAGTGCCCTTCGCCAGCTCAGGCCATCCCCCCACCTCATCTTGGGAGTCTATCCATCCAGTGAGGGTTTCAGAATATTTCTTCTTGCCTATGGTCTTGCCGTATTTTGCTGTTCCTGTAGCTACATCTTCCACCACATCCTTATCATTCTTGTCGCGATGCAGTGATGCTCCAGCGTATGCTAACACCTTATCGTAAGCATTCTCAGCTGTGTGTGTGGTGATGTTGCCGTAAGGTATGGGCTCCTTTATTATTATGGTGTCCTTGGTCTTGGTGGTATAAGTGCCGTCCACACTCTCCATATTCACCTGGTTTAGGAAACCCCATTTCACATTGTCTTGCGTAACCTGTGGGAAGAGCGGATTGACATTGCCATTGACATAATACTTACCCCATACATGCCACATAGCGTCCCATTTGTTGGTCTCAGGCGTACCGTGGTGAGTGTATTCGGTGGTTCTTATGCCCACTGAAGCCAAGCGCATCTGCACCAGTTTGCTTCGTGTCAGAGTGCCAGGACCAGGTTTGTAGTAGTTGTTTACTATGTTTACCTTCTGTCCTTCGCCACCATAGCAGCCATTACCACCCCAGTTGTACATCACATTGTTACGCAGGTCAACACGTTCGTCGAGTTGGGTAGAAACACGCGGACCCAGTCGTGGACAGCGTGAGGTGTGGTGAGCCAACAGGTTGTGGTGGTATGAAGCACCAGCACCACCCCAGTTGCCGCCATATCCGTGTGCTCCTTTCTTGTGTCCGCTGTTCACCATACTTTGTGATACTATGTTCCATTGCACAGAGATATTCTTTGAGCCATAGACGGAGAGACATTCATCTACACTCCAACTGACAGAGCAGTGGTCAATGATGATGTTCTCATTATCCATACCACCCAGTCCGTCGCCCTCGTGGTGGGCTATCTGACGATTGCCCAAGCGGAAGCGCATAAAGCGTATTATGACGTTGTCAGCAGAAATTACGAAGGGGTAGTCGGCTATGCAGATGCCGTCGCCAGAAGCCGTCTGTCCGAGGATGGACACATTGCCATTCTTCATCTTCAGTTCGCTGGTGAGAAATATGGTTCCATCCACGTCAAACACTATGGTGCGTGGTCCCTTCTGCATACATGCCCAACGGAAGGTGCCCTCCGAGCCGTCGTCGGCAAGACTTGTCACATGTAACACCTTGCCCCCTCTACCACCACTGGTGGTGAAGCGTGCAAATCCCTCAGCGCCAGGAAAGGCAGGTGCACTCTCAAACTGTGCGTTTGCTAAATTGACAATTGACAATTGACAATTGAGAATTAGGATTAGCAGAAGTATTTTTTTCATAAGGCATTTAATGTTCGGGTTAGGTTTTAGGTTATAAAAGCCCCAGAGCGGTGTGCTCCAGGGCCTTTTATAGAATTATTCTTGGTTAGCGTTATCGTTATCATTCCCGTTATCAAAACGGCGTGGACGGTGGTCAGGGCGTGGACGACGCTCAGGACGTGGGCGACGACCGCGTTGTGGCTCCTCATAACCCTCAGGCTTCTCTATGAGCACCTTGTGAGAGAGTTTGTACTTGCCAGTCTTATCGTCGATGTCCACCAGCTTCACCTGAATCTTGTCGCCTTCCTTGATGCCAGCCTCTTCCACTGTCTCGAGGCGCTTCCAGTCTATCTCTGATATGTGGAGCAGACCGTCTTTGCCAGGCAGTATCTCTACGAAGCAGCCGTAAGGCATTACTGAGCGAACGATGCCTTCATACACCTCGCCAACCTCTGGTATTGCCACGATAGCCTTGATCTTAGCGAGAGCAGCATCGATAGAGCTCTTGTCAGGTGCTGATACCTGTACCTTGCCTACTCCATCCTCTTCATCGATGGTGATGGTAGCACCAGTATCTTCCTGCATCTGCTGTATTATCTTACCACCAGGGCCAATCACAGCTCCGATGAACTCCTTAGGAATCTCAATCTGCTCTATGCGTGGTACCTGTGGCTTGAAGTCAGCACGAGGCTCAGCGATAGTGTCAGTGATGCAACCCAGAATGTGCTCTCTGCCAGCCTTAGCCTGCATGAGTGCCTTCTCCAGTATCTCGTATGACAGACCGTCGCACTTGATATCCATCTGTGTAGCAGTCAGACCGTCCTTAGTACCAGTGGTCTTGAAGCCCATATCGCCCAGGTGATCCTCATCGCCCAGGATGTCTGAGAGCACAGCATACTTATCCTCACCAGGGTTCTTGATGAGTCCCATAGCGATACCTGATACAGGTTTCTTCATAGGAACACCAGCATCCATCAGTGCGAGGGTACCAGCACAAACTGTTGCCATAGAAGAAGAACCATTAGACTCCAGTATCTGTGACACCACGCGAACGGTGTAAGGGAAGTCCTCAGGAATCTGACCCTTCAGTCCGCGCCAAGCCAGGTGGCCGTGACCTATCTCACGTCTGCCTACGCTACGCTGTGGGCGTGCCTCGCCAGTACAGAATGGAGGGAAGTTATAGTGCAGAAGGAACTTCTGGTAGTAGCGATCCAGCACATCGTCAACCAGCTTCTCATCGAGCTTAGTGCCCAGAGTTACTGTAGTGAGCGACTGAGTTTCGCCACGAGTGAAGATAGATGAGCCGTGAGGTTGTGGCAGTGGGCTAACCTCGCACCATATTGGACGAATGTCAGTAGTCTTTCTGCCATCGAGGCGAATGCCCTCATCCAGTATGCAGCGACGCATAGCATCACGCTCTACGTCGTGGTAGTACTTGTCAGCCAGAGTATTCTTCTCCTCCAGCTCCTCCTCAGTGAGGTCGCTATGAGCCTCAGCATACTTCTCCTTAAACTCAGTGATGATAGCCTCGAAAGCCTCAGCTCTGCCGTCCTTGTCGAGAGCCTTCTTCACCACTTCGTAAGCCTTGTCGTAGCAGTCCTTGCGCACCTGCTCCTTGAGGTCGTCATCATTGACCTCGTGGCAGTACTCGCGCTTGGTGTCGGTGCCGAGTTCCTTCATCAGTTCATCCTGCAACTGACACATAGGCTTGATAGCAGCATGAGCAGCCTTGAGGGCATTGAGCAGGTCAACCTCCTGCACCTCTTTCATCTCACCCTCCACCATCATGATGTTCTCAGCCGTAGCACCCACCATGAGGTCCATATCGGCATCAGCCATCTGAGCCTTAGTTGGGTTGA
>JAZLBU010000128.1:0-24383 GCA_045613845.1 Prevotella sp. | reverse complement strand
GACTCTATTACACCATTTATTACTCCCTTCAGTCGTTCCTCAAACTCACCCTTATACTTGGCGCCAGCAACCAATGCACCCATATCTAGAGTGTAAATCTCCTTCTCTTTCAGGTTTTCAGGCACGTCACCACGCACTATACGTTGTGCCAGTCCCTCGGCAATTGCCGTCTTACCCGTACCAGGTTCACCTATTAGGATAGGGTTGTTTTTAGTCCTTCGTGACAGGATTTGTAACACTCGACGTATTTCGTCGTCTCTACCAATAACGGGATCAAGTTTACCGCTCTTGGCATCAGCAACAAGGTTTTTGCAGAATTTGCTCAAAGCCTCTTTGCCACTCATTTGTTGTTCTTGGTTCATCATATCTAACTCCTTTCTATTATAAGTTTAACCATCAATTCTCAATACCTATACCATATCAGTCCGTAGTGCCATAGTGTCATACTGATATGACAAGATGACAAAACACTACGTCAAACTTTGTTAATTCAATAATATTTTATACCTTTGCACGTATTAAATATAGTACACACGCATACATATGAAGTTGGACACGATACGTTTTTGCATAATAACATGTACCTATAATGCTGAAAATATGCTTCAGCGTACGTTAGACAGTGTTGCAAACCAAACCTGGCAAAGCATTTATCACATACTCATAGATGGCGCTTCTACTGACAAAACTATGTCTATGATAGAAGAAGCGGAGCAGAAGAATCAGGGTAGGGTAGAATATAGTGTGGTTTCAGAGAGAGACGATGGACTGTATGATGCAATGAATAAAGGATTGCAGAAAGCACAACCCGACTATGTACTATTTCTCAATGCCGGCGACACCTTTCATTCTATTGACACGCTGAAGAATATAGCTGAACAGGTGCAACATAAGGAGGAACTTCCTGCAGTTATATATGGCGACACAAATATCGTTGATGCGACCAATCGTTATGTTGGAAAAAGAGAACATGACCCTCCTGAAACGCTCACATGGAAATCCTTCAAAGAAGGCATGTTGGTATGTCACCAGGCTTTTTACGTCAGAACAGACATAGCAAGACGAATCCCCTTTAACCAAAAATACAAACTCTCGTCTGATGTAGATTGGTGCATTAGGGTAATGAAAGAAGCCGACAAGCGTCACTTAGAACTATATAATACCCATGCTGTGGTGTGTGATTTCCTTGCTGGAGGTATGTCAATAAAGAACCGCAGACAGTCGCTGCAAGAGCGTTTCAGTATTATGGTGAAACACTATGGTCTGATAATAACAATAATCAAACACATACAGTTTATCCTAAACAAGTTATGAAAAAACTTACATACATACTGGTTTTATTCCTTTATGTCGCTGTTTATGATGCATCGGCTGAGGTTATTACCCTTGATACGTGTAGGGCAAGGGCTTTAGCTGAAAATAAGCAGATAGGCATGTCTAAGGTAAAACACCAGATGGCAAAGAATGCACGCAAGGCTGCACGCACGCTATACCTGCCTCATATTGACCTTACAGGCGGCTACATGTATTCCTCACGTGAATTGTCTTTGCTCAGCGATGCCCAGAAGAACATACTCTCCACCATGGGTACTACAGCGTCAGGTGTAGCTGCTCAGGGTATGACCGACTTTGGTTCTAACTTGCAACGTCTTGCTATGGCTGGGAAGATCTCACCTCAGACTGCCAGTGACCTTGCAACTATAATGCAGACTATGGGTCCCTCTATGGCAACATCGTTAGAGGCATACGGCAATGAACTGGGCAACAAAATAATTGATGCTTTTTCTACTAACACTCATCACCTGTTTATGGCGTCAGCAGTACTCACTCAACCATTATTCATGGGTGGTGCTATAACAGCCAGCAATAAGATTGCCAACATAACAGAACGTATGGCAGGCATTCAGATAGAAGAGAAACAGAGTGACGTCTTTTATGCCATAGACAATGCCTACTGGATGGTTGTTTCACTTCGTCATAAACAGATGTTGGCTGAGGATTATCTTACTTTGGTGCAGAAACTTGATGATGATGTTCATAAGATGATCAAAGAGGGTGTTGCCACACGCGCTGACGGACTTAGGGTTGACGTAGCCCTTAATGAAGCAGAGATGGCAAAGACCAAGGTTGACAATGCCCTCACACTTGCTAAAATGTACCTATGCCAGCAATGTGGCATGGACCTCAATTCGGATATTACTCTTGCAGACGAACTGAAGGAAGATGTGGCTGTGGCAGTGGTAAGCGAAGAAAATGATGAACAGGTTTATGAGCGCCGTCGAGAACTCAAGTTGCTTAATGACGCCATAGAGATAAGTCGCCAGAAAACTAAGATAGCCCGTGCAGCTTATCTGCCCCAACTGGCCTTGATGGGTGGTGCATTCTTTACCAACCCCAGTGTTTATAATAGTTTCGAACGCAAGTTTAAGGGTTCTTTTAATGTGGGCGTAGCCATCAGGGTGCCTGTCTTAGACTGGGGTGAGAATATGTATAAGATAAGGGCCTCCAAGTGTGCTACTAACCTTGCTCAACTCACTTATGACGAAGCTCATGACATGATTGAACTCCAGGTGGCACAGAGTAATTTCAGAGTGCGTGAGGCAAACAAGAATCTTGTAACAGCCAAGAAAAACATTCAGTGTGCTGAGGAGAATCTAAGGTGTGCTAACGTAGGTTTCAAGGAGGGAGTGATGAATACCACTGATGTTATGACAGCCCAGACAGCATGGCTGAAGGCTAAGACACAGAAGATAGATGCCGAAATTGACGTAAAACTTAGCGAGACAGCCTTGGAAAGGGCATTAGGAAAGAATTAGGTCTTAGATTATAGAGAATAAAGTATAAAGTATAAGGTATAGATGGAAAACAAGAAGCAACATAGAAGTGTGATGATAGCCCTGATAGCCTTCTCGGTAGTGGCTTTCATAGTAGGACTGATAGGATTCTTCACCATTGGCAATGAAAAAGAGGTGATACAGGGACAGATAGACGTTGAGGAATATCGTGTGTCAAGTAAGGTTCCCTCACGAGTGCTTAGGCTATTGGTGAAGGAAGGTGACTATGTAAAAGCTGGCGATACTCTCGCTATACTCGATGCACCAGAAGTTGAGGCAAAGGCTCAGCAGGCTGTGGGTATGGAGGATGCAGCCACGGCTATTAGCGATATGGCACGAGCTGGAGCCCGCAAGGAACAGGTACAGGGTGCCTTTGAGCTCTGGCAACAGGCTAAGGCAGGACTTGACATAGCCAAGAAATCCTATGAGCGTGTGCAACGTCTGTTTGATGAAGGTGTAGTAAGCGAACAGAAGCGTGACGAGGCTTATGCTCAGTATAAGGCATTCGAGGCTCAGGAGAAAGCAGCCAAGAGTCAGTATGATATGGCTCAGAATGGTGCCCGTCGTGAGGAGAAAGCAGCTGCTCAGGCTCAGGTGAACTCAGCCAAGGGTGTTGTTAACGAGGTTAACTCATATCGCAGGGAGACCATCCAACTAGCACAGATGGCTGGAGAGGTGAGCACCATATATCCAAAGGTTGGCGAACTGATAGGTTCAGGCAGTCCTATTATGACTATATCAATTATGGATGATGTGTGGGGCACATTCAATATACGTGAGGACCAACTTAAGGGACTGAAACGTGGCGATGTACTGAAGGCTTACCTACCTGCATTTGATAAGGAAATAGAAATGAAGGTTACGTCAATAAAGGATCAGGGCAGCTATGCCACATGGAAGGCAACCAAGTCTAATGGACAGTATGACATGAAAACCTTCGAGGTCAAGGCTCGTCCTACACAGAAGTTTGATGGATTACGTCCAGGCATGTCAGTGATTATTCGATAATTGATAATTGATTGTTAAGGGTTGAAGAAACTCATAAGACGTGAAATAAGGATTATACTCAGCTACCCCATATACCTTATTAGTATGGTGGTATTGCCATTGTTCGTAACGGTATTCTTTACCTCGCTTATGAACAACGGGCAACCTGTTGATTTGCCCATCGGCATAGTAGATCAGGATAACACCTCCACCACTCGCAAACTGACAAGGATGATAGATGCCTTTCAAAACACAAAGGTAGTGGCACATTATCCTTCTGTTGACGAAGCACGACGTGCCATACAGCAAAACAAGATATATGGCTTTGTGTATTTTCCACAAGATATGACCAGCAAGCTTATAAGCGGTCGCCAGCCAAGGATGTCCATATACTATAGCAACACCTCACTGACGGCAGGAGCCCTGATGTTTAAGGAGATGAAAACCATGTGTTCCTTGGCAAGTGCTGGAGTGGGGAGTGCCACTATGACTGCCAAGGGCTATACTCCCAAGCAGATAGCTGCCTTTCTGCAACCCATCGCACTCGACACACACCTTATAAATAATCCCTCAGTAAACTACCAGATATTCCTATGTGGCATGTTGGTGCCAGCCATGTTTATGCTCTTTATCTTCCTCTTGTCAGCATATTCACTGGGCACTGAGATAAAATTCAATCGTCATATGGAGTGGCTCGCTACAGCCGATAATAACATCTTCAAGGCTGTATATGGCAAGATGATACCTCATACGCTGATATTCAGTGTGGTAATGTTCTTGAGCATGTCGTATATGTATGGCATACTCGATTTTCCTGCACCTGGTGGTATGGCGAGACTGATGCTCTTAGCCTTTCTTGGAGTGATAGGAGCTCAGGGATTCGCAGTATTTATCTACGGACTGATACCATCATTGCGTATGTCTATGAGTGTTTGCTCTCTGCTAGGCGTACTCAGTTTCTCAATGGTGGGTACGGCATTCCCTATCTTTGCTATGGACTCACCCTTGCAGTCATTGGCATGGATATTCCCCATGCGTCACTACTACATGATATACCAGTTGTGTATATTCAATGACAACCCACTCTCTGATGCTATGGCACATATACTGATGCTCGTGTTATTCTCGCTCATGCCACTGCTGGTGATGAGACGTATGCGCAGGGCAGTTAACGAATTCGGATATCAGCCATGACGTATTTCGACTACATAGTAACAGAACTTAAGGCGATAGCTAAGGATGAAGGTGTGTTGCTGTTCTTCGTCTTTTTGCCATTGGCTTATCCCTTGCTTTACTCATGGATATATAATAATGAGGTAGCGCGTGAGGTGCCCGTAGTGGTTGTTGACGATTCCCATTCGGCACTGAGTCGTGAGTTTATACGCAAGACAGATGCATCGCCTGATGTCAATGTAGCACTTCAATGCCGAAATATTACTGAAGGACGCAGTGCCATAGGTCATGGCGAGGCTTATGGTATAGTGTATCTGCCTCGTGACTTCGAACTGAAGGTTGGACGAGGTGAGCAGGCACATGTCAGCCTGTATTGTGATATGAGTTACATGCTTGCCTACAAGGCTATATATCAGACGGTGAATAGCGTAAGCACTGAGATGGGAGCAGAGATACAACGCCACAAGTTAGGAAAGACTACTGAGCACGAAGAAGCTGTATCAGTACATCCACTTGAGTTTGATGAGGTGCCCATATTCAATGTCACTGGTGGCTACGGCAACTTTATTATACCAGGCGTATTGGTGCTTATCATCCAACAGGCCATGTTGCTGGGTGTAGGTATGCTGGCTGGTACCCGTAGAGAGAACTACTATTACACTACAGAGCAACCAGCTCCCACTCCTATAGCTCAGGTTATGGGTAGGGCTACTGCATATTTCCTCATCTTTGCCGTTATGCTGGCATGGATTACGCTGATAGTGCCACAGATATTTGGTTTTGTCAGTATGGTGCATGGGTTAGACCTCTTTATGCTCCTATTGCCTTATCTTGTGGCATGCGTCTTCTTTGCTATGTTTATGGGCAATCTGGTATCTTATCGTGAGAGTGTTATGATAGTGGTAGTATTCACTTCACTGCCATTGCTCTTTATGAGTGGTGTGAGTTGGCCTCAAAGCAGCATACCACCCTTCTGGCAAGGGGTATCATGCCTCTTCCCTAGTACCTTTGCCATACGTGGTTTCATACGCATGAACTCCATGGGAGCCTTGCTGAGCGACTGTATGGCTGAATGGATAGCCCTCTGGGTGCAGGCTGCTGTTTATTTCCTCTTGATTATAGCCATCAACAGAATGAATATCTCAAAGCTTTTCAGAAACAAAGGCACCCTTGCCATGCTGTTGGCACTATTGTGTATTGCCTCACCAGCTAGTGCTGACGATCTCACACTGTGGTATAATCGTCCTGCACAGTATTGGGAGGAAGCCCTGCCTATAGGTAATGGTAGGATAGGGGCTATGATATCAGGCAGTGTCGATACTGACACCCTGCAACTCAATGAAGACACCTTCTGGAGTGGTAGCCCTTACAATAACTACAATGAGAACTGTCTGCCCCACCTGCAGGAGATGCGCGACCTCATAGCACAGGGTACTGCTGAAGGCTATATAGGTGCTCAGAAACTAGCCCTGCAGAATATAGTCGCTGACATCAGCAAGACGGGTCACGGAATGGCTTATGAGTCAGTTGGCAGGCTGCTACTCACCTTCGGACATTCTTCCTACACCAACTACCGTCGTTGGCTCGACCTCTCCACAGCTACTGCTGGTGTGTCGTATGACATGAATGGCATAACCTATCAGCGCACCTATTTCTCTTCATTCATTGATAAGGTTATCTTTGTGCGCCTTACAGCAAAGCGGAACGGTAAGTACATCAATCCCATGAAGGAAAAGGATGTGCTCATGCCTAGATTTAAGTTTCTTGCACCTGAGAAGAATGATCGTGTGAAGATAGAGATAGAGAAGGGCGACCCCTCTATGATAGTCATTAAGAGTTCCATGGCTAAGGATTCTATGGAACATGTGGCTAACAAGGTAGAGTGCTACACCCTTGTGCGTTTCATCGAGGACGATAAGGGCATCTCTGTTGTTATCAGCATGGGAACAAACTTCACAGGTTTTGCTAATGGTTTTGCCAGTGCCAAGGAGACTGCAGCCTACTATATGGATGCCTTTAGCAAAAAGGTTTTGAACTTTAACTATGGCAAGTATCACACCACCTATCACGAGAAAGCACTCTATGACCATACATGGAAATACAAGAAGATGTTTGATCGTGTGACCCTCGATCTGGGTTGTGATAGCCTTCAGGCTGCTAAGGACACCGAGACTCGTATCAGGGAGTTTTCTACCTCTTACGACCCCTCATTGGTGGCTATGTATTTTCAGTACGGACGCTATCTGCTCATATCCTCCTCACAACCTGATACCCAACCTGCTAACTTGCAGGGAATATGGAATCCTGATGCCAGACAGTATCCTGCCTGGGATTCTAAATACACCACCAACATCAATGTTGAGATGAATTACTGGCCTGCTGAGGTTACCAACCTCTCCGAGTGTCATGAGCCTTTCCTCAAGATGGTGAAGGAGGTTAGCATCTCTGGTCAGGAAACAGCTCGCAAGATGTATGGTGCTCGTGGATGGGTGTTGCATCATAACACTGACCTTTGGCGAGCCACTGGTGCGGTGGACAATCATATCGCAGCCATCTGGCCTACAGGCGGAGCGTGGTTCTGTTCACATATTTGGGAACACTGGCTCTTCACTGGCGATAAGTCATTCTTGCGTGAGTATTACCCTGTGATGAAGGGTGCTTCACAGTTCTTCCAGGATTATCTGTATCGTGATTCTGTCAGTGGTTATATGGTTGCAGGACCATCCGTATCACCAGAGAATCATCCAGGCATAGCCAGCTATATAGACGAGAAGACGGGCAAGAAACAGAACTGTGCAGTATTCTCAGGCATCACTATGGATAATCAGCTCATCTTCGACCTCTTGCGCAATACTGCACAAGCAGCTCGCGAACTCTCTGTTGATGCAGCGTTTGCCGACAGTCTTGATGCCCTTCGAGCTCAGTTGCCTCCGATGAAGGTAGGCAAATACGGACAGTTGCAGGAATGGCTTCAGGATTGGGACAAAGAAACCAGTTCCCATCGCCATATCTCACATCTGTGGGGAGCCTTTCCTGGCAATCTCATCTCACCTTATTCTACCCCCGAACTATTCAGGGCAGTACGTCAGTCACTCATTGGCAGGGGCGATGCCTCTCGTGGTTGGTCTATGGGATGGAAAGTGTGCCAATGGGCACGTCAGCATGATGGCAATCATGCACTCCAACTCATTAAGAATCAGTTGAAACTCAAGAGTCCTAATGCCTCAATGAAAGACCCTGACGGAGGAACCTACGCCAATATGTTCGATGCCCACCCACCATTCCAGATTGATGGTAATTTTGGTTGTTGTGCAGGCATTGCCGAGATGCTCGTGCAGAGTCATGATGGAGCCGTACACCTTCTGCCAGCCCTACCTGATGAGTGGGCTAAGACGGGTTGCGTAACAGGTTTGCGCACTCGTGGTGGATTTGAGATTGTCAAACTCCAGTGGCGTGATGGTAAGGTGAACCACCTTGTTATCAAGTCTACTCTTGGAGGCAAACTCCTTCTGCGCACCACAGAGCCCATCTACACTGTAAAGCGTACCAAAGTGCCAGTGCCATACCACCCAGCTCGTCACACCACCAAGGTTGACCTCACTCCAGTAGCTTGTGTCAATCAACTCTATGAAATACCCACTACAGTAGGTGAGCAGATAGAAATCGTTACGTCAAGCACTAAGTTCTGATGACAAAGGAGCAGATAATAGGTAAGTTGACGACAGTCTGTGCCAGAGCTGAGCATTGCAAGGACGATATGTTCAAGAGGATGCAGCGTTGGGAGGTTGACGAGACTATGCAACAAGAGGTTATCAACTATCTGGTCAAAGAGAAATATATAGATGAAGAACGCTATGCCAGATTCTTCATCAATGACAAGGTAAAATACAACCGTTGGGGTAGACGCAAAGTGGAGCAAGCCCTGTATTTCAAACATATTCCGAGAGAGGTGTATGAGCCACTGCTTGATGAAGTAGCCAGCGAGGATTTTGAGCAAGTACTATTGCCTTTGCTCAGAAACAAGGTGAAGACCATCAAGTATTCTAACGATTATGAGCTTCGTATGAAACTCCTTCGCTATGCCATGCAGCGTGGTTTTAGTTATGATCAAGCTGAAAAGTGCATACAAAAATTGTAAAAGAGCAAAGTAGTTTTTAACATTTCAGCTCCATATTTCTTGTAATTTTCTTAGTAGGGAATTGTAGAGGTAATGCCTCAGCCTGCAGAGGCAGTCCCTCTGCATGCAGAAGCAGCCCCTCTGCACGCAGAAGTAATGCTTCTGCAAGGGGTTATGTTACCCAGCCTGTAAAGCGTTGAATATCAATACTTTGAAGATACTGCCCAACAAGCAAAAAAATGAGCTGTTTTTTGCATTCTTTATTGCTCATTTTTCTCAATTTGTGCATCTCCATTTTTAACATTTGAAGGTTGCCAAGGTTGCCAAAGTTGCCACTGCTGATGCGTACGTGCGCATACAGGTTATTATATGTATAACATAAATATCTCTTTTCTTTTAATGGTTTCTCTCTTCTTTTTTTATCTGTTATCTATCTGCTTTCATCCGTCATATAGCAGCCAAAGTTGAAAATGTTGTTGGCAACTTTGGCAACTTTGGAAACTTTTCTCAATCTTTACCCCTGTATAAGAACTGAAAAAAAGTATTAAAAATAGAAATGAAGTTTGGGAATGTCAAAGAAAAATAGTACTTTTGTAGTGTAAATAGAAAAAGGAATTTCAATTTTAAATATAGTTCACGATTATGGCTGAAACAGTTGATATAAGAGAACTAAACGTTCTGATAGAACAGCAGAGTAACTTTGTTACTAACCTCACTACAGGTCTTAACAGGGTGATAGTGGGACAGAAGCACCTGATAGAGTCACTGCTTATAGGACTGCTGAGCGATGGACACATACTGCTGGAGGGTGTGCCTGGTCTTGCCAAGACATTGACCATAAACACGTTGGCTAAGCTGATAGACAGTAAGTTCAGCAGAATACAGTTCACACCTGACCTGTTGCCTGCTGATGTGGTGGGTACGATGGTTTACTCACAGAAGGAGGAGGGCTTCCAGATTAAGAAGGGTCCTGTATTTGCAAACTTCGTGCTTGCCGACGAAATAAACCGTGCTCCAGCAAAGGTGCAGAGTGCACTGCTGGAGGCTATGCAGGAGCATCAGGTGACCATTGGCGACAATACTATGGCTTTGCCTAAGCCTTTCCTGGTGATGGCAACGCAGAACCCAATAGAGCAGGAGGGCACATACCCACTGCCTGAGGCTCAGATGGACCGTTTCATGCTGAAGGTTATCATAGGCTATCCTACCATAGAGGAGGAGAAGAAGATTATGCGTGAGAACCTTGCTGGCAGTATGCCTGAGATTCTCCCAGTGTCAAGTGCCGACGAGATACTGAAGGCTCGCGAGGTGGTGAAGCAGGTATATATAGACGAGAAGATAGAGCAGTACATAGCCGATATGGTGTTTGCTACCAGATACCCTAAGCAGTACGGTCTGGACGAACTGGCTCCGATGATCACCTTTGGCGCTTCACCTCGTGCCAGCATCAACCTTGCCAAGGCTTCACGTGCTTACGCTTTCATCAAGCGCAGAGGCTATGTGGTTCCTGAGGATGTGAGAGCAGTGGCACATGACGTTTTGCGTCATCGTATCGGCCTGTCATACGAGGCAGAGGCTAATAATATCACAACAGAAGATATCGTAAGTCAGATTATCAATAAGGTTGAGGTACCGTGAACGGAACGGAGTTACTTCCCAAGGTCAGGAAGATTGAAATCAAGGCAAAGGGACTGTCAAACAATCTCTTTGCTGGTCAGTATCACTCAGCATTCAAGGGTAGGGGAATGGCATTTGCAGAAGTGCGCGACTACCAGTATGGCGATGACGTGAGAGATATTGACTGGAACGTCACTGCCCGTTTTCATCGTCCCTATGTCAAGGTGTTTGAGGAGGAGCGCGAGCTCACCGTCATGCTGCTGGTGGATGTCTCTGGTTCGCTGAATTTCGGTACAAGGGTGGAGACCAAAGCTGAGATGGCAGCTGAGATAGCCTCAACACTGGCATTCTCTGCCATACAGAATAATGATAAAATAGGTGTGATATTCTTCTCTGACCGTATAGAGAAATACATCCCACCCAAAAAGGGCAGAAAACACATACTGTATATAATACGTGAGATGCTCTCCTTTGAGCCTGAGTCAAAGAAGACGGACATAGGTGTGGCACTGGAATTTCTTGGTAAGACACAGAAGAGACGTTGCACAGCCTTCCTGATGAGCGACTTCTATGACCGTAAGGACTTCGAGAAACCCCTTCAGATATGTCACTCGCGTCATGATGTGGTTGGTATAAGAATCTACGACCAGCTGATGGAGAATATGCCTGATGTTGGCATACTGCGAGTGCATGATGCTGAGACTGGCTACGAGCAGTATATAGACACTTCATACAAACCCCTGAGAATGGCTCACAACAAATACTGGAGAGAGCATTCGGAGAGGGTAAGACAGGTGTTTCAGCGTAATTCCGTGGACTATGTTAGTGTGGCTACTAACGGCAATTATGTAACGGCACTTCAGCAGTTGTTTGCTATGAGAGGGTAGGAAGGGACAAGGTACAAGGTACAAAGGACAAGGTACAAAGTGATAAGTATAAAGAGTGAAGTATATTCTTAACATATTGTTGCTCATGGTGTTATCAATTCCTGTTGCAGTAAAGGCGCAGGGGTTGGTAGACGTGAAGATTGACTCTGTACAGATACTTGTGGGTGAGCAGACAGGCTACCATATATCTGCTACAGTAAAGCCTGGACAGAGGGTGGTGTTCCCACAATGGAAACCCCAACAGCAGATAACTCCTGGAGTGGAAGTGGTCGATGCTCCGATAATAGATACAGTAGATGCCAACGATGGTTTTATCAAGGTGTCACAACACCTCGTACTGACATCGTTTGAGGATACCCTGTACTACATTCCCAAGCAGAATGTAAAGATAGACAACAAGACCCTGCAAACCAACAACCTGGCGCTGAAGGTGCTCACCGTAGAGGTGGACACCCTGCATCCTAACCAGTTCTTTGGTCCTAAGGATGTTCAGGACAATCCCTTCCTGTGGTCAGAGTGGATAGAACTGTTGTGGTTAGGCATCGCTGCAGTGGTGTTGTATGTGTTGTGCTGCTTAGCATATATCAGACTGAAGAGCAACAAACCATTCAAGTTTAAGGTACGAATAGTGAAGAGAATTCCACCACATCAGAAGGCACTCAATACTATCCAGGCACTGAAGAACGAGAGTGGTAACAGAGCCAATACTGAAGATGAAACCAAGGCTTACTATACAGAACTCACTGATGCCCTGAGACTGTACATTCAGGACCGTTTTGGTTTCAATGCCAAGGAAATGACCTCAGCTGAGATAATAAGTCATCTGAAGCAGGAAGAAGACCAGAGTAAACTGCAGGAACTGACCTCACTCTTTGAAACAGCCGACCTGGTGAAGTTTGCTAAGTACACTACAGCAATCAGCGAGAACGACCGCAACCTTGTTTCAGCTATCGACTTCATAAATACCACAAAGCAGGAGAATGTGCCCACAGAGGAACGCATAGAGCCTACTATCACCAAGCAACAGCGTCAGACTATGCAGGCACGAACCTGGTTGAAGATATCAATAGGAATAATGATAGTTCTTGCTACGGCAATCATAGTATATGTTTGTTGGCAACTGTATGATATAAGAGCATGATGGAATTTTCACAACCCATATACTTCCTGTTACTACTGCTGTTAGTACCATATATTCTATGGTATGTGCTGTGGCGTAATCGCGGAAAGCATAAGATGGAAGCCTCGCTGACCATCAGTGATGCCTTCGTATATAAGAATGCTCCCATGAGTCTGCGACAGCGATTCATACACCTGCCAATGGTAATTCGCTGTGCGGCTTTCGTGCTGATAGTCACAGCATTAGCACGTCCGCAAACCAGAAACGCGTGGGACAACCGCAGCGTGGAGGGAATAGACATAATGTTGGCTATCGACATCTCTACGAGTATGCTGACAGAGGATTTGCGCCCTAACCGCATAGAGGCAGCAAAGAATGTAGCATCAGCCTTCATTGCCGACCGTCCGAATGATAATATCGGTTTGACAGTATTTGCTGGTGAGGCATTCACACAATGTCCGCTGACTACAGACCATGCCTCACTGCTTAATCTGCTGAAAAACGTACGACCAGACCTTGCTGCTACAGGACTGATAAGCGACGGTACGGCAATAGGTATGGGACTTGCCAATGCCATCTCGCGTCTGAAAGATTCCAAAGCCAAGAGTAAGGTGGTGATAATGTTGACGGATGGTGCCAACAATATGGGTGACATATCGCCACTGACAGCTGCACAGATAGCCAAGAGTCTGGGCATAAGGGTATATACCATTGGTGTGGGTTCAAAACGTGTTGCAGCATACGAGATAGATGCTACCACCCTGAAGAGTATAGCAGCCACAGGCGACGGAAACTTCTATCTTGCTACAAACAATAAGGAGCTCAGACAGATATACAGCGATATTGACAAACTGGAGAAATCGCGCATACTGGTCAAGAAGTTCTCTAAGAAATATGAGGCTTACCAGCCCTTTGCCATTGCAGCCTTACTCATGCTGTTGCTTGAGATGTTACTGAGACTAACTATATTAAGGAGGTTATAGGATGCATTTTTATTCACCAACATATTTATATCTGCTCGCCATAATACCTGTTATGGTGCTGATGATGGTATATGCTGAATGGCGACGCAGAAAAAATATAAAGAAACTGGGCGACAAACAACTCATCAATGCCCTGATGACTGATGCATCGGCTAAGCGCAGATGGATAAAATTCTTGTTGATGCAGATGGTTATTGCTCTTGTGATTATTATGGTGGCTCGTCCACAAATGGGAGTAAAGCTGAGTCATGAAAAACGTAATGGCATAGAGGCACTGATATGTCTGGACATATCCAACTCCATGCTGGCTACCGATGTGGCACCAAGCCGACTGCAGAAGAGCAAGATGCTGATAGAGAATCTGGTTGACCACTTCACAAAGGATAAGATAGGACTGATAGTCTTTGCTGGCGATGCCTATGTGCAACTGCCTATCACCAGCGACTATGTATCAGCAAAAATGTTTTTGCAGAATATCGAGCCATCGCTAATTCAGACCCAGGGCACAAATATTGGTGAGGCAATACACTTGGCTTCCAACAGTTTTACCCAACAGGAGAACATTGGTAAAGCTATAATAGTGATAACTGACGGCGAGGACCACGAAGGTGGTGCTATGGAAGCTGCTAAGGAGGCAAGTGAGCAGGGATATAAAGTGTTCATTCTAGGAATAGGCAATACAAGTGGTGCACCAATACCTGTAGCTGGTGGAGGATATCTTACTGATAACACAGGCAACACCATCATGACATCACTGAATGAGCAGATGTGTAAAGACATAGCAGCAGCTGGAAAGGGTACATACATTCATGTAGATAACACCTCTACAGCTCAGGAGAGCTTGAATAACGAACTCAGCAAGATGCAGAAAGGTGATATGGAGAGTGTGGTATATTCTGAGTTTGAAGAGGTATATCAGTGGTTTGGCCTTTTAGCCATAATTCTCTTGATACTTGAGGTGGTAATCTCTGAAACGGCTAATCCGTTCTTTAAAAAGTTTTCGCTATATAAGAAGCGCAATGTCACGGTTTTGGCTCTGCTCCTGTTATGCTGTCTCTCTGCAAATGCGCAGAATGCTGACAGACATTTCATCAGACAGGGCAACCGTACTTTCCATCAGAATGTTCAGGAGAGTCCTGCTAAGGCTGAGGTGCAGTATCGCAAGGCTTTGACTGCTAACCCTAATAATTCTCAGGCTATGTATAACCTGGGATGTGCCCTCTTGGCACAAAACAAGGACTCGCTCGCTATGGAGATGTTCCAGGCTTCGGCTAAGGCTGAAACGAGCAAACAGAGAAAGGCGATGTCATATCATAATATGGGTGTGATAGTGCAGAAACAACAGCAGTATGGTCCTGCTATAGAGATGTATAAGGAAGCATTGAGACTCACACCTCACGACAACGAGACTCGCTATAACCTCGTGTTGTGCCAACGTCAGCAAAAGCAGAATCAGAACCAAAACCAGAACAACCAAAATCAGCAGAATAAAAACGATAAAAACAAAGATAAGAACAAGGATAATAAGGATAAAGATAAGGACAAAGACAATAAGGATAAGAACCAAGACAAGAATAAAGACGACAACAAGCAGAATAACGACCAGAAACAGCCTCAGCAGATGAGTCGTGAGAATGCTGAGCAGTTGTTGCAGGCAGCAGTCCAAGAGGAGAAGGCTACCCAACAGCGCTTGAATAAGGCTATGAGTCAGCCCCGTCGTCGTAACATACAGAAAAACTGGTAAGTTTTGAAAAAATATATAACACATATCATACTGGCTCTCCTGATGCCCCTTGTAGCCTTTGCACAGAAAATAACTGTGCAGGGACCTACCCATGTGGCTGTGGGCGAGCAGTTTCAGTTGCGTTATGTGGTAAACACCACAGACGTGAAGAATTTCCACATGGGTAATGTGCCTGATGCCTTCGAGGTGCTCATGGGACCAAGCACCAGTACCCAACAGAGTTTCTCATTCGTCAACGGACATGCCTCTCAGCAGTCGTCTGTCACCTATACCTATGTGTTGATGGCGAATAAGAACGGCACATTCGTCATTCCTTCAGCCAGGGGCACTGTAGCAGGAAATAATGTCGCTTCCTCAGCCCTGAAGATTACTGTCAGCGGAAAGGCTCAGCAGGGTGGTGGAGGAAACTCTTACCCTCAGCAGCAGGCTCGCAGAGTGGATAGAGCAGGAGCCCGTATCTCAGGTCAGGATCTGTTCTTGCGCGTTTCAGCCAACAAACAGAAAGTGTATGAACAGGAGCCTATACTGTTGACATATAAGGTCTATACCCAGGTAGAGCTCACTGCCCTGGAGGGTAAGATGCCAGACCTGAAGGGTTTCCATACTCAGGAGATTCCTTTGCCCCAACAAAAGACATTCCACATAGAGAGAGTGAATGGCAAACCATATAACTGTGTCACATGGAGTGAGTATGTCATGTTCCCACAGATGACTGGAAAACTGACAATTCCGAGTCTGACGTTTAAGGGAATAGTGATGCAGCAGAACCCAAATGTTGACCCCTTTGAGGCATTCTTCAATGGTGGCTCAGGCTATATAGAGGTGAAGAAAGACTTTACTGCTCCAAGTGTGAATATCGAGGTGATGCCTCTACCTGCCAAACCAGCAGGTTTCTCTGGTGGAGTAGGACATTTCACCATCACATCGTCAATAGACAAGAACAAGGTAAAGGCAGGCGACCCAGTCAATGTAAGGGTTGTGGTCAGTGGAGTGGGTAATATGAAACTCCTCAAGCAACCCGAACTCTCTGTGCCCAAAGACTTTGAGAAGTATGATGCCAAGATTACAGACAAAACCAAACTCACCCCAGAAGGTGTGACGGGAAGTATGATATATGACATACTGGTTGTTCCTCGCAACATGGGTGAGTATGTTATTCCATGCATCAAGTTCATCTATTTCGACACTCAGACTAACAAATACCAAACCCTGACCACTCAACCATTTAATATAGAGGTGGAGAAGGGTAGTGGTAGCAATGGTTCAGGTGGCTACTCACAATACAATGATAATGACATTCATGATATAATGTTTGGTGAGACCAACAGGCAACACCCTTCACTCACATTCTTTGGGTCAAAGGTTTATCATGGTGTGATAGCATCCATCTTTGCAGCCTTCGTGGTATTGTTCGTCATATTCCGCAAGCGAGCTCTGGAGTTCCGTGATGTTATCGCTATGCGAAGCAAGAATGCTAACAAGGTGGCAACCAAGCGTTTGCGTAAGGCTAACAAGTTTATGAAGGCAAACAAGAAGGATGATTTCTATGACGAAGTGTTGCGAGCTCTCTGGGGATATGTGAGTGATAAACTCGCTATGCCAAGCGAACAGCTGTCTCGTGACAATATCTCTGAGACACTCACACAGCGAGGCACTCCAGAGGAAACTATCAAGTCATTCATTACAGCTATAGACGAGTGTGAATATGCCCGTTATGCTCCAGGCGACCCTATGGGCAATATGCAGCATACCTACCAACTCGCCTCTGAGGCTATAACAAATATCGACAAACTATGAACCAGCTATATAGAATATTGTACTTAGTACTTTGTACCTTGTACCTTGCACCTTGTGTGGCTCAAGACAAGGCGAATGCAGATGCAGCCTTTCGCTCTGGACATTATCAGAAAGCGATAACCCACTATAATGCAGCCTTGAAGCAGGGACAGAGTGCTGAGACCTATTATAATATGGGTAATGCCTACTTTCGACTTGGTGATTATCCACAGGCTATGATAGCCTACCAGAGAGCAGCAAGACTGAGTCCTGCCAATAGCGATATTAAGCATAACATAGAAATTACAGCCAACAAGACCATCGACAGGTTGCCTGTAAGTTCTGACATCTTTTTTGTTGAGTGGTACAAGGCGTTCGTATGTTTGCTTTCCATTGACAGTTGGGCTATCGTTTCCATAGTGGCTCTTGCTCTGTCATTGATATTCTTCCTTGTTTATCTGTTTGTGGAGCAGATAGGCATTCGCAGAATATCCTTTTATTCTTCAGTGGTGCTTAGTCTCACCTTCCTATGTTCCATACTCTTTGCCTATCAGCAACATGACCAACTGTTGTCAAAAGACAAAGGGGTAGTGATAGCTGAGGTGGCCACAGTAAAGACTTCTCCCACACAGAAATCCTCAGATGCCTTTGTTATACATGAAGGAACATCTGTAAACATAAAAGATTCAGACATAAAGGGGTGGTTCCTGATAGAACTCTCTGACGGACGACAGGGATGGATGCCATCGTCAACTGTTGAAGTGATATAAGCTATGATAGAGCAGATAGACAGATATTTCATAGATTTGCTGTTTGGCAGCCAAAGTGTACTGCTAGACCATTTTGCATTGGTAATAACTAATGCATGGACTTGGTTGCCTCTGTATATCGCACTGTTTGTGTTGGTTATCAAGAATCATGATAACATGCAACAGATAGCCGTATGTTTTGGTTGTGCAGTATTGGGTGTTCTGATAGCTACAGGACTCACTTCAGTAGTTACCAAACCACTCTTTGAGCGAGTAAGACCATGCAACAATCCAGAGTTTAAGTATCTGGCTGATATAGCAGGCAACTTCCATAGTACTGACTATAGTTTCTTCTCTTCGCATGCAGCTACCACCATGTCATTGGTTATGTTCTTTGCATGTCTCACGCGAAGCAAGTTGCTGACTTTCTTCATGGCTTGTTGGTCATTGTCATTATGCTGGTCAAGACTTTACCTGGGACAGCATTTCTTCACTGATGTTATGGTGGGAATCGTCTGGGGACTCACCTCAGGATGTATAGCCTATTTTACCTACAGACGTTTCTGTATTCGACTGTATAACGCTAAGTATGCAATATCAGAGAAATATACCTCTACAGGTATCGATATGTTCGACATAGAGATGATAATACTCATCATGCTGATTACGTATATCTATGCCATAGTGGTACCCTTAAACTATTGAACCATTGCTCCGAGCTTGCTCGCCTGAGCACCTACTGGAGCGCAAGAACCCCTTCAAAATGTCCATTGACCCAAGACACATAAAGATAAAAGACTACACTTATCAGTTGCCTGATGAGCGTATTGCCAAATACCCTGTCAGTAAGCGTGATGAGAGCAAACTCCTTATATATAATAAAGGTGGAATCTCTCATGATGTGTTTAAGAATATTGCTGGTTACCTCACACCTGATTCATTGCTGATTTACAATAACACTAAGGTGATACAGGCTCGCATACATTTTAATAAGGAGACAGGAGCACTCATCGAGACATTCCTGCTTGAACCTTACGAGCCTTGCGACTACGAGCAGATATTCCAGACACACGGCAAGTGTTCATGGGTGGGACTTGTAGGAAACTTAAAGAAGTGGAAGACAGGTCAGCTCAAGCGTACCATACGAGTAAATGGTCTGGACATAGAACTCTCTGTAGAAAGGGGAGGGGAGAATGGTATTGGTCATATACTAAACTTCACATGGACTGGTGATGTGAGTTTTTCTGAAATACTCGATGCCATAGGCGAACTTCCCATTCCTCCATATCTGAACAGAAAGACAGAGGAGAGCGACAAAACAACCTACCAAACTGTATATTCAAGGATTAAGGGAAGTGTAGCTGCTCCCACTGCAGGTCTGCATTTCACTGATGCCGTATTGAGTGATATACACCAGCATCACATTGACAGTGACGAGGTTACGCTTCATGTGGGAGCAGGCACCTTCAAGCCTGTCAAGAGTGAAGAGATAGAAGGCCACGAGATGCATCGTGAGTATATCACTGTGCATCGCAACACTATTGAGAACATCATATCTCATGGAGGCAAGGTTACTGCAGTAGGTACTACCTCTGTGCGCACTCTTGAGAGTCTTTACTACATAGGATGCACCCTGTTGCAACATCCTGAGATAGATGATGAAAACAAACTGAGCATAAGCAATCAGTGGACTCCCTACCTCAATACTTCTGATGCAGAAACTGAGGTGGACTCCATAACAGCCCTCAAAGCCATACTCGACTGGATGACTCGTCATGAAACCAACATCCTCAACACCAGTACAAAGATTATCATAGCTCCAGGATATAAGTTTCATGTGGTGGAGAAGCTGATAACCAACTTCCACCAGCCTCAGTCAACCCTCTTGTTGCTCATAGCAGCATTGATAGGCGAGGACTGGCGCAGGGTGTATGACTATGCCCTAAGTAATGATTTCCGATTCCTATCGTATGGTGACTCATCATTATTGATACCCTGACTAGAAAATCTAGCCCCCCCTAGAAAATATACTAACCCCTAAAAACCTAAAATAAAATGAAACTAGACGGAAGAAGAGAAAGCTCAAATGTAGATGATCGTCGTCGTAGCGGCCTTTCCTCAGCTGGCATAGGAGGAATGGGAATCGGTGGTCTTGTTATCGTTGCCCTTATTACTTGGGTGATGGGAGGCAATCCCCTCGATGTGGTGCAAACTGTTGCCACTCAGCAGATGGGTAATGTTACCACTCAGACAGAGGGTGGTCGCGAGTTCACTGCCGAAGAAGAGGAACTTGCCAAATTCTCACGTCAGGTGCTTGCTGGCACAGAGGATGTGTGGACTGAAGTGTTTAAGGAAATGGGTAAGGAATATGTTCCCCCTCGCATGGTGCTCTATACAGGCAGTGTGCAGACTGGATGCGGAAATGGTCAGTCGGCTATGGGTCCTTTCTATTGCAGTGCCGACCAATGCCTGTACATCGACCTTACCTTCTTCACCTCAATGAAGAAGCAACTGGGTGCCGATGGCGACTTTGCCTATGCTTAGGTCATAGCCCATGAGGTGGGTCACCATGGGGAGTATCTGCTTGGTATCCTTGATAAGGCACATAACCAGATGTCAAGGGTATCAAAGACTGATGCCAATAGAATCAGTGTCAGACTGGAACTACTTGCCGACTTCTATGCTGGCGTCTGGGCATATCATGACAATGCACAGTTTGGCTCGCTTGAGGATGGTGACATTGAAGAGGCCATCGACTGTGCCCAGAAGATAGGCGATAACTACCTTCAGGAGAAGGCTCAAGGATACTCTCAACCAGAGTCATTCACTCATGGCACTTCTAAGCAACGCATGAAGTGGCTCAAACTGGGTCTCACCACAGGTGATATGTCTAAGGGCACCACCTTCCAATGTTCTGATGCTGAGCTGTAATGCCCAGACACTAAGCTTTTACCTATAAAGACTAAGCTTTTAGCCCCAAATACTAAGCTTCCATCAGCAGAGGCTTAGCTTTTACCTCAAATTAACTAGTTAATTTTACGAATTAACTAGTTAATTTTGTAAATTTACCAGTTAATTTTCAATAAAAGCAATGCTACAGGAGTTAAAAGCTATGTGTTTTGTTGCAGAAGAGCAGAACTTTTATTACCTTTGTATGCAACAAAACAACCAGATATTATGATAGTAAAGATAACCAAAGGAGCAAGAAAGAATATCGTGTCGTATGGCAAATATACAGTAAAAGCGATGCATTACAACACCATCACCATGAACGATGTGTGCAAAGAGATAGAGACAAACTGCAGTGCGAAGAGTTCAGACGTTGAGTTGGTGTTGCGAGAGTTAGTGGATGTACTCAAGCACCATCTGCAACAGGGTCACAAGGTGCAACTGCCTCATCTGGGCACCATGAAGATGGATATAGAGAGCCGAGCCTTCGACAACCCCAAGGACTTCAATCCAGCAATGCACATCAAGCGTTGCAAAATCAGTTTTATCCCCCAGTCTTACAAAAAGCACCAGACGCTGCTTGAAGACATAAAAATAGACAAGGTGATTTACGATAAATAGAAATTTATTTCATTTTCTTTTTGCAGATAAAAAAATTTTTCATAACTTTGCAACGAATCGCATAAAATCAAAAAAATAGCCTATGATATAACTCAAAAAGATTAAAAACATATAGAAACTGAAGCGTCCGCTTGAATCTTGTTCTTGAAATTCGCCAAATTTATAAGAACCCACAAGAGTAAAAGCAAGGATGCTCACGCTGTAAGGCGTGGGCTTTTACTCGGATATAGTGGGTTAGGCGTTTGGCGATGCCTCAAGAACGTAGACGATAGTAAAACAGTCCACGTTTTCTTTTTCTGTCTAATCCACAACACTTTTAGGACTAACCTTATTTTTACAAAAACCTATAATAAACAGAAGAAATTATGAAAAAGTATTTAGCACTTTTAGTAGCACTCGTAGCGATAGCTATGGGAGCAAAGGCTGACTTCGTAGTTGGCGATATAACCATCCTGCCAGAGGAAGGAGAGCCTTACTATCTCGAGGTACCTTTCTCGGATGCTAGCAACAATTTTAAAGGAATGCTTATTGGTAAGACAGTGGAGGTCGATGGAAATAAGCACATTGGCAAGATGACTCTTCAGCTCTCCCGTATTGACAATTCTCAGCCTGCCCAGTTTACAGAATTTGACAAGAATTGTTTGGAGTCAACATTCAAAACCATGACAAAGCAGATGGCTGGTCGAGAAGCGCTGATAGAAGATAATACGGACATAATAGAGATAGACAACGTAGCCCTTTGTAATAGCATCTTCACAAAATACAACGAAATCGAGAAAGTAACCCTTAACTATGATGGTGATTGTGCTATTCCTCGCTCTATGTTTAACCAAATCAATATGTACACAGAACCGTTTCATAATGTAAAATTTTACGATCTAACCTGCAATATCGGTGGCAATATCACTATAGGAGAGCACGTTTTCCCTGGTGGTGGGTACGTGGGTAACTTGATAATTTATTGTAATAATGAGAACGTTGCCAAGAAGTGGAATGACTACAAGGCAGTCAACTCAGAATCAAACTACAATTACAAAGTGTATCTGAACGGAGTAGAATACAATGAAACTTCTGCTGTAGGCGAAGTAACGGCTGAGGGAGCAAAGCTCGCAGGCAAGTGCTACAACGCAGCAGGTCAGCAGGTAAGTGCTGACAGCAAGGGCCTGACGATACAGGCTGGTAAGAAAGTAATCAAGTAAAACTTTGCACCAAATAACTAAATGTAACTGTATTTTATTAATCAAACAACTAAAAAACAAACAACTATGATGAAACAAAGCATTAAACTATTCAGTGCGTTAGCATTTATTGTAATGAGTGCATTCACATTCGTTGCATGTGGTGATGATGATGGCCCTAGCGGTGGCGGTGGTAGCAACTCCAACATCCTCGGTTCTTGGACTCTTACAGAGGTGACGCCTGCAAATAGTCAGGGCGGACCTGGTGTTGGAACCGTGATGACTTTCTATGCTAATGGTAAATTCACCAGCAATGGTGACGAAGGCACCTTTACCTACGACAATGACTCAAAAGCATTTTCTGCTAGGATAGGCACAGTGACGATATCTGGTACTGTAAATATTAGTGGAAGTAGTGCTAATGCTGCTGTTACTGTAACAGCTGGCGGTCAATCTAGGAGTTACACATACACTATGGAGAAGAATGGTTCATCTTCAGGCGGTGATGACAGTGGCGATGACGATGATGAGGTAAATGTAAACTCTACCAAGATGGTAGGTACGTGGGAAGTAATGATGGACGATGATCCAGACTATCCTAAGGTAGGTCAGAGTTTCACCTTCAAGAAAAATGGTACATGCACCATCAGCAGCAGTAATCAGATATTCTCCTACACATGTGATGAGGAGACAAAGGATGGATACACACGTCTGAGATTCTCCATCACTAACGGTAACGAAGCTATTGCCAATGGTAAGCTCGTGCTCGTCAGCGAGGGCAATGTGCTCAATGGAGAATATCTTAGTGCATCAAGCAGCAGCAGTGACTATCTTGGCATTGTGATGAAGAAGCCTTCATACGTTTATCCAACAGGAGGCATTAAGGGTCGCTGGAAGATGACTCAGTGCAGTATGTCTGGTGCTCCAGTAGGTAGCGTTATGGTGTTTGGCAATAATGGCGAGATGTACACAGAGGGCGATCCTCACATCGATGCCTACAGTTATTCTGGCAATACTCTCACACTTAGGCTTAGTGGCGGTGAACAGTTCATTGGTACGGTTAGCATCAATGGAAATACTGCAACACTGAATGCCGAAGGTATGACAGCTACACTGCTGAAACAGTAAGATAACACAGCGTTAAACAATAATTGAGCAAGCGGAGCTGACCTTAAGTGGGTTGGCTCCACTCTTTTTGCGACTAATCATGGTGAAAAGTCCGTTAAGTGTAGCAAAAATCTTAATAAATGCTAAAAAGGAGAAGAAATTTTCATTCTTCATTCTTCATTCTTCATTTTTTTGTACCTTTGCATCTAAGCGACTAAAAATCATAAACACTAACTAACCTATAACAAAGAAATCTATGAAAGTTTATCAGACCAGTGAAATCAAGAACATTGCACTCCTTGGCAATGACGGCTCGGGTAAGACCACCCTCACTGAGGCTCTCCTCTATGAGGCTGGTATCATCAATCGTCGTGGACGTATTACTCAGAAGAATACCGTTTCCGACTATTTCCCTGTAGAACATGAGTATGGTTATTCCGTTTTCTCTACCGTATTCCATGTAGAGTGGAACAACAAGAAACTTAACATTATAGACTGTCCAGGATCTGACGATTTCGTTGGTGCTGCTCTGACAGCTCTT
>JAZLBU010000127.1:0-8047 GCA_045613845.1 Prevotella sp. | reverse complement strand
GCGAATGCCATTCCCAAACGTATAGCAGCCGAGCCCCATGCTTTAGACAGTGTCTGGAGGACTATAAGATTAGGATACTTGTTGAGCATGCGTGACATCGTGGTCTCGCGAGAAAAGTCTATGTAAGCCTCGTCAACTATTACCAGTCCGTCAAACTGTGTGATAACCTTTATTATCTCATCGCGGTTAATGTTGTTACCTGTAGGGTTGTTGGGGCTGCAAATCCATATAGCCTTGGTGTTTCGGTCACAGGCTTCGAGCAGTTTTTCAGCCGTCACCTGATAGTTGTCATCAAGCATCACATCGCGATATTCCACATTATTGATGTCAGCACATACCTTGTACATGCCGTATGTAGGGCAGATAGCCACCACGTTATCCTTCTGAGGTTCGCAGAAACAGCGGTAGACAAGGTCGATAGCCTCGTCGGAGCCATTGCCGAGGAAGATACACTCTGCAGGCACTCCCTTTATCTTGCTCAGCTTCTCCTTTACCTCCTCCTGCAGTGGGTCAGGATAACGGTTATATGGATTGTTATAAGGATTCTCGTTGGCATCCAGAAATACGTGTGCGGCATGTCCGCTGTATTCGTTACGTGCACTTGAATATGGTGCCAGTGACCATATGTTAGGTCTTGTAAGTTCTTGTAGTGACTTCATAAACTGTGAATTATGAGTTGTTTGATTCTTTCGTATGCTTCTTCGAGTCTTGCACGCTGAGTTGCAAGGTTGATGCGTATGAAATGGTTGTCGCCATACATGCTACCAGGGTTGATGTAAACATTACACTTCTCAAGGATGTCATGGCACAGAGTGTCGGCATTCCCTCCTACATTCACCCATAGCAGGTATGTGCCCTCAAGAGGCATTACTCTCCATGATTGGAAATGCTCCGCGAAGAAAGTCTTGGTGTAATCGTAATTGGCGTAAATGTATTTGTTAAGTTGTGTGAGCCATTCTTCTCCCTCAGCAGAGTATGCAGCCTGTAGGGCGATAACGCCAAAGGGATTAACATCGCACACCTCATTGATATTTATTGCCCTGTCTATGCGTCGACGTATGCTGTCGTCAGGACAGATGATGTTGGCTATCTGCAGTCCGGCTATATTGAAAGCTTTAGTAGGCGAGGTGCATACAGCATAATTGACGGGAACGGGAGCGTTAACGTTAACTTTTTCTGCAACTGTAGCAAAGGGTATGTACCTTTTTCCGCATGAGGGGTTGATGAACTCGCAATGTATCTCGTCAGCTATCACGAAGACGTTATGCTTTTGGCAAACTTTAGCTATGTGCCTAAGTTCCTCTTCTGTCCATACGTGACCAGTAGGGTTGTGAGGGTTGCAGAGTATCATGACCTTTACTAAGGGGTCACAGCATTTTGCTTCAATATCCTCAAATACGCCTATGCGCTCGATGTGGCAATCGTTGTTGCGGATGCTGGAGAAGAAACAGTTGTAGGCAGGATTATGAACGAGCACCTTGTCACCTGATTGCGTCATAGCCTTAATGATAGCTGACACAGCAGGCACTACGCCCGAGGTGTATATAAACCATTCTTTCTTTATGCCTTGCCAACCGTGCCGACGTGCAAACCAGTCTATCGTAGCCTGATAGAAAGAGTGGGGCACCATGGTGTATCCGAAACAACCATGCTCCAGTCGTTTCTTCAAGGCTTCAGTTACGCAGGGAGCAGTTTCAAAATCCATATCGGCAACCCACAAAGCGATGGTGTTGTCGTTAGGCATTTCGTCATACTTGTAGCAGTTGGTGCCTCGTCTGTCTATTATTTTGTCAAAGTTGTAACGCATGCATCAGCAGGTTGCTTCTGGTTTACGTCGAATATCAATTCACCTATCTTTCCCTCCACTGTCAGAATGCCTGATGTGGGGTTCTTTATAGATGTTACGTCACCCTTTATGTTGCCGTTTACTGTTGAGTATTCAAAGAGCAGGTTGGCATCCTCGTCAAAGGTGCAATCCTCAAGCGTAAGACCATCAACATAACAGAGCAGTTGCTCGCCAGTAAGATTACAGCGAACCAGTTTGATGTTTTTACCATACCATGCAAAGTATTCACCATTCACCTCGCAGTCAACGAGTGTAACATTCTCAGATTCCCAAAAGGCATCTTTGGAGTTTATCACCGCATTGTGTATCTCCACGTTCTTGGAGTACTGAAAGGCGTAGTTGCCGTCCTGACGATAGTTGTCTATCCTGATGTTGTCGGTATGCATAAACAAGTAGTCACAATCCTTTATGGTAACATTCTTCAGGGTTACGTTATTGCAGTCCCACAACATCTCTTCGCCCTTGTTGAACACTGTATTTTCCACATGAATATTCTCCATTCTGCGAAACATCTTTGGGGCGTCAACCTTGCAGTTTGTCATGTGACAATCTTTGGAATACCACAAGCTGGAACGTGCACTCTCGTTGAAGTAGCAGTTGTTGATTTTGAAACCGTATGTCTCCCAAAAAACGTACTTGCCTTCAAAGGTACAGCTATCAGCCTCTATATTGCTTGTTTCCTTGATAGACGATTCGCCAACATGAATGGTTACGTTCTCAAGGCGCAGGTCGTGAGAAGCATATAGTGGGCGTTCGCCACCGTATTCCTTATCCTTTATTATTGTCATTAGTCAATTTACGGTTTTCAGTTTCTTTAAGTAGCTATGGTCTCTGATATACGACCACTTGCGCGTGCAAAGTCTCATAGTGAAGATAGCGCCACGGAAACAGAGTTCTATTGCCATAGCTATCCATACGCCACGCAGTCCCATAGTAGGGGCGAGTAGCAGGGTGAGTGACACGCGGACTATCCATATACTGCCCAGATTCATCAGCGACGGAATGAGCGTCTTACCCGCTCCCACGAATACGGCCGATGCTATGATGGCAGCTGCAAACCCTGGTTCAGCCCATGCCTCTATGCGCAGAATATCTGTGCCCAAGGCTATCACCTCTTTGTCGGGTGTTATGATGCTAAACATCTCAGGAGCGAATAGCCACATTAGCAGTCCCATGAAAGCCATAATGCTAACACCTAAAGCCATACATATCCACGCAAACGAGTGCATCAGGTTGCGTTTGGATGCTCCCTTACTCTGACCCACCAATGTGGTGGCAGCCTCGGCTATTCCGTGCCCAGGCATGTAACATAGCGATTCTATGTTTATGCCAAACGTATTGGCGGCTATGGCTATGCTTCCCAGTGGGGCAATGATTGATGATATCGCTATCTGTGCCGTACATGTCACTCCGCGCTCCAGTCCTATAGGGAATCCTATGCGGAAAGTCTTCTTGAGTATCTTCAGTTTAGGTTTGAAGTCGAGTACATCATCTTGAATGAAGTTGAGCACTTTGTCCTTTATCGCCATGGCATAAACCATGCTGCACATGGTGATGAAGTATGCCGTTATGGTGCCGTATGCAGCTCCTGCCGTTCCGCAGTTGAGCATGAAGATGAAGATATAGTTGAATATCACATCGAGCACACACATCATTATCATCAGCATACTTGGAATCTTGATGTTGCCAGAACATCGCAGACTGCCGGCAGCCACGCCATTGAGCACTATCAGCGGTATGCCAAGGCAGAAGATGGAGAAGTAGTGTGACGCTTCCTCGCAAATGTGTTCTGAAGCTCCGAGCCAGTGGGGTAGGTGGGGCGATATGCTTAGCCCGATAACCATCATTATACAGGCGAAGATAAAACCTGACAGCAGACCTTGGCGTATTACGCTGCGTGCGCCAGTGTTGTCGCCTGCTCCCACGCGGTGTGCCACCTGGACAGCAAAACCACTTGCAAAGGCTGAGGTCAGTCCACCAAAGAGCCAGATGGTGGTTGATACCAGTCCTACTGCTGCTGCTTCGTCGGTACTGAGATGTCCCAGCATGGCGGCGTCAATCATCTGCATGGCTATGAAAGAGAACTGTGCTATGATGGCAGGTATGCTCAAAAGCACGGTAAGATGCAACTTCTCTCGAAGTGTCATCTCACAGCCTTCTTGCCTCAGCAGGTCGAGTAATTCGTCTTTAGACATTGAAAATTAAACCTCAAATCTCAAACCTCAAACCCCCAATCTCACCCTCATGGCGTTGGCATGTGCTTCCAACTCTTCGTTTTCTGCCATGCACACCACAGCAGGACCGATGGTCTTGATACCCTCTTCGGTGAGATGTTGGAAAGTAACCTTGCGATTGTAGCTATCAAGGTTTACTCCATTATATGCTAAGGCATAGCCGTGAGTAGGCAGCGTGTGGTTGGTGCCCGAAGCATAGTCGCCAGCTGATTCGCAGGCATAGTTGCCAAGGAACACGGAGCCGGCATTCACTACCTTCTCAGTCAAATCCTCATAATCAGCAGTTGCTATGATAAGGTGCTCTGGAGCGTATGTGTTGCTTAATTCCATAGCCTCCTCCTTGTCTTTCACCAGCACAAACTGTGAGTTGGCGAGCGATTTCTCTGCTATCTCCTTGCGAGGCAACACGCTGAGTTGTTTTTCTGTTTCCTTTACCACCTGTTGCAGCATATCCTCAGAGGTAGATATGAGTATCACCTGAGAGTCGATTCCGTGCTCAGCCTGTGAAAGCAAGTCGGCAGCCACAAAGACGGGATTGCTCGTTTCGTCGGCTATCACGCAAACCTCACTCGGACCGGCAGGCATGTCGATAGCCACATCGTGCAGGGACACCTGTTGCTTGGCAGCCATCACAAACTGGTTGCCAGGACCGAATATCTTATATACCTTAGGCACCGACTCCGTGCCGTAAGCCATAGCACCAATAGCCTGTACTCCGCCAGCCTTGAATATCTTGCTTACGCCAGCTACCTTTGCTGCCATCAGTATGGCTGGGTGTACCTTTCCCTCCCTGTTAGGCGGGGTGCACAGCACTATCTCCTTGCATCCGGCTATCTTGGCAGGGGTGGCAAGCATCAGCACGGTAGAGAACAGCGGTGCCGTACCTCCGGGGATATACAGTCCAACCTTCTCTATCGCTACGCTCTTTTGCCAACAGGTTACGCCCTTGGCAGTTTCCACCTTCTCACCTTCAAACTTCTGTGATTCGTGGAATTTAGCTATATTGTCATGGGCAAGTACAAGAGCAGTCTTCAGTTCTGCATCAACAAGGTTCTCTGCCTCTGCTATCTCTTCATCAGTAACAGCGAGGCTCTCCAACTTGACCTTGTCAAACTTCTCTTCATAGGCAATAACGGCCTTGTCGCCATTCTCCCTTATATCGCTAAGTACGCCATTGACAATATTGTTCAACTGCGACACATCCATGTGCGGACGCTCACATATCTTGGCGTAATCCTCTTTGTTTGGAAATCTGATTATATTCATTTTATAATATCATTTTCTCGATAGGCAATACGAGTATGCCCTCAGCACCAGCAGCCTTCAGCTGACCTACTATCTCCCAGAAGTGTTTCTGATCCACAACGGTATGTATGCTTGTCCATCCCTCAGTGGCGAGAGGCAGAATTGTTGGTGCCTTGATGCCTGGCAGTATGGCGCAGATTTCCTTCACCTTCTCTGTTGGTGCGTTCATCAATACATACTTCTTGTCGTCAGCCACCAATACAGACTGTATGCGGAAGAGGAACTCGTCCAGCGTAGCCTGCTTCTCAGGTGTCAGTTCCTTGTTTCCTATGAGCAGAGCCTCGCTCTTCATCACTATCTCCACCTCGCGCAGTTTGTTGCTTATGAGGGTAGAGCCAGATGAAACAATATCGAATATGCCGTCAGAGAGTCCTATGCCAGGAGCAATCTCTACAGAGCCCTGTATCACATGAACGTCGATGTTGATGCCCTGTTCCTTAGCAAACTTTTTCAGGATGTTAGGGTAGGAGGTAGCAATCTTCTTGCCGTCAAACCACTTCACACCTGTGTAGTTGATGGCCTCAGGTATAGCGAGTGAGATGCGACACTTAGAGAAACCGAGACGCTTCACGATGTTTGCATCCACCTGACGCTCCACAAATTCGTTTTCGCCTACTATACCTATGTCGGCTACACCGCTTGCCACGCACTCTGGTATGTCGTCATCGCGCATGTAGAGCACCTCGATAGGGAAATTGCTTGACTGCACGAGCAGGGTGCGACGTGCGTTATTGATTTTTATGCCTGTCTCTTTGAGCAGGTCCATGGTGTCCTCATATAGACGACCTTTTGACTGTACTGCTATTCTTAACATATTCTCTTATTTACATTATTTATATATACAAAGTGCAAAGATACGAAAAAAATCCCGAACTGCCAAAACAATTCGGGAATTATCGTATATATGAGTCTGCCTTATGCCTTAAACTTGTTTGTCTGTTCCTTCACAAACTCTGGATCGTCGAAATAGTCTATGCGCATGGCGTGGCGCACCTCGTTCAGTGTCTTAATGCCGCGCTCACGTGCTGCCTCGGTTCCCTTGCGCAGTATTTCTACCACCTCAGGTATGCGCTGCTCCCACTCATGACGGCGCTCACGGATAGGTTCCAGACGGTCGTTGAGCACGCTGAGCAGGAACTTCTTACATGTTCCGTCGCCCAGTCCGCCTCGGCAGTAGTGGGCCTTCATTTCGTCCAGATTCTTGTAGTCAGGCAGGAAGCGTGCAAAGTCCTCATCCTTGCAGAAAGCGTCGAGATAAGTAAACACGGTGTTGCCCTCCAGATGTCCTGGTGAGTCGATGGTCAGGTGCTGAGGGTCAGTAAACATAGAGTTCACCTTCTTCTTCAGCTCTTTAGCCGAATCAGAGAGGTATATGCAGTTGCCCAATGACTTACTCATCTTTGCTTTGCCGTCAGTTCCAGGCAGACGCATGCAAGCTTGATTGTCAGGCAACAGAATTTTTGGCTCTATGAGCACGTTGCCATATATGTGGTTGAAGCGGCGCACTATCTCGTTGGTCTGCTCCAGCATAGGCTTCTGGTCCTCGCCCACAGGCACTGTGGTAGCCTTAAACAGCGTGATGTCAGCAGCCTGTGAGATAGGGTAGCAGAAGAAACCTGTTGGGGTGCCTCCCTCAAACTTCCTCATCTCCAGCTCCGACTTCACCGTAGGGTTACGCTGCAGGCGCTGTACACTCACGAGGTTCATGTAGTAGAATGACAGTTCCGTCAGCTCAGGCACAGCACTCTGAATGAAGATGTTAGTCTTCTCAGGGTCTATGCCCGCAGCCAGATAGTCCAGCGCCACCTCTATCACGTTCTGCCTTATCTTCTCAGGGTTGTCAGCATTATCAGTCAGCGCCTGTGCGTCGGCTATCATAATGAATATCTTGTCATATTCACCAGAGTTCTGCAGTTCCACCCTTCTGCGTAGCGAACCCACGTAGTGACCTATGTGCAGTCGTCCTGTTGGTCTGTCGCCAGTAAGTATTACTTTTTCCATTTCTATACCTTATTTACAAATTTGACTGCAAAGGTAGTAAAAATAATTAACAATGAAGAATGAAGAATAAAGAATTATGCAAAAAAGGATGCGAGCGCATCCTTTTTTATCTCTATTTCATTATGATTTTCTCTGTCACCACCTTTCCGTCGGCCTTGGTGGTCTTGCGTAGCGTTATGCCGCTCTTAGGTGAAGCAAGCTGAACTCCGTCGATAGTGTAGTATTCCACACTCCTCACTTCGCTTGACTCGCTCACATTAGCCACAGCAGTAGGTTTGCCTCGTGATGTCAGCTGCTCTTCAGTGAGGGTGGCACCAGCATAGTGCGAAACAGTTGCTTCTACGAGGCTTGCGCTATACACCTCCACATCGCTGTATGCAGTTGAAGGGTCGAAATGCTCCTCTGAGCCCTTAGCCAGGTCTATATCGTCAGCGCCAAGGCTGTTCACGAGTTTGAAGTGGTGAGCCTCTTGAGACTTCGTGTTAGGATATTTCCAAATATGCGTTTTGGCTGCATCAGATGTGAAGGCATTGCCCTCAGCATATATCTTCGACATATAGCCCACGCCAAAACAGTATTGTGTGTTGGGACTTGAGTAGAGGCAGTTAGCCACGTGCACCTTTCCAAACCTCACGCGAGGCATACGCTCCACACATCCGTC
>JAZLBU010000126.1:0-16357 GCA_045613845.1 Prevotella sp. | reverse complement strand
TGTGGCTTGGTGCCATAGGTTTTGCTGATGACTATATAAAGCTCAAGATATCAAAAGACGGACTGCAACCACGCTATAAGCTCTTAGGTCAGGCACTGTTAGGATTGGTAATAGGCCTAACCCTTTGGCTGAGTCCTGATGCTGTGATACGTGAGAATGTGTCAAAGCAGGAAATCCTGAACGGCACACAGACAACAGAGGTGGTGATACACAAGAGTGAACCAGTGAAGTCAACCACTACGACTATTCCTTTTGTTAAGAACAACAACCTGAACTATTCAGACACGTTCTTCTCATGGTTGGGCGAACGTAAGTCGGCAGGTGGGTGGATATTCTTCGTGCTGCTTACTACCTTCCTCGTAATGGCAGTTAGTAATGGTTCGAACCTTAATGACGGAATGGACGGCATGTGTGCAGGCAACAGTGCGGTGATATGTGTAGCCTTAGGCATCTTGGCTTATGTGTCCAGTCATATAGGTTATGCGGCATATTTCAATATTATGTATATACCTCAGTCGGAGGAACTTGTGATATTCCTAAGCGCCTTTATCGGAGCCCTGATAGGTTTCCTCTGGTATAATGCTTACCCTGCCCAGGTGTTTATGGGCGATACGGGTTCGCTTGCCATTGGTGGCATCATAGCAGTAGTTGCTATCATAATACACAAGGAACTGCTCATACCAATACTGTGCTTCGTATTCCTTTGTGAGAGTATATCAGTATTGTTGCAGGTTAATGTGGCAAAGTTTGGTAACAAGCGTGGACAGAAACTTCGTGTCTTTAAGCGTGCACCTATTCATGATGCTTTCCGCATACAGCCAGGTCAGCTTGACAGCGATTTGAAGATATTCATCAAGCGTCCACGTGGTTGTTGGTTTGAGTCAAAGATTACCACACGCTTCTGGATTATCACCATAGGTATGGCTGCGTTGGCAATCATCACACTGAAGATAAGGTAAGGAGTAAGGGAGCAAAAGTTTGAAAGTTAAAAAACAAGATAAGGCAATGAAAAAACTTGTAGTACTTGGAGCTGGCGAGAGTGGAGTAGGTACCGCGATGCTCGCTAAACAACAGGGATATGATGTCTTTGTTTCAGACATGGGCAGCATCAAACCAAGGTATAAGAAAAAGCTTGAAGAGATAGGAGTGCGTTGGGAGGAAGGCCAGCATACAGAGAAGGAAATCCTTTCAGCTACTGAAGTGGTGAAGAGTCCTGGCATACCTGACACAGCCCCAATGGTACAGGCCCTTATTGCTAAAGGCACTCCTATACTTGCCGAACTGGAGTTTGCTAAGCGCTACAGCAAAGGCAAGACTATCTGTATTACGGGTTCGAATGGTAAGACAACCACCACGTCACTCATCTACTATATTATGAAGAAGTGGGGCATTGACGTAGGACTCGCAGGTAACATAGGCAAGAGCTACGCTATGCAGGTAGCTACCAAGGACAGAGAATGGTATGTGTTGGAGATTAGCTCTTTTCAGCTCGACAATATGTTTACATTCCATGCTGATGTAGCAGTGTTGATGAACATCACCCCTGACCATCTTGACCGTTATGATTTCAACATGCAGAACTATGTTGATTCAAAGATGCGTATAATACAGAACCAGACTCCGAAAGATTCATTCATATACTGGGTAGAAGACGAATATATAGACAACGAACTACAGAAGAGACTCGATGGTTATGCACCAAAACCTACGCCATCCAGTCGTCCTGCCGTAATGGGTAATCCTTCGCTCGTTCCTTTCTCAGATAAGGAGATAGACCCAAATAGTGATTTTCCTCTTCCAGGCAAGCATAACCAGCGCAATATGATGGCTGCTCGTGCAGCTGTTCGTGCAGCAATGGCAAAGATGAATCTGGCTATGGGTCAGCAGTGTAAGATGGAAGACACACTCGCACAGTGTCTGAAGGACTTCCCAGGTGTAGAGCATCGCCTAGAGAAGGTGATAGAAAAGGACGGAATACTCTGGATAAACGACTCAAAGGCTACCAACGTAGATGCGTGTCATGTGGCTCTGGAGGCTATGTCTCGTCCAACGGTACTCATAGTTGGTGGCAAGGATAAGGGTAACGACTACAATGATATCAAGGCTCTGGTAAAGGAGAAATGTTGCGCCTTGGTGTATATGGGAGTGGATAATGCCAAACTCCATGCATCATTTGACGACCTCGGACTGCCAATAGCCGATACTCACTCAATGCAGGAATGCGTTGAGGCTTGTCGTAGGTTAGCAAAAAAAGGCGATGTGGTGCTACTGTCACCTTGTTGTGCTTCTTTCGACCTGTTTAAGAACATGGAAGATCGTGGCGAACAATTCAAGGCTCTGGCTAAAGAATAACTTTTAATCTTCAACTTTCAACTAAAATTGGACAGCTTTAAGCAACTGCAAAACATATTCAAGGGCGACCGCATTATATGGATAATATTCTTCCTGTTATGCATCATAAGCGTGCTGGAGGTGTATTCTTCATCATCAATTCTTGGCTATAAGTCAGGCAACTATTGGTTTGCGGCATTCTATCACACCCTGCTTCTTGGTTTCGGACTCGTGGCAATGGTCTGCGTACTCAACGTGCCGTGCCGTTATTTCAAGGTTTTGACACCTATCATGGTGCCCTTCTCTATATTGTTGCTTATACTCGTTTATATTATAGGTTCGAAAGAAAACGATGCTGCTCGATGGATAAAACTCTTTGGCATCATACCATTACAACCGTCAGAAATAGCCAAGGGCACAATGGTGCTTGCTACTGCTCATATTCTCAGTCAGCTTCAAACGCCTAATGGCGCTCATCCTAAAGCTTTCAAATATGTAATGCTCACGTCAGGAGTGCTTATTGTTCTGGTGCTTCCTGAGAATTTCTCTACGGCAGCATTGATGGGAGTGGTGGTATTCCTTATGATGATTATAGGCAGAGTGCCACTTAAGCAGTTGGGTTATCTCTGTTCTACTGTTGCCATAGTGGGAGTAGTAGCCATAATGCTTGTGTGGGCAGTGGGTAAGTCAAAGACGGAACTTGGTGAAGCCGTGTCTGCAGAGAAACAGATGACAGAGATGGTGGATAAGCAGCAAAGCGTAGATGAGGCTCAGTCACAGAAGGATGAGAAGGCAGTTGCTGCGACAAGACGTGGTGGTGTGCTTCACCGTCTTGATCTTTGGAAACAGCGTATTGATGACTTTATGAATAAGAAGGAGGTGCCACCACATGAGTACGATCTTGACAAGAACGGACAGGTGGGACATGCCAATATAGCTATAGCATCAAGCCATTTCACTGGTGTAGGACCAGGCAATTCGGTACAGCGTGATTTCCTTCCCCTTGCCTTTTCTGACTTTATCTATGCCATCATCTTCGAGGAGTTGGGATGGTTCGGAGCAGCCTTCGTAGCATTACTCTATATCTCGCTATTATTCCGAACTGGATACATAGCACGTCATTGTCAGAACACCTTCCCAGCATATCTCGCTATGGGTTTGGCAATGCTTATTGTGGTACAGGCTATGTTTAATATGTGTGTGGCAGTAGGACTTGCTCCAGTTACAGGTCAGCCACTGCCTCTTATCAGTAAGGGTGGCACATCGTCCATCATCAACTGTATATACATAGGTGTAATACTCAGCATAAGCCGTACGGCAAAGAAACGTGAAATAGCATAATACTTAATTCTTAATCAATATGAGCGAACCAAGAATCATCATCAGTGGCGGAGGAACGGGAGGTCATATCTTCCCAGCCGTTAGTATAGCAAATGCTATCAAAGCAAAGTGTCCTGACGCCAAGATTCTCTTTGTAGGAGCTGAAGGACGTATGGAGATGACACGCGTACCTGAGGCAGGATACGAGATTAAGGGATTGCCTGTGCGTGGTTTGATACGTCCACTGTGGAGTCCTAAGAACATTGGTGTGATGATTGATTTCTTCCTCAGTCGTCATAAGGTAAAGAGGATTATCAAGAGTTTTAAGCCACAGGTGGCAGTTGGCGTAGGTGGGTATGCCTCTGCCCCTACGCTTAATGCAGCAGCAGCTATGGGCATTCCTTGTCTTATTCAGGAACAGAATTCCTATGCTGGTGTTACCAACCGTTCGCTTGCTAAGAAAGCAGCTAAGATATGCGTGGCATACGATGGAATGGAGCGTTTCTTTCCTGCCGAGCGTATCATAAAGACTGGCAACCCTGTTCGTCAGGCTTTACTTGCTAACACTATGACAAAGGCTGAGGCAAGAGAGGCTATGGGGTTGCAGAAAGATCTGCCTACGATACTAGTAATAGGTGGTTCGTTAGGTGCTCGCACCATAAACAACTCTATTTCTGCAGGTATTCAAAGATTTGAACAGGCAGGCATACAGGTGATTTGGCAGACAGGTAAGTACTATGCTGAGGAATGTGAGCGCAAGGCTAAGGAAGCCAATGCTAAGATAGTAAAACCTCAGGCTTTCATCTCAGACATGGCAACGGCTTATAAGGCTGCCGATATAGTGATAAGTCGTGCTGGCGCTTCAAGTATCAGTGAACTCTGTCTGCTTGGTAAAGCTTCAATATTGGTGCCTTCGCCTAATGTGGCTGAAGACCACCAGACTAAGAATGCTCGCGCACTCTCTGATAAGGACGCAGCGGTGTTTGTGCCTGATAATCAGGCTGAACGCACTCTCGTGGAAGAGGCAGTGGCACTGGTGTCAAATGCAACGGCTATTGAAAAGTTAGAACAAGAGGTAAAGAAACTTGCTCTTCCCGATAGTGCTGATATTATAGCCGATGAGGTGATGAAGTTGGTTAAATAGTTAGAAAGTTCAAAGGTTCAAGAGTATATGAAATCAGTATATTTTGTTGGTGCAGGTGGCATAGGAATGAGTGCCATAGCCCGTTATTTCTTACGTCAAGGCAAGGTGGTTGCTGGATATGACAAGACTCCTTCAAAACTGACTCAAGCTTTGGAACAGGAGGGTATGTTGATACATTATGATGAGGATGTGGAAAAGATTCCTCAGGCTTGTCGTGACCCTAAGGAGACACTCGTAATATATACCCCAGCTATTCCTGCCGAACATAAGGAGTTGCAGTTCTTCCGTAATGGTGGTTTCGATATTCAGAAGCGTGCCCAAGTGCTTGGTACTCTTACTAAGGAGCATAAGGGACTCTGCGTAGCTGGCACTCATGGCAAGACCACCACTTCTACTATGTGTGCACACATCATGCATCAGTCATCACTTGATTGTAATGCTTTCCTTGGGGGCATCTCTAAGAATTACGGCACCAACTACATTCTGAGTGACGATTCAGACTATGTGGTAATAGAGGCTGACGAGTTTGACCGTAGTTTTCATTGGTTGCGTCCTTGGATGACGGTGATAACCAGTTCAGATCCTGACCACCTTGATATATATGGCACCAAGGAGGCTTATCTAGAGTCTTTCCGTCATTATACCACACTCATTCAGCCAGGTGGTGCCCTTATCATTCATACCGGACTGGAGATGAAAGCCGACGTTGCTGAGGGTGTTCGTACTTACACCTATGGCACTGACGAGGGCGACTTCCATGCTGAGAATATCAAGATAGAGAAAGGCGAGATAACATTCGACTTTATTTCACCCATAGAGAACGTTCTTGGCGTTCGTCTGGGTCAGCCCGTACCTATTAACATTGACAACGGAATAGGAGCTATGGCAATGGCGCAGTTGAATGGTTGCACTGCTGATGAACTACGCAAGGGTATGGAGACTTACGCAGGTGTTGACCGTCGTTTTGATTTCTCTTTGCGCACAGAGAAGCATGTGGTGCTTTCAGACTATGCCCACCATCCTAAGGAGATATATCAGAGTGCTAAGAGTATGAAACAGGTGTATCACGATCGACACATTACTGCCATATTCCAACCTCACCTCTACACTCGTACTCGTGATTTCTATATGGATTTTGCTGATGCCCTGTCACAACTCGATGAGGTGATACTGTGCGATATCTATCCTGCACGTGAACAGCCCATACCAGGCGTTACGTCTGAGTTGATATATGATAATCTCGCACCTGGCGTGGAGAAGTCTATGATAAAGAAAGACGAAGTCCTCGACCTCGTTAGCAAGCGTGATTTCGATGTGCTCATCATCTTGGGTGCAGGCGATTTGGATAATTATGTACCTGAAATAACAAAGATAATTGAGTCTAAACATTAACTGGAAAAAGACGTTGCTCGTGGCCTTTGATGTGGTAATAGCATGTTACCTCTTTATGGCCATCACCTCGTGGAACAAACCCACTGAGCAGGCGACGCTATGCACTAAGGTGGTCATCAATATTGCTGATGACAACGAAAATGGTTTCCTTAATTCTGAGGAAGTGAAGACATTGCTAATTAAGAAGGGCGTCTATCCACTCAATCAACGCCTTTCCTCCATAAATCCGCGCAAGGTGGAGGGACAGTTGGTTGGTATGCCTTTCGTCAAGACTGCTCAGTGTTATATCACCACTGATGGTCACGTCTATATCACTATTACCCAGAATGTGCCAATTGCACGTGTCAAGAGTGATAAGGGAGAGGACTACTATGTAGATGCTAATGGAGGTGTGATGCCTAATTCGCAATACACGAGTGACATGATAATTGTTACGGGCAATGTGAGTCGTAAATACGCCAATCACTATCTTGCCCCACTTGCCCAGACTATTATGGACGATGACCTCTGGCGCAATCAGATAGAGCAGATAAACATCCTGCCTGACTATTCCGTAGAGCTTGTGCCACGCGTTGGCGACCATATCATCAACATTGGCGAACTGCCTTCAGCTCATAACAATTCGGCGCGTGACACTCGCATCAGGGAATATGTCGTAAAACAGCTACAACGACTAGAGTCTTTCTATCGTTACGGACTTGTTCATGCAGGTTGGAATCGATACGAGTATATCTCGCTTGAATATACCAACCAGATAGTTTGTCGTAAAAGAGAATAAAACATTCTTAAAAATCGTTACACATTACTTATATAACACCTTATTTTTTGTAAATTTGCATTATTTAGAAAAACTACCCACTGAAATAATACAATATAACTTATGCCAGCAAAAAATTTCATCGTAGCCATCGAACTTGGCTCAACAAAGATTAAGGGTATCGCAGGTCAGAAGAAATCTGATGGGCGAATCGATGTGCTTGCCGTAGTTACTGAGGACGCTACCCAGTGTATCAGAAAGGGCGTCGTGTATAACATCGACAAGACTGTACAGTGTATCACAAATATAATACAGCGTCTGCGTACGCAGTTGAAGTCGGGCATTAAGCATGTGTATATTGGAGTGGGTGGCCAGTCAATACATTCTGACCTCAACACTATCACAAAGGAACTGGGCGACGAGATGCCTGTTACTCAGCAGCTCATTGTTGATATGATGGATCAAAATCGTTCTATGGAGTATCCTGAGCAGGAGATTCTCGACGTTGAGGTGCAGGAGTATCGTGCTGACAGTTTGATGCAGACAGAGCCTGTGGGCATACAGTGTCAGCGTCTTGATGGCAATTTCCTGAATATCCTTCAGAGCAAGCGTCATTACCAGAAACTCAACACTTGTTTTGAGATTGCTGGCGTAAAGATAGCTGAACTGTATCTTGCTCCATTTGCATTGGCTGACGCAGTACTCACACCAGTTGAGATGCGTAGCGGTTGTGTGCTTGTAGACTTGGGTGCTGACACTACTACAGTTATGGTGTTCCACAAGAATATCATTCGTCACCTTGCTGTAATACCTCTCGGAGGCAACAATATCACTAAGGATATCTGCTCTCTGCAGGTTGAGGAGCCAGAGGCTGAAAAACTCAAGTTGCATTATGCTTCAGCTTACACAGAGCCAGCTGATATTGATCCATCCTTGAAGTATGACCTCGACTATGAGCGCAAGGTGGAGAGTTCTCGATTCATTGATATCGTTGAGGCTCGCGTTCAGGAGATTATTGCTAACGTATGGAACCAGGTGTCACAGGAGTATCAGGATAAACTGCTTGGTGGCATAGTGCTCACAGGCGGTGGCTCAAATCTTAAGAATATCGACATTGCTTTTACTAAGCAGACGGGTGTTGAGAAGGTGCGCATCGCTAAGTTCGTAACCTCAACCATCAGTTCGTCTAATCCTGCTATCACCGCTCACGACGGTACTATGAATACCGTTCTGGGTCTTCTTGCTAAGGGCGACCAGAACTGTTGGATGCCTGAGGAACAGAAAGCTCAGAATCTCTTTGGTGAGAATGGTGATGCTGGTGCAACAGGAACAGGTGCCACTTTAGCAGGTGCTGTACAACAGGATCCTGCCACATCACAGGCTCCTATTGTGCCACGCGATCCTAACACCCTGCCCCCAGGTGCTGTACAGTCAATGGCTGAGATAGAGGCAGCTAAGTCTCTCGCTGCTGCTAAGGCTGAGTTGGAGGCTGAAAAACTTCGTCTTGAAGAAGAGGAGCGCAAGCGTCAGGAGGCTGAGGAAAAGAAAAAGTCAGGTTTTGGCTCTAAGGTTATCAAATGGCTTTCATCATTCACTGATGAGGAATAATAATAGTCTTTAATCCATAAATCACATTCGCACTATGTTAGAATTAGATAACAACAATATACTTGACTTCGGTCAGACTGCAGTTGAAGAGAAGAGCATTATCAAGGTTATCGGCGTTGGTGGTGGTGGTGGTAATGCTGTCAACCACATGTATCGTGAGGGCATTCACGATGTGTCCTTCGTGCTTTGTAATACTGATGCTCAGGCACTCAATGATTCACCTATCCCTGTTCATCTGCAATTGGGCAGTGAGGGACTGGGTGCTGGTAACCGTCCAGAGAAGGCTCGTGAGGCTGCTGAGGAGAGCATAGAGGATGTTCGTCGCATGCTCGATGATGGCACAAAGATGACATTCATTACAGCAGGCATGGGTGGTGGTACTGGTACTGGTGCTGCTCCAGTTATTGCTCGTGAGTCTAAAGCTATGGGCATCCTCACCGTAGGTATTGTAACCATACCATTCAAGTTTGAGGGTTCTAAGAAAATCACCCAAGCACTCGATGGCGTTGAGGAGATGGCAAAGAATGTCGATGCCCTCTTGGTTATCAACAACGAGCGTCTGCGCCAGATATATTCAGACCTTTCAGTCAACGAGGCCTTTGCTAAGGCTGATGACACTCTGTCTGTAGCTGCTAAGTCTATTGCTGAGATTATTACCGTTCATGGTAAGATAAACCTCGACTTCAATGATGTTAAGACCGTACTCAAAGATGGTGGTGTGGCTATCATGTCAACAGGTTACGGTGAGGGCGACGGACGTGTGAAGCATGCCATCGACGATGCTCTCAACTCCCCATTGCTTAATGACAACGATGTCTTCAACTCCAAGAAGATTCTGCTCTCTGTCACCCATGCTGATGATGCCAACCATAAGGGTCTCATGATGGATGAGATGAATGAGATAAACGATTTCATGGAGAAATTCTCTAACTTCGAGTTGAAGTGGGGTATTGCTAACGACCCAACACTGGGCGATAAGGTAAAGGTGACCATTCTGGCTACGGGCTTCGGACTTGCTGATATCGACGAGGCTCTTGCTGAGCGTCAGCAGAAGCGTACCGCTGAGGATATGGCTCGTCTGGCAGAGAAGGAAGAGCGCGAACGTCTGGAGCGTGAACGTATGGAACGCTATTATGGTGCTGATGGTAGCAACCGTCCTGCTAAACGTCGTGCTAACTGCTTCCTGTTTAGGGCAGAGGATCTAGACAACGAAGACCTCATCCTTGCTATAGAGAATAACACCACTTACGGACGCACTCGTCAGCAGCTTGAGAATCTCAACCACCTCTCAGTGTCAGCACGTAAGACCACTCCAGAAGCACCAGTCGCTTCACCTACTCCCTCCGAACCTACTGAGGGCATTATAAGCTTTGAGTAGTGAACTGGCAAACTCTCATAAGCAACAAGCGACTCGGACAGGAGTTGCACCATACGGAGCGTCATGATGACCGCTCTGAGTTCAAGCGCGATTACGATCGCTTGATATTCTCTGCTCCTTTCCGTCGTTTACAGAATAAGACTCAGGTATTTCCCTTGCCTGGGTCTATATTCGTTCATAACCGTCTTACCCATTCCCTTGAGGTGGCAAGTGTGGGTATGTCGCTCGGCAACGATGTGGCGCGAGCCGTCATCCGTCGCAACCCTAAGTTGGCAGGCACGCTCGTCGAGGAACTCGGCACCATAGTGTCAAGCGCTTGTTTGGCTCATGATTTGGGTAACCCACCTTTCGGCCATTCTGGTGAGAAAGCCATACAGACATTCTTCTCTGAGGGTGCAGGAGCTGACTTGAAGGGCAAACTGCCTGACGACGTATGGAGTGACCTTATCCACTTTGAGGGCAACGCCAATGCTTTCCGCATCCTTACCCACCGTTTCTGTGGCAGACGCGAAGGTGGCTTTGCTATGACCTACAGCACCCTCGCTTCCATCGTTAAGTATCCATATCCCTCCACAGCCATCCCTTATGTTGGCAAGGAGAAATTCGGTTTCTTTACCTCTGAAGCCGCCACTTACAAGAAGATAGCTGCAGAACTGGGAATAGAGCCGATAGAGTTAAAACCTCAGACCTCAAACCTCCAACCTCAACTATATTCCCGTCATCCGCTGGTTTATCTTGTTGAGGCAGCTGACGATATCTGCTATGAGATAATGGATATTGAGGATGCTCATAAACTAAGGATATTATCTTTCGAGCAAACCAGCGATCTGCTTCTGGCATTCTTCGCTGATGATGTGAAGCAGGCTATCCTCGATCGCATTGAGAAAGAGTGCATCACTGATGAGAATGAACAAGTGGTGTATATGCGTGCCTGCGTTATAGGCAAACTTGAGAATGAATGTGTCGATGCCTTCCTTGCTAATGAGGATGCCATCATGCAGGGCACATTCCAAGGTTCGCTCATTAGGCATATAAGTGAGCGTCAGCGCGATGCCTACAAACGTTGCACTGAGGTTGCTTTCAGCAAGATATATCACTCCAAGCCAGTGCTCGACATCGAGTTAGGAGGTTATCATATTATGGAGACCCTTATGCATCGCATGATGGAGGCTATTGTCAATCCTGATCGTTTCTATTCTCAGGAACTCCTCCGTCGTGTCAGCAGCCAGTATGAAATCAACGCCCCAGATCTTCCTACTCGCGTTATGGCTGTCATCGATTTTATCTCAGGCATGACTGATGTCTTCGCCCTCGATTTCTATCAGAAGGTTAATGGCACATCGCTACCGATTGTTTAAGTGGAAATCTTTTTACTATGAACTTCTCTTTTCGTAAGACTGACAGCAATTCAATAATATTGTTGATTCTTATTATTGTTGTGTTGGTCATAACTTTCCCTTTGTTGCGTGATAGAGAAGAATCTTCAGCGCCTGAGTTTGCGAAGAATGGAAAGAGAATGCAATCTTCTCCCAAACAACAATACTATGCCCAGAAGCAGGAAACTGTGGGCGAACTTTTCTATTTCGACCCTAACACTGCTGATAGCACACAGCTCTTGCGTTTAGGCTTGCGTCCCTGGCAAGTGCGTAATATCTATAAGTATCGTGCTAAGGGGGGCAGATATCGTCAAAAGGAGGATTTCGCTATGCTCTACGGTCTTACCTTGGAGCATTATCGTCGTTTGGAACCCTATATCAGAATAAAACCTGAGATAATGGCGAGGGATTATATTAACAGGAACGATACGCAATCAAAGATTGCTACGAAAAGCTTCGCTACGAAACGTGAACAGAGTTCACTACGAAACGGTGCAAGCACCTACGAAAATGTAAAGAAACTCTCTCCAGGCGAGTCTATTGATATCAATACTGCCGACACTACTGCGCTGAAAAGTATACCAGGTATCGGCACTTATTTCGCTCGTCGTATAGTTGAGTTGCGTCAACGTCGTCAGGCATTTGTGTCGCCAGACGAGCTGCTCACTATCCGCAATTTTCCAGAGTCAGCCCTTACCTATATGACAGCTTCGCAGAATTTTGCAAAGATACATGTCAACCAGTCGTCCCTTCAGCAACTCAAGGCGCATCCGCTTATCAATCACACACAGGCGACGGACATCCTAAGATACCGTCGCCTGAATGGGAACATCCGTTCCGTTACTGATATTTCAAATCTACCTTCCTTCACCTCAGAGCAACTCTCACGTCTTGCTCCCTTCCTACTTTTTGATTAACTCCAAATATAGCTCTATCGCTTTCCTTATTTCCGAAACGCAGATATATTCATCTGCTGAGTGCGAACGACAGCTCTCGCCTGGTCCCAACTTAAAACTTGGGAAGCGCATCAGTGCTTGGTCAGAAAGGGTAGGGGAACCGAATGGCTCCAATCCCAGTTCCTTAAATTTCCTTTGGAAAGAGTTGAGTAGTGGCGCTTGCAACGTATCGTTTTCGCTGTACAGCGAGCTACTATGAAGATGAAGCGACCTTGCCTGAATATCGCTCTTTAGTTTCGTCTTCAGGAACTCAAACACTTCTTCGTTAGTGTATAGCTCATTGGTGCGTACGTCGATGGTAAACTTACACTCGTCAGGCACCACGTTATGCTGCGTACCGCTATTCACTATGGTGCATTGCATTTTCGTTTCGCCCAGTAGAGGAGAGACGCGTTGGAACTTATAGTCTCTAATAAAAGCCAAATCATCCAGCGCCTCGTATATGGCATTCACACCCTCTCCGCGAGCAGCATGACCACTCTTGCCGTGAGCCACAGCGTCTATCACCATCAGTCCGCGCTCAGCTATCGCAGGTTGCAGTCCTGTAGGCTCACCCACTATCGCTACGTCTATCTTCGGCAACTGAGGTAGCACCGCTCTGATACCATTCACACCGCTCACCTCCTCCTCGCAACTGGCGAGATAAATATAGTTGAAAGTTGTGGAGTCTAGTATCCTAAACACCTGCAGAAGTGCCACCAGTCCTCCACCGCAGTCGTTAGAGCCCAGTCCGTACAGCCTGTCCCCCTCCATTGTGGGAGTGAAAGGATCCCTCGTCCAAGTACTCACAGGTTTCACCGTGTCAATGTGCGCGTTCAATAGTATAGTAGGTCTGCTGTTGTCCCAGTCCTTCGACTTTATCATCAGGTTATTACCAATGCGTTCAGGTTCAAACCCATAACTGCGCATAGCTTCCTCCATCACGTCAGCAGCTTGTTTCTCATCCCTGCTCACAGATGGTGTAGCTATCAGTTTCTTCAGCAGTTCCACTGCCTCGTTTGTATATTTCTCTATCATGTACTCTTTAACCTTTAATTACTTTCGCCTACAGAAGTTGATGCAAAGGTATAACATTAACTTAAACTATACAAGACTTTTCGCAGATTTAACATAACAACCATCCGTCTTCTTACTGTAGCATTGCAGGATGTTAATCAATGTTTTTAACGAAAAAATTGGAGTTATGAATTATTTTTAGTATTTTTGCATTTGAAAAGTTTATAAACACATTTTTGTTAGCTATGCAAACGGTTTGTCATTTGGCAATGTTGCCCCACGAACAGGCAAAGAAATATGGCGACAGGACGGTCTTCGAATATAAGGAGTTCGGAGGCACGGAATGGAAAAAGGTGTCGTGGACGGAGTTTTCGGATATGGTGAAGAGAGTGTCAAACGCCCTACTGAACCTTGGCGTGAAGGTGCAGGAGAACATTGGCGTGTTCTCGCAGAATGCTCTGCCTTATCTGTATGCTGACTTCGGAGCGTTTGGCATAAGGGCAGTAACGATTCCTTTCTATGCCACGAGTTCAGAGCAACAGTTGCAGTTTGTCATTAACGATGCCCAGATAAGGGTGATGTTTGTGGGCGAACAGGACCAGTATGATAAAGCGCGAAGGGTGCAGGCTCTGTGTCCCACATTGGAACGCATAATAGTATTTGACGAATCGGTGGCGTTTGCTGAGCACGACACAACCTCGCTGCACTTCAGCGAATTTATAAGACTGGCTGATGGCTTGCCTCGCCAACCAGAAGTGGAGCGACTGTGGAGCGAGCAGAATAATATTGACATAGCTAACATACTCTACACATCAGGTACTACTGGCGAATCGAAGGGTGTGGTGCTGACGTACGGTCAGTATGCTGCTGCTTTCAGGGCTAACAATGAATGCGTGCCTGTGGATGAGGATGACAGAGTGATAACCTTCCTGCCAATAGCACATATATTTGAGAGAGGATGGGACTTCCTGGCGCTGACCAAGGGAAGTACGCTGATTATCAACACCAATCCACACGAGATACAGAAATCGATGAAGGAGACACACCCTACATGTATGTCGGCTGTGCCACGATTCTGGGAGAAGGTGTATGCAGGTGTGAAGGCTAAGATTGAGGAAGCATCGCCTACTAGGCAGAAACTGTTCAGGGAGGCTATGGCGATAGGCCGAAAATACAACGTGGAGTGTAAGGCGATGGGCAAGAGACCGTCGCTGTTGCTCAAGGCGAAGTATAAGCTGATAGACAAGACTGTGCTGAAGATGGTAAGGCAGCAGTTTGGTTTGGAGCGCCCTAACATATTCCCTACGGCTGGTGCAGTGGTATCGCCTGAGGTGGAGACCTTTGTGCACAGCATAGGACTTAATATGATAGTGGGCTACGGACTGACGGAAAGTCTTGCTACAGTGTCATGTGACCACAGGGATGAGCCATACACCATAGGTTCGGTGGGTCGTCCGATAAGCAGCATAGACGTGAAGATAGGCGAGAATAACGAGATACTGCTGAAGGGTCCGACCATTACTCGTGGATACTACAAACGCGAGGCGCTGAATAAGGAGGCGTTTACGGAAGATGGTTATTTCCGTACTGGTGATGCTGGCTACATGCGTGATGGCGAGTTGTTCCTGACGGAGAGGATAAAAGATCTGTACAAGACATCGAACGGAAAATACATAGCACCACAGGCGGTGGAGTCAAAACTGCTGGTGGATAAATACATAGAACAGATAGTGGTGATAGCTGAGGAACGTAAGTTCGTTTCGGCACTGATAGTGCCTGCTTACCCTATGCTGGAGGAATATGCGCGAGAATACAACATACCATTCTCAGGACGTGAGGACCTATGCAGCAATGAGAAGATAATAAAGATGCTGACGGAGCGCATAGAGACTCTGCAACAGGGACTGGCAGGTTACGAGCAGGTGAAGCGTTTCACACTGATTACCACTCCATTCTCTATGGAGAGTGGCGAACTTACTAACACGCTGAAGACTCGTCGCTCAGTGATAATGAAGAATTACGCTGACGTCATCGAGACAATGTATAAGGAATAGAATGATTACACAAGACCAACTGAAGGATATAATGGACAGGGCGGATGCTCTGGGGAAATATCTGGATATAGACAGAAAGAAGATAGAATATGAGGAGGAAGACCTCAGGACGCAGGCACCTGACTTCTGGGAAGACCCAGAGAGGGCGAGGGCGCAGATGAAGGTGGTGGGAGAGCTGAAGAAATGGCTCGACGGCTACAAAGAGGTGCGCACAGCAGCTGACGAGGTGCAGTTGTCGATGGAGTTCTATAAGGACGAAATGGTGACAGAGCAAGAGGTTGACCAAGCATACGAGCGTGCCATAAAGGCGATAGAAGACCTGGAGCTGAAGAATATGCTGAGACAGGAGGAAGACCCTATGGACGCTGTGCTGAAGATAAACTCAGGTGCTGGTGGCACAGAGGCGCAGGATTGGGCGCAGATGCTCATGCGTATGTATATGCGCTGGGCTGAGAAGGGTGGCTACAAGGTGACCATCGCCGATCTGCAGGAGGCTGATGATGCTGGAATAAAGTCTGTTACCATGCAGATAGAGAACCAGGGAGCAGCTGACTATGCCTACGGCTATCTGAAATCAGAGAGCGGTGTGCACAGACTGGTGAGAGTGAGTCCCTATAACGCTCAGGGCAAGAGAATGACGAGCTTTGCCTCTGTATTCGTCACCCCTCTCATCGACGACACGATAGAGGTGGAGATAGATCCTGCAAGAATATCGTGGGACACATTCCGTTCTAGTGGTGCTGGAGGTCAGAATGTAAACAAGGTGGAGACAGGTGTGAGAGTGCGCTATATGTACCAAGACCCTGACACTGGCGAGGAAGAGGAGATACTCATAGCCAACACCGAATCGCGCAAGCAGCAGCAGAATCGCGAAAATGCTCTCCGACTGCTGAAGTCACAACTCTATGACCGCGCTATGAAGAAACGCCTTGAGGCACAGGCTGCCATAGAGGCTGGCAAGAAGAAGATAGAGTGGGGCAGCCAAATACGCTCCTACGTATTCGACGACCGCCGAGTGAAAGACCACCGCACAGGCTACCAAACA
>JAZLBU010000125.1:0-15332 GCA_045613845.1 Prevotella sp. | reverse complement strand
ACAGAGGTGTCAAACGCATTCATAGAGTGCAACTACTTCCGCAATCTGCAGCGTCCTATGATGATAGCAGGACAGGGCACAGACTACACCTATGCCAGCGACCCCAACAAGGGCACTTTCTCAGGTCAGACAGGTGGTATGAGCAAAGCATATAATAATAAGGTGGAGAATACGACCGTAGAACTACGTCTGTCATACCAAACAGACGATGCTCAGGAGTTTGATGCATGGCTCGTGGAAAATCGTACTGACAAGGTGCCTGAGACGGTAGCGGCAAAGAGGGGTGGTTATGTATATGACAATTTCGACACAGCTGATGGCATGTATGCCTCTACCCCCGATGCCCCCGAAAAGGTGGCTGAGATAGTGACCACATACGCAGGCAGAATGAACGGCGGCGACATAAAGTGGACTTTTGACAACAGCGTGGATGACAAGAGCCACGACATAAACGAAGAGCTGAAGGCAGCTATCACTTCATACGTCACCAGCATTATCATCATTCAGGGCGATGGCGAGAAACCTGCAGACGAAGGTGATGAAGAAGGAGGCGAAGAGGGTGGCGAAAACCCAACGCCAACTCCTTCTCAGGTAAGCAAGGGTGGATACATAGTTGACCTGATGAATGACCAGAACTCAGGCTTCACCATCGTGGGACAGACGAGCAACAGCAAGGGAACAGTGACCATCGACGGCACTACCTACAACACATGTCTGAAGATGGGTTCTTCATCAAGCGTAACATTCTCTATCTCAGAGCCAATGGTAATGACCCTGTACTTCGCAGCCTCAGAGAACAAGCGCATCAGTGTGACAAACCTTTCAGAAATAACCATTCCTGCAAATAACATAGTCACTACCACCCTCTCCGAGGCTGGCACATACGAGATAAAGCGTACCAGCAGCGAGTCATACCTCTACTACATAGCCCTGTCAGCTGTTACAGGAATAAACAACGTTAACGGGCTCCGCGAAGCGCCTGAGCACCAACTGGAGCGCAAGAACGATAACCTTAACGTTAACCCTAACCTTAACTGTTACAACATGGCTGGTCAGCAAGTTGGCAACGGCTACAAGGGTATTATAATAAGCAATGGAAAGAAGGTGATAAGATAAAGAGAAACATCACATAATATAAAAAAGGCAACTACTTAATTTGGTGGTTGCCTTTCTTTTTAGTATCTTTGCACCCGTGAACAGACGTTTCCATACACTGATATGCCTTCTGCTTATGATTGTTGTGCAGTCGTTGGCGGGAGAAGTTCGCACCTATCCCTCATGGAACATAACAAAGGGTATGCTCAAGGAGAAGGTGACAGGCATAGTGCAGGATGAGCGAGGTTTTTTGTGGATTTCGACATGGCGAGGACTGTATCGATATGACGGCGAGGAGTTTCGCTCATTCAAGACCCACCCTGGCGATGGTACGCAGATGCCATACGACCGTCTTGACGCAGTGAAGATAGATGGGAAGGGGAATGTGTGGTGTCGATCGTTCTATCATCCTTACTGTTTCGATGTCAGGACATCCACCTTTATTGATGTGACAGAAAAACTGGAGCAAAGAAACGGAAAGACATACAACATCCACCAGATATACCCCATGGCGAGTGGATATGTGTGGCTCCAGACCAAGGAGGGAGATGCTGCCATAAGGGTGAGCACGGATAATCCGAGGGAGTCGGCACGAGTGTATTCTCAAGCAAATGGCAGACTGAAGAAAGGCAAGATACTGAGCATCAACGAGGATAGCAGAGGCATGGCGTGGATACTGTCAGAAGGAGGTATCACGGTGCCTGGTTTGCGAGTAAGTTTTCCCAACAAGCGGTTTGACCATTGGCGAGAGACAGCGAAGGGCTGCATCTACCTTGCCACAAATAAGGGTGAACTGTGGTGGCTCAACACCATGACTTGGCACATGCAGAGGGTGGTGCTACCCATAAAGACGGATAAAATATTCAAACTTGCTGGTAGTACAAACGGGGAGTTGGTCATAGCTACAGATGAGGCTCTGCTCGCATGGTACAAGGGCAAGTGGCAAGTGCACAGATACAAAGAAAGAATAAGCTCTGTAAAACGACTTTTTCGCGATGAGAATGGTAGCTACTGGATGATAACCAACCAGCCAGGGGTGATGAGGTTTTCGAACGAAGACGATAACTTCGTACGAAACGCTTCGCTACGTAATCGGACGCACGAAAGTGCTACGCTTGCCAGAGCAAGAAACGGCGCAAGCGCCTACGAAAACGAAAACTTTCAATCTTCAATTTTCAATCTTCAATTACCAACGGAGGGCAACTATGAGAATGGTCATGACAGTTGGTTTTTCGCTACTCAACCACAAAACTCAAACCTCAAATCTCAAAACTCAAACCTCACCTTGCTAATGGCAAGGGATGGAGGATTGTGTTATTATGATGGAGATAGTGGCACATTGAACCATGTTAGGCAGGACGATGGCTCTTGGTACCAACCTCAGGTGGGGCGCACCTTTGTTGATAAAGAGAACAATGTGTGGCTTTACAATAGCGAAGGAGGTCTGGACAGGATAAGTCTGCGCACGAGTCCCTTTAGGCAGTGGGGAGTGTATAACCCCGTTTGTGCTCTGTTTGTCGATTCAAAACAAAGGCTGTGGGTGGGTGACACCAAGGGAAAACTCACAGTATGGGGAAGGGAGTACAACCTCGGTATGGTGTATGCCATAGAGGAGATGAATGACGGCACCATGTGGGTGGGCACCAAGGATAAAGGATTGTATAGACTAGTGCCTGATGGAAAGGATGGTTACGCAGTGGAGCAGTTTCTTCACAACCCTAAGGATAAGTATTCCATCTCAGCCAACGACGTATTTTGTTTGGCAAAGGACCATAGCGGCAATCTGTGGGTGGGTACCTATAGCGGAGGAGTGAACTTTATCAACCTTAACCATAACCATAACATAAGGTTTATCAATAAGAACAACGAACTGACGTGGTTACCCACTGACGACAGATCGTTAAATATTCGTTCGCTGTTATGCACCAGGGAAGGCATAATGTGTGTGGGAACCAGCAGAGGAATCTATGCCTTCAAATCGCCAAAGCAGGTGTTCCACCATGAGAGGAAGGCTGACGATGTGCACAGTATGTCAAACAACGAGATAATGATGATGTACCAGGACAGAAAGGGCTATGTGTACTGTCTCACCCCCAGTGCAGGAATATGTTGCACTAAGGCTGGGGCTCTGCTAACGAAGAATGCTGTGTTTACGGTGTTTGACAAACAGAACTTGGCACCATCAGATGCTCCACTGTCCATCACAGGCGATTCGAACGACAACCTATGGATAGCTTACACCAATTCGGTAGCTATGCTCAACAAGGAGCGTACAGTATTCTATAACTGGCAATCGCCTGCTATGTCGTTTGCCGAGATAGTGAAGGATGGACGAGGCGAACTCATAGCAGCTACCACTGATGACATAATATCATGGAAACCAGCAGTACTGAAACCAGATGAAGCGACTCCACGCATATCCATCGTGGCACTGACTGTAGCAGGCAGGTCACAGAAATACGATGCCGACCTTGTGGACACTATACAGTTTGACAGTAATGAGCGCGATATCAGTTTGCAACTTTCAGCACTCACCCTAAAGCGGGGCGAAAAGATAAAGTATGCTTACAGAATAGACGGCGACAGTGCATGGGTTATGCAAGGCGATAACGACAGGCTGACATTCCTTAACTTGCGTGCTGGCTACCACGCCATACAGGTGCGATCTACGAATGCCTCTGGGGTGTGGTGTAATAATTTCCGCACCATCACGCTATATGTAAAACCTACCTTCTGGGAAACACCATGGGCACTGATGCTATACATACTCATGGGTATCATCGTTATTGGTGGCATAGCGATGGTGTGGGCTTACATATATCGACTTCATCTGAAGATGCGTACGCAAGAAGAGGTGATAAAGCAACGTATGGACTTCATACATAACGTGGCACCACTGATACGTGAGGATAAAGACGACCTACTGGAAAGGGTGCGTAAATATATTGATGAGCACATAAGCGATGAGGACCTGACAATACCATCCATAGCAGCAGAGATGGGTATGAGTCGTACTTCATTCTTCAGTCGATTCAAAGAACTGGCAGGTATAAGTCCACAGGATTACCTCATACACTATCGCATAGTCTATGGCAAGCAAATGCTTGCAGCAGGGGGTATGAGTGTAGCAGAGGTGGCCTACAAATGTGGTTTTGCAGACCCCAAATACTTTTCTCGCGTGTTTAAGAAAATAGAGGGAGTTTCGCCGTCTGTGGTTGGCAAAACAAAGGAACAATAAGTTTTTAGATTAGTCCGAAGTGTTTTAAGGCATAGGCTACGCCATCGCTGTTATTGTCGAGGGTGACGTAGTCGGCTATCTGCTTGATGTCGTCTTCGGAGTTACCCATAGCGACACCGATGCCTGCAAGGCGTAGCATCTGCACATCGTTGTTGGAGTCGCCGAATGTCATAATCTCGCTGGGTGTGATGCCGAGACGTTCGCCAAGACTGATGAGGGAAGGACCCTTGTCGATATTCTTGGGGAGTATCTCTATAAAATAAGGTGTGCTATGACAAACATAGAGGGTGTCGCTGGTGGCCTCTTGTATCTTCTTTTCCCATATCACCTGCTTGTCATGCGGACCCACCATGAGGCATTTGTTCAGTGGACGTGGTGCCTGACTGACAAAATCATTGACGCCTATGACCTGCATCTTGTTATTGAAGGCTGAGATGCCCACATACTGGTCGTCAGGGTGCTCAGTGTATATCTTGTCCTCATAGTAGGTCATCAGTGTCATGCTCGACTGCTCTTGCAAGTGATGCAATGTAGGAAGTACCTCTTCAGGAAGTTTCTTTTCTACATACACCTCGCCTGTGGCGCAGTCTTCCACATGTCCACCGTTGTAACACAAGATGATGCCTCCATACTCATCCATCTTGAGTAGACGGGCGAGTGGACGCATGCCGTAGGGTGGACGGCCAGAGGCAAGAACAACTCTCACACCTTGGCGCTGCACTTGCATGAGAGCTTCCAAGGTGTGAGGTGTTATATTCTTCTTGTCGTCGGTAAGTGTACCGTCGAGGTCGAGAGCAATTAGTTTTATCATTTATTCCTTCAGTGACAGTACCTGCTTAGCAACTGGGTTCTCAGGATCGAGTTCAGCAAGTTTTTCAGCGTAAGGCATAGCAGCATTGATGTCGCCCTTCACATTGCCGAAGTAAGAAATGTTGTAGAGGTAAGCCTCCTTAAGACGTGCAACATTGCAGTTAGGTGTAGCGATGAGCTGGTCGTAGAAAGGCTTAGCAAGTCCCTTACCACCATCCATTTGGTTGGCAACCTGTGCACGCTTGTAGATAGCGAACTCAGCAGCATCAGGATTCTGAGCGAGTTTAGCGAATACCTCGTCAGCCTTCTTGAGTGACTCAGCCTTCTTAGCTGGGTTCTGCTGTGCATAGTACATATACTGCTGACCCAGTCCTGCAATGTCAGTAGCTGAAGCCTTAGCGCCAGCCTCTACGATGTAATTCTCGTAAGCGGGGATAGCCTTTTCGTAGTCTTCCTTATCAGAATAAGTTTGTGCTATCTGCTTGAGGGCAAAGAGTTGGTCTGCCTTAGGCATCATTGGGTCATTGGCGAGTTTGTTGAGTTCAGCAAGTGCCTCGTCATAGAGTTCTGCACCACGGAGAGCGTTAATCTTACGACCATAGTCGTCAGAGCTAATCTTTACAGAGTCAGAGTGGTTGAACAGTTTGTCTGCATTAGCAAGTGCCTTATCCCAGTTCTTTAGGTCGGTATTGCCCCAGAAAGCGATACGGTTGAGGGTAGCATTGCGTGGAGCAACAGTCTGGCCGAATTCAGCAACCTTAACAGCCTCTTCTACTTTCTGTGTGAGGTAGAGGTTGGTAGCGTAAGCACTGATCTGGTATGGCTGCATATCAGAGAGTTTTACCTTAGAATAGTACTTGATAGCCTCTTTTGGTTTACCAGCACCATTGGCGATGTCGGCAGCGATGAGGTCAACAGGATAGTCAGGACGGTTTTGACGGAGTTGCTCAATAGCGGCAAGTGCACCATTAGGGTCGCTCTTGCTGGTAGCAGTAGCATAGAGACGGTAGCCATCAGGGTTCTGTGGGTCAGCATACATAGCATTCTGATACCAAGAAACAGCGGCACCAGCATCGTTCTTTGCAGAAGCAATGTTACCAAGAGCGATGTAGGTGATACACTTATCCTGTGCTGTAACCTTCTTAGGATTTTCATTGATAAAGTTGTAAGCAACATCGGCAACAGCCTGAGCCTTGTTAACATCCAGAGCTGCAAGATAAGCCTTAGCAATGCTTACGAGGGCAGTAGGATTCTTCTTATTTGATTTCTCAAGATCCTTCAAGCCATCGGTATTGCCTGCCTTGATGAGTTCAGCTGCCTGTTTCTGCATTTCGTCAACAGGTGCCTGTGCCATAGCTGGAGCTGCGATAACTGTCATCAGTGCTCCGATAAGTAGATTCTTCAGTTTCATTGTTGTTTAGTTTTTTTGTTATTTCGATGTTATGTTATGTCGATATGTCGAATCGTCGTTCTCTGGTTGCAAAGGTATGCGTTTTGCGCCTGATGCGCTGAAGCTTTTCCCTAATTGGGAAGGGTGAAATCCCTATTTCGTCTGCACCTTGCGCCACTGAAGGTCGCCACGATAGGGTAGGAGAGCAGACTTGAGCACTATCTTCTGTCCGATAGGTGACTGCAGGAAGTTGGCGAAGCCCACGGGCAGTCCGTGGAAAGGGTCAACGAGAAGAGCATAAACGGTGCGAGCGAACGGATAGCGACCATCGAGCAGATAGAGCTGATAGGGTTTCCATGAGTTCATCTCGCCAGCCTTAGCTCCTGGCACAGAACATACGTTCATTACCTGTATGTTCTTCTTGAAGGTAACGTTGGTGGTGTCACGTTTGTCGTTAAGCCAATTGCTACCTATAATACCGATGGCGTTCTTGGTCTTTTCAACGTAGTTGATGACCTCTTCGCTGGTCTTTACGGCAGTGATATTCTTGCTGTTTATAGGTTTGCCGTCGAGAATGGAATCGACTGCCCAGTGTACGGCAGCAGACTTGTTGTTGTCAAATACGACGTCAATATCTCCGAGTTTAGAGCCTGGGTTGACTTGATTCCACAGGGTTGACTCACCAGAGAGAATCTTCTTGATATCATCAACGTGAATGCATGAATCGACGTTCTCCTTATTTATAATAAAGGCAAGACCGTCATAGCCTATAGGGAAATAGCGTGGTTGCAGTCCGTTGCTCTTGAAATAGTTGAGTTCTTTCTCATTGAAATTGCGAGCAGTGATGATGAGGTGTACCTCCTGTTTCATCAGTGCATTCATCTCGTCAAGTTCGTTGGTATAAACGGGTGTTATCTCAGCCTCTGGGTAGGTAGCATGAAACACCTGCAGTTCCTCATTTATGATAGGACTGAAACTCTCGTCGCTCATAATGGTAGCCTTGCCAGAGGCATAGGTGTCCGTCCTGGCGTTCTTGGATTTGTTGCCGCATGAATAGATGGCAATGATCACCAATGACGCTAAGATGGCTGTGAGGATGTTGTGAGTGTGGAGTGGTTTCATTGTATATCGTAATGACAGAAATGAATTGGTTTCTCTTATTGAATATTTTTGAAAAAGGTGAAGAGCAGGGGATAAACCCCGCAGGGAGTTTTCTACCTACTCTTCACCTAATATTATTTTCTCTAGATATTCTAGAAGAATCTAGTATGTCTAGATTTGGTTAGCTTTACTGGAGTTTGAAGGTTACAGGCAGTGTGAATTTAACACGACATGCTGTACCATTCTGCTTACCAGGAATCCAGCGAGGCATTGAGTTGATGACGCGTACTGCCTCCTTGTCGAGTGATGGGTCAACTGAACGCGCTACGCGAGTGTCAGTGATAGAGCCATCACGCTCTACGATGAAGGTACAGATTACACGACCCTGAATGCCGTTCTCCTCAGCAACTACAGGATACTTGATGTGAGAAGAGAGATACTGCATGAGCGCTCCCATACCTCCAGGGAAAGAAGGCATCTGCTCAACAACGTCGAATACCTTTGTCTCTTCCTCTTTTGGTTTCTCAGCCTCCTGTACGATGATTTCCTTAGCTTTCAGCACCTCAGCACCCTCGTCATTACCCTTTACGTCGAAAGAACCGATGGCGGTCTTTGTCTGCAAGAGTTCTTCCTGTGACTTAAGCTCATCCTCTGGGCGTACCTCAGAGTCCTTCTTAATTACAGGAGGTGTGAATGCGATAGAAGACTTCACACGTTCTACAACCTGTGCTTTCTCTACCTTTGGTGCCTCAGCCTTACGCTCTACCTTGGCTTCCTTCTTCTGCTCGAGGAGTGATGCCTCCATCTCAGCTTCGAAACGAGCCTTCTGAGCTTCCTGATATGAGTTGTATGCTGAAAGTCCTATATATGCCAACGCAGCAACGGCAGCAACGAACACCATAGCCCAGATGTTTCGCTTGCTGGTATTTCTACGCAACTGGTAAGCACCATAGGCCTGATTGCGACCGTCAAATACGAGATCGGTCCAATCATTTGAAATAAGATCTATTTTAGACATAGTTCTGGTTTCTTTTTATGGTTTAACAAATTGTTACAGCCAAACATTACTGAACGCCAGCAGCCTTCAGGAGGCGCTCGTCGTCAGGGTTAATTTGGTCAATAACATACTTACCGATAGCGCAAATCTGCATTTCATCGAGTGCGTCAACGAGGTTCTTGTAAGAAGCCTTGTCAGTTGCCTTGATGATGATGGTCAGAGTAGGAATCTTTCCGCCTTCGAGCTCACCATTCTTAATCTTGTTAAGACGCTGGTTGTAGACTGAATCTTCCATGGTTTTGTCCTTAGCGCGTTCAGCGTCAAGAACAGCCTTGGCAGCCTTAATGTTCTTAACAGGGGTATAACCCTCCTCTGTCTTGTGGTTGATGAGCACGTCACGAATACCCTGTGCACCCCATGTTGTCTTCTTCAGACAAGCAGGATTGTCATACTCAGGAATACCATCAACGTGGTAGATAGCATCGTTACCAGCGAGATAGAGAGTAATGGTGTGAGAAGCTTTAGCGGCAGATTTATCTGCGTCAGATACGTTCTTATCGTTACTTGGCATCGTCAGCTGCATAGACTGAGGCTTGCTCAGAGAGGTACACAGCATGAAGAAGGTAATAAGCAACATCATCATATCTACCATCGGAGTGAAGTCCACACGAGTCTGGGCCTTCTTCTGGCGGCTTGCTTTTTTCTGTGCCATATTATTCCTCCTTCTTTAAGTTGGTGATAAGATAGTAACGGTTCTCACTCATGTCCTGCATCTCAGACATCATCTTCTTGATAACCTTATAAGGTGTGTCAGCATCAGCCTTGATAGCTATCTTCATATCGCTACCGAATGAAGAACTGCGAGCTGCGTCAATCCAAAGCTGGAATTCGCTCATTCCACCGTCTATAGAGTCGGTAGGAATACCCATAGTCTTCTGCACCTCATTGATTTCAGACTGTTCGTGTCTAAGCACTTCAGACATTTTAGCTACTGGTGCACCGAAAGATGCAAGGGCGAGGAAATTCTTCTCCTGAAGTGGAGAGAGATTCAGTGATGTCACTGTGCCCTTGAAATTATCGAGCATCTCACGCATGTAACCAGGCTTATCAAGACCGATGAATATTCTGCCCTCCTTATCGCAGAGGATCTGCAGAACCTCGGTCTCTGGAACTTTGATCTCTGACACAGATCCAGGCGTATTGACCTTTACTGCCTCATTCTTCACGAACGTAGAAGTCAACATGAAGAAGGTAAGCAGAAGGACCATAACGTCTGACATAGGTGTCATGTCAATCCAGACGTCGGCTTTCTTAATTTTTACTTTACCCATAGTGATAAAAGTTTTAAAGGGTTAGTAAAAAAGATTAAGCCTCTTCTGTGTGGTTAGCCTCGTATGTCTTAGAGATAGTGTAACCAACCTCGTCAAGAGCGTATGTGAGCTTATCGATCTTGTTAGAATAGAAGTTATAAGCAATAACGGCTACCCAAGAAGTCAAGATACCAGAAGCTGTATTTACGAGGGCCTCAGAAATACCGGTAGAGAGCTCGAGAGAGTCACCACCACCACCAGCTGCGAGGGCTGCGAATGACTTGATCATACCTACAACGGTTCCGAACAGAGCGGTAAGAGTACCCAGTGTTACGAGAGTAGCGAGGATAGGCATGTTCATCTGCAGTGTAGGCATCTCAAGCTGTACTGCCTCTTCGTGAGCCTGCTGAATCTTAGAAACCTTCTGCTCCTTCTTCAGACCAGAAGTAGTCTCCATCTCCTTGTAAGCCTTGAGAGAAGCTGTAACAACGTTACCTACAACACCCTGCTGCTTGTCGCAGAGCTGCTGAGCCTTGTCGATGTCGCCAGTAGCGAGAGCCGCCTTAACGTCAGCAACGAACTTAGCGAGCTTACCCTTACCATTAGCATTGCCGAGTGCAAGTGAACGCTCTACAGAGAGTGCGATAGCGGTGAAGAGAAGAGTGATGATGACAGGAACGACGATACCACCCTTGTAGATTGTACCAAGAAGGTTACCTGGAAGTGGAGCGTTAGCGTTGTCGCCACCCTGGAAGTTAGATGGGTTACCGAGCACGAACTGATAGAAGCATACACCTGCGATGAAACAGAGTACGATGATCCAAATCGCGTTGCGAACACCCTGGAAGCCCTGCTTCTTAGCAGGAGCTGCTTTCTGTGAATTTGCCATAATTGTTGTTAGTTAGATTAATTTATAAATGAAATAAGTTAAAAAATTTTGTTGCTAAATGACAGTAATATATAAGAATGTACGCGTAAAACGTGTTTTTAATTCGTAGCAAAGTTAGCAAATAAAGTGGACTTTTCAAATGAATTAAGGACTTTTAACGAAAAAAACTTTCTTTCAGTGCCATTTTTATGGAAGAAGAGAGCATTTGGTGCTCCCCCCTTCCTTTATTTGTGTTTTTAGTGAAGCTTAGCGCAGCATTCCTTGATGCGCTTGATAGCCTCGCGTATGTTGTCGTCGCTGGTAGCATAACTCATGCGGAAGCATTCTGGGTCGCCGAAGGCGTCACCACCTACTGTAGCCACATGACCTACTTCGAGCAAATACATGGCGAAATCGTTGGTGTCCTTAATAACACGCTGACCGTCAGTCTTGCCAAGATAACTCTTACACTTAGGGAATACGTAGAATGCACCATCAGGAACATTTATCTCCAGTCCTGGAATTTCTTTCACCAAGCTTACAATAAGGTCACGACGGCGCTCAAATGCCTGGCGCATCTCTTCCACACAATCCTGTGATGCTGTGTATGCCTCAAGAGCAGCCTTTTGGCTTACAGAACATGGGCCAGAGGTGTACTGTCCTTGCAGTTTGTTACATCCCTTTACAATCCACTCTGGAGCAGCCATATAACCTATACGCCATCCTGTCATAGCGTATGCCTTGCTCACGCCATTGATGATGATGGAGCGTTCCTTCATGCCAGGGAACTGAGCTATAGACTCGTGTTTGCCTACATAGTTGATGTGCTCATATATCTCATCAGCAAGAACGTAGAGGTCTTCATGCTTGAGGATAACCTCGGCGAGAGCCTTCAGTTCCTCCTTGTTATATACGGAACCTGTAGGGTTAGAAGGAGAACAGAGAATGAGCATTCTTGTCTTGGGGGTGATAGCTGCCTCAAGTTGCTCAGGGGTGATCTTGAAGTTCTGCTCGTAGCGTGCAGGAATATTGACAGGTGTGCCACCAGCCAACAATACCATTTGTGGGTAGGAAACCCAGTATGGTGCAGGTACTATAACCTCGTCGCCATCGTCAACGAGAGCCATTATAGCGTTACAAACGGCCTGTTTGGCTCCATTGCTCACGAGAATCTCTGAAGACTTATAGTCCAGTCCATTCTCATTCTTCAGTTTTGCTACTACAGCTTCACGCAGGTCTGCGTAGCCAGGCACTGGTGAGTAGCGTGACCAGTTGTCGTCAATAGCTTTTTTGGCTGATGTCTTGATGTGGTCAGGAGTATTGAAGTCAGGTTCTCCGACGCTCAGGTTTATTACATCGATGCCTGCAGCCTTCATCTCACCGCTTTTTTGTGACATAGCGAGAGTTGCTGAAGGCGCTAATCTGTTAAGTCTGCTGGATAAATGTCCCATTATATGTTTATTTGCTTGTTTTATTATCTACCAACGTGCAAAATTACTAAAATAATTGCAAACAGGAAAACTTTTGGTAGGATTTTTGCTTTTTTGCTTACGAAATGCTATTTATACGTTCTATCATCTGCGTATTAACATTGACAATCTGCTTTAGGTCGCGATATAAACGCAGACGGAAACGACACATTCTTATATATAGTGCTATGCCCACAGGGAAGATTATGGCTGCTGCTATATTCATCCATTTACGGTCGAAGGGTCGGGTGTGTGCTTTTTCAGACACTATGGGGTATTGATTGAGGTAGCTCAGTACAAACCTGTCGCGAGTGTTGCCAAGGTCGTCGATGATGCTCTCCAACTCGTCTGCCATGTGCTCCACCTCGTTGTCGGGCACATATTTAAAGAATACATTGATGGGGTTAGGCAGATGTATAAGGTGGTGAGCCTCAGAATACTGTTGCACCTGTTGAGTCAAATTCTCCAGTCGCTGTGCATCACTCTGGTAATCAGGTTCGTTGATAATCACCTCCTTAGATGCGATATGTCTGTTGAAGCGCAGTCCGAGCAGACTCATAAAGAACTGTCGGTATGCATCTATATTGAACACTACCGAGTCCTTGTTTGCTTTGTAGGTTACGAATGCCGCAAGTGGTATCAGTACACCTGACGATAATCCCTTGCCAAAGGCTATTGTCCACGAACCTTGACGTGCCATACGATAACCAGTATTGTCGAGTATAAAGAAGAGAATATATACCAGTACCGATATAATGATAGGCACTCCCAGTCCGCCTTTACGTATGATGGCGCCTAGCGATGCGCCGATGAAGAAGAATATCACTACGGTGAGCGACAATGTGAACTTGTTGATACGCTCTATAGCAAATTCTCTTCTCAGTTGGTTCATATCTCTTGATACCAATCCGCGAAAATCCATGTCCATCTTCACTCTTTCGATGGAGTAGCTTGCGGTCTGCAAAACGTCTCGTTGCTTCTCTGAGGAGAGGTGTATGAACAGTGAGTCTATGTTGATACTACCACTCTCTCCCTTGGCTATCAGTTTTAGAGAGTCGCGTTTACTCATCCGTGGGGTCTCGAAAACGTAGTGGCTCATCTCTGTAGCAAGGCTTCTTCCCATGCTATCAATCACTAATTTCATAGAGTCTATACGCTCTGTCAGTTTCAGTACGGAATGGGCACCAGCATCCTGGTCATCAGTGTCTCCGAGATCCAGCCCGTCGTTGAAATTCAGTATTATAATCTTCTCTATGAATGATTCTCTGCGATATGGCACCTCTGCCTGTCCTCCCATCTCGCTCGAGCGCAGGTTCTCAAACCATTCGCCGTTGTATAGTGTGAGTTTTAGATGCATCTTGTCGGCTGTTGACTGCAGTTTGCCAGAGTCGGCAAGTATTATGGCGGCATCGTCAAAGGAGTTAGACATGCGATATATCATCACTCCATACAGCACACCTGTTTCCATGTTCTTCTGTTGAACATAGAGATTACAACTTGGTATGCCATTATAGAATATGCCTTCTGGAATCTCCAGTTCCGGACTCTTTTGTCTCATGGCAATCATCAGCTGTCGCAGTTTACTGTTTGCCATAGGTCCGATATCGTTTTGAAACACAAACGACACACCGGCCACCAGTACCGACATTACTATCAGTGCCCTCACACATTTCAGCAGAGGTATGCCAGCAGCCTTTATAGCCGTTAGTTCCATACTCTCGCCTAGGTTGCCCATGGTTATGAGTGATGCCAGGAGTATTGCCAGTGGAAGAGCCTGTGGTACCAGCATCAATGCCATATACCAAAAGAACTGTGCCAGCACTTCCATAGAGAGGCCTTTGCCTATCAGGTCGTCGATGAAGCGCCATACAAACTGCATCATCAGCACAAACAGGCAGATGCCGAATGCGCCGATGAACAGAAGCATGAACTGCTTCAACATGAATATGTCAAGTTTCCTTGGTCTCAAGTATTACTTGTGACGATTAGCCCTCTGCTTGCGATATTTCGCTTTTTGCATGGCAGAGCCGGAGCCGTGTGCTCCCGTTATGTACTTTTTCTTCTTTGCCTTGGTCTTAACCTTATCGTCCTGTTTTGCCTTGTCGCCTCCACGTCCGAAGTTAATACCATTTTGCAGAATCATCTGAAAATCATCTTCCTTGCCCATAAATATCATTTTGTTCTCTCCCCTAGACAGGGGAGTTTGAGGGGTATTTAGTGATGGAACAGACGTACACCAGTGAACGACATGGTTATACCGTATTTGTCGCAGGTGTCTATAACATTGTCATCACGCACTGAGCCACCAGCCTGTGCTATGAACTCTACACCGCTCTTGTGGGCACGCTCTATGTTGTCGCCGAATGGGAAGAAAGCGTCAGAACCAAGAGAAACCTTGGTGTTTTGAGCTATCCATGCTTTCTTCTCCTCACGAGTCAGGGGTTCTGGCTTCTCTGTGAAGAACATCTGCCATGTGCCCTCTGCCAGCACGTCCTCATAGTCGTCAGAGATATACACGTCGATGGTGTTGTCGCGGTCGGCACGGCGTATGCCCTCCTTAAACGGCAGGTTCATAACCTTCGGACACTGCCTGAGCCACCATATATCAGCCTTGTTGCCTGCTAAGCGCGTACAGTGGATGCGGCTCTGCTGACCAGCACCGATGCCTATAGCCTGACCGTCCTTCACGTAGCACACGGAGTTTGACTGGGTGTATTTCAGTGTTATCAGGGCTATCATCAGGTCGCGCTTAGCCTCTGCTGTGAAGTTCTTAGCCTTGGTAGGAATATTCTGGAAGAGAGAATCGTCAGCAAGGTTTATCTCGTTGCGTCCCTGCTCAAATGTCACACCAAAGCACTGCTTTGTTTCCACTGGAGCAGGTTTGTAAGTAGGGTCTATCTTGATGACGTTGTATGTACCCTTGCGTTTGTCACGAAGTATCTGCAGAGCCTCCTCGCTGTATGAAGGAGCAATCACGCCGTCGCTCACCTCACGCTTGATGAGCGTTGCCGTAGCAGCATCACACTCGTCGCTAAGTGCGATGAAATCGCCATA
>JAZLBU010000124.1:0-4286 GCA_045613845.1 Prevotella sp. | reverse complement strand
TCTGACTACGTCACCACAGGTGGAAGCAACAACTCTCAAAAGACCTTGAACGTCTCAACAGTCGAGGCGCTGCAAGGACTGACTGGTGCTGTTCAGGTTCGCATGGTGTGGTACCAAAATGGTTCTTCAAGCTATGTGGCACTGAAGGACTTCAACATCACAGCGAGAGTGAAGGAGGACACTCGCACTCTATACGACCTCACCACAACGGCATCGCCTGCTGAGGGTGGCTCTATCGACCTGAGCCCCGCTGGTGGGTCATACGAGGAGAATACTGAGGTGACCATGACGGCAACAGCCAATGACGGCTATTACTTCGTAAACTGGACCAACGCAAGCAGTACTGTGGTAGCTACAACCAATGCTTACTCATACACCATGGGCACCGAGGCTGCTTCATTCACAGCCAACTTCGGCAAGTATCCTGTCATAAGTTTCAGCAAGGGCGAGACGGGTGCCGAGGGCACTTTGCCTACTGCTAAATACACCTCAACAGGAGAGTTTACCATACCTGCCAATAACTCTCTGTACGTAGAGGGCAAGACACTCACAGCATGGAATGACGGTAATGCTGACTATGCCATAGGCGAAACGATAAGTGGTATCACTGCTGATATTACTCTCACCCCCGTGTTTACTGACAATGCCTTCACCCTGAACAGCATTCCTAAGACCACCGTTGCAGTTCCGTTCACCCAGAATGCTGGAGCACCAGTGATGAGAGCTGAAGGTCAAAACTATCCTACCACAATGCGAGTGGTGCAGGTTGCTTATGGCAATCAATTCATCGACCTGTTGCTCAGCGTAAATGGCGAAAATGGCAAGTTTAACAATAATCAAGGCAATCCTGATGCATGTCAGATAAATGCTACCACCACGCTGACAGTGCCAGCAGTGAATGGTATGACGATTACCCTGAACAAGGAATTCTCCACATCATTTATCGGCACCTCAACAACAGGTACCACATCTGCTGGCTCTACCACATGGACTTATGAAGGCACGGATGCCACAGTGACTCTGACGATAAACGAGAGTAACAAGTATCCTACACTTATGACACTTGAATATCCTAATGGCAGTCAGACTCTCTCCCTCGGACAGAATGGCTATAGCACCTTCGCTGGCGAGCATAACTTCACCGTCTCTGGCGCTGCTACGGCTTATGTGGCAGACTATGATGCTATCAACAGTAAGGTGACACTCACAGCCATCCATCCCGATGCCGTTATAGCACAAGGCGTAGGCATAGTGCTCAAGGGTGACAAGGCTGGCGATAAGGTAACCATTACCTTTACTGATGATGCAGCTGACATAGACGATACAGGTCTGGAGGGTGTTATATCCTCTACCACTTCTATAGCGAATAACCCTTATGTCATAGCCTCAAAGGGTACACAGACGGCATTCATCAAGGCTGGTAGCAATGGCACTATTGAAAAACTTATGCACAAGGCTTACCTTAATGGTGAGGCAAACAACATGCAGGCTCTGCCTCTGACACTAGACGATGCAACAGGCGTAAGAAACGTTAACGTTGAAGCTAACCCTAACCCCAACGCTTTCTTCACCATCGACGGACGCAAACTTAACGGCATCCCTAACACTAATGGTGTGTATGTTTCGGAGGGCAAGACAATAATAATAAAGTAAAGGAGATAACAGCAATGAAAAAAATATATCTGACACCAGAAACTGAAGTGATTATTCAGCATTCTGTGTATTTGCTTACAGACTCGCTCCCTACCGACCCAGAAAGCACCTCAGGTGAAGAAGGGTGGGGGGGGCCACAATCTACGGACGCAGAGTTCGAAAAGGAGTGATACTTCCATACGCAGAGGCATTACTTCTGCATGCAGAGGGGCTGCTTCTGCACGCTGAGGCATTGCTTCTGCATGTTGAAGCAATGCCGGAAGTTGTTAAAGCATTGCCGGAGCATATTGAAGCAAAAAATACTTTTTTTCGCGCTCAACCTCCCTATTTTTCGCTTATCCCGCATGGTTACTGGGCTGAGCATAGGGAGGTAGGGGCTCCAGACCTCCCTATAGACCTCCCTATGAACCTCCCTATGAACCTCCCTATTGTATTCCAAGCATTTCCTTGTCAACGATATATAGTGAGGTTAATTTCGAAATTTCTTTGTTTCACTTTGTGATTATTTGGCTGTTTGCGAAATTTGTTGTAATTTTGCAAGTTGAATAATTGTGCATAGCACAAAGCTGAATGAGAAAGACGAGACAGAACATACTCAATATGATGAGGGAGCGCATCCTGATACTGGATGGTGCTACGGGAACCTATCTGCAGGGACTGAACCTGACGGAGGAGGATTTTCGTGGTGAGCGCTTCAAGGATCATCCTGTGCCTCTGAAGGGGTGCAACGATGTGCTGTGCCTCACAAAACCAGAGGCTATCATAGCCATGCATCATGCCTACATAGAGGCTGGGGCTGATATCATAGAGACAAACTCATTCAACTCCAACTGTTTCTCGCTTGCCGACTATGGTCTGGAGGATTACGTTTATGAGATAGCAAAGGCAGCGGCGAGCTGCGCGAAGGAAGCAACCTACCCCCAGCCCCTCCCTGAAGGGAAGGGAGTGTTGGTAGCTGGTTCTATGGGTCCGACGAGTAAGACGACATCGATATCGGCTGATGTGAACGACCCTGGAGCAAGGGAGGTGACTTTCCAACAGCTCTATGATACATATTATGAACAGGCGCGAGGACTGATAGACGGTGGGGCAGACATACTGCTCGTAGAGACTATCTTCGATACACTGAATGCCAAAGCAGCGCTGAAGGCGATAACAGACCTCGGCAAGGCGATGGGCATCGACATACCCATCATGGCGAGCGGTACACTGAGCGATGCCTCAGGCAGAACACTATCAGGACAGACCGTTGAGGCTTATTATGCTTCGCTGTCGCATGCCAACCTTCTCTCCATAGGACTCAACTGTGGTTTTGGTGCCAAGCAACTGTTGCCTTGGTTGCACAGACTTGCCGAGATAGCCGACTGTGCCATCTCTGTTCACCCTAACGCTGGTTTGCCAAACGTGATGGGTGGATACGACGAAACACCTGAGACCTTCGCCGAGACAGCCAAAGAGGTGTTCAAGGAAGGACTGGTGAATATCTATGGTGGATGTTGTGGTACTACGCCGGAGCATATAAGAAGACTCGAACTAATAGCCTCTCCCCAGCCCTCCCCTGAAAGGGAGGGAGCCATACCTCGCCCATTGCCAGAGAAGAAGGAAATCAAACCAATGCGTTTGAGCGGACTGGAGGAACTGGTGATAGACCATTCGTTTTTCGTTAATGTGGGCGAAAGAACCAATGTGGCTGGTTCGGCAAAATTCAAGAAACTCATTCAGGCAAAAGACTACGAGGCAGCACTCAGTGTGGCTCGTCAACAGGTGGAGAATGGTGCACAGGTGATAGACATCTGTATGGACGACGGACTCATCGATGGGGTAGAGGCGATGACGACATTCCTCAACCTCATAGCATCAGAGCCAGAGATAGCCAAAGTGCCCATAATGATAGACTCTTCGAAGTGGGAGATACTGAAGGCAGGACTGCAATGCGTACAGGGCAAGTCGATAGTCAACTCCATCTCGCTGAAGGAGGGTGAGGAGAAATTTCTCGAAAAAGCGAAGTATATCCACTCCATGGGAGCAGCTACGGTGGTGATGCTGTTTGATGAAGAGGGACAGGCAGACACCTACGAGCGCAAGGTGACGGTGGCTCGCCGTGCCTACCGACTGCTCAAGGGTATAGGATTCCCAACTGAGGACATCATCTTTGACCCCAATGTGCTTGCTGTGGCAACAGGTATGCCTGAGCACGACGACTACGCAAGAGCCTTCATCGAGGCTTGTCGCACCATACACGAGGAGATGCCCGAGGTGCACATGAGTGGTGGTATCAGCAACCTCTCATTCTCATTCCGAGGCAACAACACCATTCGTCAGGCTATGCACAGCGTGTTCCTATATTATGCTATGCAGGCAGGACTGGATATGAGTATCGTCAATCCTGCTATGACCACCATATACAGCGATATTCCTGAGGATATGCTGAAGGTGGTGGAGGATGTCATTCTCAATACTGATAGCGGAGCGGCTGAAAGGCTGATAGAGTTTGCGGAGAAGATAAAGGAAACAGCCTACCCCCAACCCCTCCCTGAAGGGAAGGGAATCCTCCCCACCTCGGGAGAGTTAGAGGAGGCTTCCGTCCGCGACCGCATCGCCAAGGCTATGCTCAAGGGACTGACTGACAACAT
>JAZLBU010000123.1:0-17223 GCA_045613845.1 Prevotella sp. | reverse complement strand
CACTGGGTCCACATATATCGCCGTACCCTGAGCAGCCTGTTCTCGGCAGTATTGCGCCACTATCTGTGCCTGTCTCTCGCTTGTCATGAATCCCGTCGTTATGGCGTCAAAGCGAAATCCCAGCTCATTCCATTTCTCCAGAGCCTCCACTATGTAGCCAGTGCTCTCCAGCATGGCATACTTGCCGTAGGGGAAGGCATTGCTGATAAGCATGGTGGGCAGGGTAAACACATCGTGGCCCATATACGAGAAGATGGGCATCTGGGCTGCTGCTGCCACCTTTCCGTATCCGCACATGTCGCTTATTATGAGTATCTTGCTCTTCTCCATATTGGGTGCAAAGTTACGAAAAAAAGTATAAAGTATAAAGTATAAAGTATAAAGTTTTTGTGAAATGTCATTTTTTTTGTACCTTTGCACTTTGAAACCTAACTTACAAACAATATTTCTAATGATGAAAAGATTTCAAACCATGTGCCTCATGGCACTCACTATGGTGTCAGCAAATGCCGATGTGCAGGTTAAGGAGAAACTCAACCGTGCTCCTGTGGCAGTGAAGACATCTCTGGGCATCCTCGTTTCTTGGCGCTACCTGTCAGCCGATGGCGATGCTATGTTCTCAGTTTATCGCAATGGCTCTGTCATCAAGGAGGGCATAGCCGATGTTACCAACTATCTCGATGCCGACGGTCAGCCTGGCGATACCTATAAGGTGGTGAGCAGCAAGGGTGGCGAGGCTGAGTGCGAGGCTTGGGACAATATGTTTACCAAGATAAGCATCCCTCGTCCTGCACCTATAAAGAGTGGAAGCACTACAGGTCGCTATCGTCCAGATGACATCTCTGTTGGCGACCTCGACGGCGATGGTGACTACGAACTCGTAGTAAAGTGGATGCCTGACAACCAAAGGGACAATGGTTCCAACGGATACTCTTCACCATGTATTCTTGAGGCGTATGAGATGGATGGCACACGTTTGTGGAATATCAACCTTGGGCTCAATATCCGCTCAGGTAACCACTACACCCAGTTCCTCGTCTATGACTTTGACGGTGATGGCAAGGCCGAGATGATTTGTAAGACAGCCCCAGGCTCTAAGGATGGCAAGGGCAACTATGTCAGTGCTGTTGGTGATGCTACCATTCAGGCAACAGATAATACCAAGAGCTACGTAGCAAGCAATGGTCATGTAACAGGTGGTGAGGAATTCCTTACCGTGTTCAATGGCGAGACAGGTGCTGCTATGAATACAATATGGTATTCTCCAAGCAGAGGTAAGAAAGACTTCCCAACAGCAGCTGATTCTTATTCTGGTTGGGGTGATTCAAATCACAACCGTGGCAACAGATACAATGCTGCAGTGGCTTACCTCGATGGTTTGGACGCACTGCCTTCTGCTATCATGCAGCGTGGCTACTACACAGCTTGTTATCTGTGGGCTGTTGACTGGGATGGTACAAACCTCAAGACTCGCTGGCTTCACAAGGGTACTGCAACAGACAAATGGAGCGTAGTGAATGCTTCAGGCACAGAACTGGCTAATGAAACTACCAATCCTGTTACCTCTCAGGGCAAGTCAAGCTATGGTCAGGGTGTGCATGGCATCTCTATCGGCGATGTAAATAATGATGGCAAGGACGACATCGTTATAGGTGGTGCAACAATAGGTCATGATGGCAAACTGCACTGTTCTACGGGCTTTGGTCATGGTGATGCCATTCACCTTGCCGACCTCGTACCAGACCGTCCAGGTCTTGAGATTATGATGCCACATGAGGAGAAATCTTCTTTTGGCAACTATGGCTATGATGTTCATGATGCGACTACTGGTGAGATAATAGCTTCTGCTACGGGTGCTGCAGATAATGGTCGTGGTATGGCTTGCGACTTTATTCCTTCCAATAAGGGAAGCGAATTCTGGTCTTCTTTCCCTACTGCAGTCGATGCATCTGGAAATGTTACGGCAAAGGATCAGAGAACATTTAGTTGTACTACGGGTGCTGAGGTATATTCCAAGATGGCTGACACCAACTTCCGCATCTACTGGACTGGTGACCCATTCGACCAGACTTTCGACGGACGTTATGACAGTGATACGGGTGTGTCTTCTCCACGTATTCGCTCATGGAATACTGCTTCCAAGAATATCCTCACTTTCCAAGAGTTTGCGGATTGGGGCAAACCACAGACAGTCAATACTACCAAGGCTACTCCATGCTTGCAGGCCGACCTGATGGGCGACTGGCGTGAGGAGCTTATCATGATTAACTACGAGGCAGACTGGAGTGCTTCCACTTGCGACCTCTTGATATATTCTACCCCAGAGCCTACTAATTACAAGGTGCCTTGTCTGATGGAAGACCATGTATATCGCATGGGCATCGCTTGGCAGAATTCTTCTTACAACCAGCCTCCTCACCTTGGCTACTCACTTGCTGAGGCATTGGGCGTAGATCGTGCTAGTTATGCAACCCAGACTGTTAGTCACGCTCCTGAGAAGGTTATTCCACCAGCACCATCAACTGGCGAGGAAACTATAGGCACTCCAGCAGAGGATAAGGGTATATTGACAGGAACATGCTACACAGTAGGTATGTATGAAGAATTTACCAATTCAGCGCGCAAGGTTCGCACAGGTAACAATAACAACACCATCACCATTAACGTCAATGAGGGTTACAAGATTATCAGCATAACGTTGACAGGTCATTCCAACAACAGCTCTACTACAGCAGACCGTTCTATCACTATGACCAACGTGATAGTTGATGGCGTGGATATCAACGAGGCTGCTTTGAAATTCCCTGGTGGTACAGCAGGAACGTCTGATGTTACAAGAACCATCAATCTAGAGGCTATGCAGAACATCGTGCTCACCTTCGATAACTCAAATATCGTTACCAAGGAAGAGGACGCTAATGGTAAGAACAAGCAGTTGATGGTTACCATCTCCCTTACCTACGAGAAGGTTACTGCTGTCAAGAACGTTAACGCTAACGATAACCTTAGTCAAACCCCAAATAAGGTTGTAGTAAGTGGCAAACTCTACATCATCAAGGATGGTAAGCAGTATAATGCCGCTGGACAGTTGATCAGATAAAAAGATTACAGATTATAGATAAAGCCCTGCTTAACATTTCGTTAGGCAGGGCTTAGTTATCGTAGTCGCTTTAGCGACGTATCGTAGCAACGAAGTTGCGTACCGTAGCGTTAGCGTATCGTTATTTCTTCGAAATCTTCAGCGCTCTTAGCACTTTATGTTCCCACGAGCGGTCTTTGCGGTCTATATGCGTTTCCAGTATTCGGGTGTTGGGCGATAGGGGAGTGATGTCGTAATCGGCAAGTGCCGCAGGTATCAGGCATGAGTTGCCCTCCCTTATCTTTATCACCCTTTCAGGTGCTTCGTGGTTACGGAGTATTATCTTGCAAGCTCCCTTCAGGCACACTGATATCACAAACGAGTCATACTTTATCAGGTTGCGGTGGAAGGGCTCGTTGAGGTCCATCACCCTCACGTCAAAGTGTGGTGTGTCAATCACCTGCGCCGCTTTGCCAGTGGTGTTGCCATAATAGGTGCGATAGTCCTCAGGCACATCAAAATCTATTGCGTCAACAGCCAGTTCGGTATGCAGTTCGCGAGGTCTGCCATCCAGTCCCGGACGGTTGTAGTCGAATATTCTGTATGTCACATCGCTCGACTGCTGCACCTCGGCCAGCAGTATGCCACCACAGATGGCGTGCACTCTGCCAGCAGGTATGAAGAACACATCGCCTGGCTTCACCTCGTGCTTTGCCAGCACATCGCATATAGTGCCGTCCTCCACTCGCTGCTTGTATTCCTCTTTGCTTATTCGTTTGTTAAAACCCGAATACAGCGCTGCGCCAGGCTCGGCATCTATGATGTACCACATCTCCGTCTTGCCGAATTTATTGTGTCGTTCCTTAGCCAGTTCGTCGTTGGGATGCACCTGAATGCTGAGGTCTCTCTTGGCATCGATGAATTTCACCAGCAGGGGAAGTTTGCCACCATACTGCTCATACACCGCATCGCCCAGCATGTCCTTGCCCCATTCCTTCACCACGTCTATCAGGCTCTTGCCTTTCATCGGACCATTGGCTATGGTGCACGGACTTGATTCCACAGCACTCACCTCCCAACTCTCGCCTATAGGGTCGTCGCTGGGTTCCATACCTTTGTATGGGCGCAACTTATTGCCTCCCCACACTATGGTATGCAGATTCGGCTCGAAGAGTAGAGGGTATATCAAAGCTCTGCTTTAATCTTCTCAATCATTTCCTTGTACTCCTCATCAGTGAGGTACACCTCGCCTGGATTCATGCGGAACAGCCCAGGGTAGTCAGGACCTCCCTTGTACTTTGGAGCCAAGTGGAAATGCAGGTGTGACAGCGTGTCTGAGAAAGCACCATAGTTTATCTTCTCAGGGTTAAAGGCACGCTGCATGGCACGAGTAGCCTGAGCCACATCAGCCATGAAGTCGTTACGCTGCTGGTCATTCAGTTCGTTGAGGTCGTTCACATGCTTGTCGTATGCTACGAGGCAACGGCCTCTGTATGTCTGCTCTTTGAAGAGGAACAGACGTGACACACGTAGATGACAAATCTCAATCATCAAGTCTTTCTGAGTCTGATTGTTGGTGCAATACAGACAGTCTTTTGGATCGCTATACATTATTATATATATTTAGGTTGGTTTTACACTATTTTCTCCAACGCATCCTTCAGCTCCACCAGTTGTGACTTTACCTCCATCAGGTGGGTCAGTATTTTGGTATTGTGTTCCACTCCGGCGCGGTTGGCATGTATGGCCTTACGTGCTGCGGCTATTCTCATTCCGCGCACCTTCACCAGTCCGTATATCAGTCGGATGTTTTCTATATCCTTCTCCTGATACTGTCTTACATTACTTTCCGTAGTGCGTGGTTTGAGGAATGGGAACTCCTTCTCCCAGTAGCGCAGTGTAGGTTCTGAAACGCCCACCATCTGTGCCACCTCCTTTATGCCGTAGTATGCCTTCAGGTTTTTATTGATGTTTAGTGCCATGTCTGTTGGTCTGAAAAATGTTGTCGCAACAAAATTACTAATAATTTTTTATTCAACAAAATAATAAAGAATATTTTTTAGTAGCGAAGCGTATCGTAGCAATCAATGATTGTGTATCGTTATTGTGTGCGTTAACACACTTTAACTAAAAATATTTGGAAGTTAAAAAAAAAGTTCCGAACTTTGCCACAGAATTTTGTTTGCGGACACAGAATCCCCAACAACTCTACTAACTAACTACGAAACAATTACAAATCATTCTATTTTATTCTTACTATCAAGGCACAGGTGTGTTATGCCACTTTGTCTGGAGAGGATGGAATGTATTTGTATGTGATGATGATGATGGTGAATAAAGTATAAAGAGATACTACTAAATAAGAAACTACTAATTTTTTACTAACTTAAACTTTCTACAACATTATGAAAAAGAGTTTACTCGCTGGGCTTGCATGCCTAACACTCGGAGTCACCTCGGCATTTGCTGGCGCTTCAGGTTACAAATCGTCTGCATTTGGCTACGGTGCAGGAGCAACTGGCGGTGGTTCAGCTACCCCAACACTTGTTACATCGGCTTCTGAACTTGAGAGCGCACTCAGTGCATCAGGTTCTAAGGTTATCATCATCACCAAGGACATCACCGTTACTAACCACATCTCCGTTCAGGCTACCAACAAGACCCTGATGGCCGTGAAGGGTGTCAAGCTCATCTCCAACCAGCAGAACTCTTCCAATTCGGGTATTCTCTATTTCAAGAAAGGCTCAAGCAACATCATCCTGCGCAACCTCACCTTCGTGGGCCCTGGCGCTTACGACTGCGACGGCTGGGATAACCTCTGCTTCGACGGCGTTACCAAGGCATGGGTGGACCACTGCGACTTCCAGGACGGTTGTGACGGTAACTTCGACAACAAGGGCCTCACTGACAACATCACCATCTCTTGGTGTCGTTTCCACTACCTCAAGTCACCTAAGGCAGGCGGCTCAGGCGGTACAGACGACCACCGTTTCTCTAACCTCGTTGGTTCATCATCATCTGACAAACCATCTGATGGCAAATTCTCCATCACATGGGCTTACTGCTGGTGGGATTCAGGTTGCGTAGAGCGCATGACGCGTTGTCGTAACGCCAACCTCCACTTCCTCAACTGCGCTTGGACCTCTAACGACGCACACTACTTCGTAGGTCCTCAGAACGCCACAGCACAGTTCGACGGCTGCTACTTCATCACCCCTTCCAAGCGCGTGTCAGGAGGCAAGAACTTCATCTTCTATCAGAACTACGGCGGCACCAACGGCTGTAAGTTCAACAGCTGCTCAGGTCCTTCATCTTATATGACCAACTCAGGCTCAGTGTCAAGCCCATCTTACAGCTTCTCTACCCAGAACGCCGATGCAGCTTACTCTGACATCAAGTCTTACTGCGGAGCTACCCTCACCGTCTCTACTTCAGGCTCCATCGCTGAGAGCGGTTCGTCAAGCTCTAGCTCATCAAGCAGTTCATCAAGCAGTTCTTCTAGCTCATCATCAAGCTCAAGCAGTTCATCAAGCAGCTCAAGCTCTTCTAGCTCAAGCAGCTCTACCAGCGGTTCTACCACCACATGGAACTTCTCACAGTTCTCATCTCAGATTACCCTCGCAGGTTCTAACTACACCTATTCTTATAACGGACTCACCCTCGTGGGCAACACCACATCAAGCTACACCAGCGACTACGTTTCTAAGAACGGTTTCCACTGCAACGGCGCTTCCAGCTCAAGCATCCGCTATATCAAGTACACACCGTCAGCTAACGGTACACTCACCGTCAAGTTCAAGTCTAACAACACCTCTGACAACAACCGCACCTCAGCCATCGGCACAGCAGTAGGTTCACCAATCGTCACCGCTACCTGTTCTCAGGGCACCATGTCAGCCAGCGTCAGCTCAGGCAAGACCTACTACATCTACTTCGTGTCAGGCGGTCAGACCATCACCAGCATCACCTTCACGGCAAACGGTTCCAGCAGCTCATCAAGCAGCTCATCTAGCTCCAGCAGCTCATCAAGCTCTAGCTCAGCAGCCTCAGGCCTCTGCATCTTCACAGGCAGCAAGCCATCTATGAGCGCCGTATCCGTTACAGGCAACTACTCTACCTCAAAGGGTTCAGTAACCATCAACGGCACCAAGTACACCACCTGTGTCAAGATGGAGTCATCCACCTCAGTCAAGGTCACCGTATCAGGCACCCAGACCGTCAAGCTCTATTTCGACGGAGCATCAAAGAGCTTCAAGGTCAACGGTTCATCTAAGACCACCAGCTCATCAGGCACATGGTCATCAGCCTTCACCACAGGCACTCTGACCATCACCAAGGGCGACTCAATGAACCTCTATGCCATCGAGATAATCTCTAACTCATCTAACTCTTTTGAAGCAGACTTCGACGATGCTACAGCAGTAGAGACAATCGGTGAGGCATCAGACTTCGACGCAAGCGAGGGCAAGAAACTCTTCCTCAATGGCAAGCTCGTCATCTCTAAGGGTGGCAAGTTCTTCAACCTCGCAGGTCAGGAGCTGTAAACCATTTCCATAATTAAGCTATTCATAGTTATTAGGACATCATAATAGTTGTGTTTCTCCCCTAGTGTTATGTGAATAACGCTGGGGGATTTTCTTTTCTGCTTACTCGTTACTTTATCCTTCTTACTTTTTGCTTCCCCGAGGGGGCAAGAACCACATGTAGACACGTAGACATGGAGACAATAGACATTAAGGTGGTTACAACATGCTGACGACAAGAAACTGATGACACATTGTAAAAAATATCAGCAAATATAAGCAAAGTGTAAGTAGTATAATTTAGTATCATATTATTATATATTATATATAATATATAATAATATGATACTACCCATAGTCAGCAACCCTCCCTCCGCAACTCGCCACGTGCTTATTGTCTATTGTCTACGTGTCTCCGTCTCCAAACACCCTATAGCAAAGCCCCAATTGTTAAAATCCCCGTCCCGAAAATGTGGGGAAATTCCTTTTCTTGCAAAAGCCATGCTTCCGTCTGCAGAGGCAGCCCCTCTGCACGCAGAAGCAGTCCCTCTGCACGCAGAAGTAATGCCTCTGCAGGATACCCTCTCAACCCCCGATTTTACTGGGATTGCAATAACGTTAAATACCCCGTTTTGCTTGCACAGACTATAAAAAAAAATAGTATTTTTTTTTAGAAAAAAACTCGAAAAGAGAAAAAAAAACATTATCTTTGCAAACGGAATGAGAATAGCATACGACGCTAAGCGTTATTATCATAACAGGACGGGACTGGGCAATTACAGCCGTACGCTGGTGAATGCCATGAGGAGTCAGCATGAGGATGTTGACGCTGTGCTCTATGACTGCAAGGCGCTGGAACGTACGTTCAGACTGGGCAGAAGGGCGAAGGCAGAGGGATGTGACCTGTTTCACGGGCTGAGCAACGAACTGCCTCTGGACATAGCGAGGGCTGGGGTGCCGAGTATTGTGACGATGCATGATGTGGCCTGGCGCACGTTTCCTGATATGTATAAGCCGTGGGACAGGATGATTTATGACTGGAAATACGGATGGGCATGCAGGAATGCTACGCATGTGGTGTGTATCAGCGAGTCGACGAAGCGTGATGTGATGCGCTTCTACGGAGTGCCTGAGGAGAGGATAACGGTTGTTTATCAGCCTGTGCAGGAAACGTTCTATAGGAACGGGAACGTTAACGTTAACGGGAACGGGCTCCGCGAAGCACGTGGCTACATCCTCACGGTGGGTTCGATAAATTCGAGGAAGAACCTGCTAGGAATGGTGAAGGCTCTGGAGATGATAGGCGAGGAGGAGCGTCCGCTGCTGCTGGTGGTGGGCAATGGCAGAGAGTACCGTCAGAGGGTGGAGGAGTATATTGACAGTCACCACCTGAGGAGATGGGTGCGCATAGAGAGTAACATACATGATGCGGAGAGGCTGAAGGAGTTATATGCTGGGGCGCTGTGCATGATGTATCCTTCGTTTTATGAGGGTTTCGGACTGCCTGTGGTGGAGGCGCAGTTGCAGGGGTGTCCTGTGATTACGAGTAATGTGAGTTCACTGCCTGAGGCTGCTGGTCCTGATGCGCTATTGGTGAATCCAGGGCAACCTGGGGAGATAGCGGAGGCGCTGCGCACTTTGCTGAGGAGCGAGGAGGAGCGCAAGCGCAGGGGCGAGGCTGGACGACGATACTGCATGGAGATGTTTGACCCCGTGAAACTGACGGAACAGATGTATCGACTGTATGAGAAGTTAAGAAGTTAGAGAAGTTAAAGAAGTTAACGTGACTTTCAGTCACTTAGAAGTGATAGAGTGATGGATATAAAGAATAAGGCTAGGGCGATAAAGAATGGGGATCAGGGCAAGGCGCAGTTTGTTCGCTTTGTGCTGAACGGAATCTTTGCTGCTGCGCTGCAGTATGTGGTGTATCTGGCGCTGATGCCTTATATGATGGTGGATGTGGCTTACGGAGTGAGTTACTTTGTGAGTTTTCTAGTGAACTTTTTCACCACTACCTATTTCACGTTCAGGAGCCATGCTACATGGAAGAAATTTGTGGGATTCTGTGGCAGTCATGGTGTGAACTATGTGTTCAGTCAGGTGTTGTTCTCGCTGTTTATCAATGTGGTACACATGAATGCCTACATTGCTCCATTTGTTGTAATGGGCGTGGCGATGTTACTGCAATTCACTATCCTCCGCTTTGTGTTTAAGAAGAGGGATTAGAACTACTCCAACACTTGTTGGAGTTGCTTTAGCAGCGGCTGGTCATAGTTATAGACATCGGGATAGGTCTCGATGGTGCCTGTGATGGGGTTGGGGTACATGGTGTAATAGACGATGTACACAGGAACGGAAGGTGAGATTTTGTGATACGTGAAGAGTCGGTAGGGACGTGGTGAGTCGGCATGATGGCTGAGCCACTCTGTGCCTCGAGAGGTGAGGGGAGGCATATCCATTGATATGCGGAGGCGATCGATATCCCATTCATCGAGCTCGGGCAGAAGGAAGAGGGCGAGGTCATAGGGTCGCTCCACTCGTACGCAACCATGAGAAACGGTGCGACGATCACGCTGGAAGGCTCCTGGGCTGTTGGTGTCGTGAAGATAGACTGAGAAGCTGTTAGAGAAGCGGAAGACTATCCTACCCAGAGAGTTGCCTTGTCCGCCTCGCTGCACGAAGCGTAGCTGACGGTTCTTCATATCGTCAGGGGAGAGGGCATTGATGTTGAGGGTGTCGCCTGAGCGACGGTCGAGTACGAAATACTTATGACGGGCAAACCATGCGGAGTCGCCTGCATGACGAGGGAAATCGCTCGCCACAATCTTAGGGGGCAGACTCCATTCAGGATTTACCTGCAGATAGTTGATATGACTGCTGAGCAGAGGGGTTTTGGTTTTCAAAGCTCCATAACAAACCTTCATATTGATAATGGTATCGCCACCAATGGCCCACAGCTGTTGGGCAGGCAGATTGACCACTACCATGCGCTGAGACATGTCAGGATGGGGTATGCGCCAGCGACAGCGTTCCATATTGACGGCTATGCGATGACGCTCTTCAGTGGTGGTGGCAGTCTTGAGTGCAGTGCGCAGAGCCTCAAAGGTCTGGGCATTGGCAGGGAAGGAAGCCTTGAGATGAGCTATGCGCTCGCTGGTGGAGAGCTGGGAGAGTGACTCCTGATAGTCAGGGGGCAGTGTGTCATAGTCGTAGAGGTGGGCATAGGTGCTATCCTCGCGATAGTAAAGCTTGTTGAAGAGACGGGCAGGGCGTATGAAACCATAGCGTGTGCCAGTGACGTATTTGACGTATGCCTTGGAGAGGTTATAATCGAGACGGGGAAGCACCTCGTTGATGTCTTGTCCTAGGGAATCGAAGGCAAGACTGTTGACGGTGTAGAGGTCGTCAGCTATCTGAGGAAGAAGGAAGGCGGTGGTGTCGAGTGCCGCCTGGGGCAGTTCGGTGCGAAGGTATTCGAGCAGTTCGTTGGCATCAGGCGACAGACCATCGTCGAGGGTGAACCAAAGGGGTATATCGCTGAAGGAGGCTATGGTGTCATAGCGATGCCTAACGAACTGGTCGGCATTCCACCGAGAGGAGTCAGCGGCGATGATGGCACTGAGATGGTGCTTCATGCGCAGGGTGTCGATGGAGTCTTGATAGACACCAAAGGCAGGCTCGCTGAAGTTGTCAATGGCTTCTCTCACCCTGCTGCATGATGTCAGGAGGGTGAGGAGAGAAAGGATGACTATTTTTAGTTCATGGTTCATGGTTAAAGGTTCAAGGTCAAAATTCTTCGGTGAAGCGTTTGATATCCTGGTCTTCGCCCACTATCCAAAGGATGTCGCCAGGTTTGAAGAGATAGAGCGGAGAGACAGAGGAGAGCTGTTCCTCGCCCTCTTCAAGACCTACGAGCATGCAGTTATAATGGTCGCGCAGACGAGAGGTGATGAGCGATTTGCCAGCCAGCGAGCAGTAGGGGGTGATGGCGAAGCGACGCAGTTGCATCTCATGACCCATAAACTCGGTGGGCTCAGGCGAGAGCTCCTCCTGAAGGGTGGTGTTGAGGTTGGCTAGCTGTTCGTCGGAACCTATGACATTGAGTTTGTCGAAGGGGAAGACGATGCTGTCGCCAGAGGGTATGTTAATCTTCTGATAGCCACGAGCGATGCTGCTGACATGCACCCCGAAACGCTGGGCTAGCTGCAGTTCCTTAAGCGTTTTGCCAGCCCAGAGAGAGTTTTGGGGCACATCGACAGTGGCGATGTGGAGGTCGCGATCTAGCAGATGACCTTCGAAGAGCGGACGCTGACGGCCTGTGGCGCGAGCGTAGGTGTCCTTGGAATGGAGATTCTGAATGAACATGCGTTCCATCTTGATGCTGCTGCTCTTGATGCTGCGAGAATAGACCATAGCAAGCACCACACACAGGGCGATGCAGAGCATAAGGGCACTGGACAGATTGGTGAGCTGGCTGAGCACATAGCAGATGAACGTCATGGCGATAGCCACCCTAACGATGATGGTAAAGCAGAGTGGGGCACGATTATGACGACTGCCCACCCAGAGGGCACGGAATTCCTCGCTGCGAGTCTTCTTCATCACCATAGCACGCAGGAAAGGCGCTATGAAGAGAAGGGTGAGGATGGTGCAGAGAATGTCAGCCCACTTATGAGGCAAGAGCGAATTGAAGAAGGCATCGCCCACGGTGAGCATGATGACGATGGTGGCACTGGAGAGTACGGAATAGATGAGTGTGTTGACAGCCATCTGAATGAGCAGCGGACGCCAATTGCCCTGCGAGGTGTCGTAGTTGGTGGGAGCAATGTCAGAAATCTTGTTGATGCGACTAATCCATGCCTTAGGGAGTGATTTCTCAACCATGTTATACACAGGCACAGCACCACGAATCATGTAAGGAGTGGTGAAGGTGGTGATGACAGACACCGTAACCACTACAGGATAGAGAAACTCGCTGATAATGCCCAGGCTGAGCCCTAGGGAGGCAATGATGAAGGCAAACTCACCTATCTGGGACATGGAGAAGCCACAACGCATGGCGGTCTTGAGAGGCTGACCCGACAGCAGGAAACCAAAAGAGCCCAGTACACTCTGCCCCAAGAGGATGGCGAGCGTGATGACAAGGATGGGCACCCACTGTTGCAACACGATATTGATATCGACCAACATGCCGACAGAGACGAAGAAGATGGCTCCGAAGAGATTCTTGACAGGTTCGACAAGGCGCTCTATCTTCTGTGCCTCGATGGTTTCGGCAAGTATGCTGCCCATGATGAAAGAACCAAAGGCAGAGCTGAAACCTACCCATGAGGCTATGACAGCCATAGCACAACAGAGGGCAAGCGACACGATGAGCAATACCTCGTCATTGACCAACTTGCGCACCTTGCGCAGGAAGATGGGGATGAAAAACAATCCGACGATAAACCACAACACAAGGAAATAGACTATATCCATGATGGAGCGGAACATACCATGACCAGCAGAATCGCCACCCTTGGCAATGGTGGTGAGCACCACCATCATAACGATGGCAAGGATATCCTCGAGAATGAGCACACTCATAACCAGCGAGGCAAATTGCTGCTGCTTGAGTCCGAGGTCGTCGAAAGCCTTATAGATAATAGTGGTGGACGACATAGCAAGCATGCCAGCCAAGAAGAGGGCATCCATCTCAGACCACCCCTGCGAGGCAGCTACGATGACACCAATATTCATCATAGAGAAGATGATGGTGAGAGCCGCTATGATGGGTGCCATACCCATCTTGAGAATCTTCTTAAACGAAAAATCAAGACCCAGAGCAAAGAGCAGGAACATTACGCCGATGTCAGCCCAGGTGTGTATATTATCCTCGTCGAGAACGGATACGGTGATGGGCATGTTAGGTGACACGATGATGCCAGCCACGATATAGCCTAGCACGAGTGGCTGCTTGAGTTTTTTGAACACAAGCGTTACTACTCCAGCCGTAACCAGAATGAGTGCAAGGTCTTGTACTAGTGAGGGGATGTTTGACATAGATAAATGATTGTGTTAGTGGCTTTCTCCATAACCTGAATGGAGATAAATTCGTAAGGACCATGAAAATTCACGGCACCAGTAAAGAGATTGGGGCAGGGCAGTCCCCTGAAGGACAGTTGGGCACCGTCAGTACCCCCACGAATGGGTTGCACCTTAGGTGTAACGCCAGCCTTGAGCATTGCCTCCTTAGCGCGCTCTATGATGTGGCTGACAGACTGTATCTTCTCAAGCATGTTATAGTATTGGTCGGCTATCACAACGTGACACACACCATCGCCATAACGCTGGTTGAGGCGCTCAGCCACCTCGCGCATCGTCGCCTTGCGCTCATTGAAACGCTCGTGGTCGTGGTCGCGAATGATAAACGACAGCTGAGCCTTCTCGCAACAGCCCTCCATGCCAGTGAGGTGGTAGAAACCCTGATAGCCGTCAGTGGTCTCAGGGCGCTCATCCTCAGGCAACATGCTGATAAACTCATGAGCCACTATCGAGGCGTTGAGCATCTTGCCCTTGGCATAGCCAGGATGCACGCTGATGCCTGTAATGGTTACCTTAGCCGAAGCGGCGTTGAAGTTCTCATACTCCAGTTCGCCAAGGTCGCCACCGTCTATGGTGTAAGCCCACTGACACCCAAACAGGTCAACATCGAAATGGTGGGCTCCCATGCCTATCTCCTCGTCGGGGTTGAAGGCTATGCGTATTTTGCCATGCTTTATCTCGGGGTGGTCGCGGAGGTAACACACAGCCTGCATTATCTCGGCTATGCCTGCCTTGTCGTCAGCCCCCAAGAGGGTGGTGCCGTCAGTCACTATGAGGTCTTCGCCCACGTGCTTCAGCAGTTCGGGAAACTTCTTCGGACTGCTCACTATGCCTTCGGAGAGCAGGATGTCGCCACCGTCATAGTGCTCCACTATGCGAGGTTTTACGCCTGCACCAGAACAGTCGGGCGAGGTGTCGTAATGGCTTATGAAGCCTATGGTGGGCGCAGTGGTGCCCTCAGCGAGGTTGGAGGGCAGGGTGGCATAGAGATAACCCTTGTCGTCGAGCACCACGTCGTGCAGTCCCTCAGCTATCATCTCATCACGCAGGTAGCGTGCAAAGACCATCTGCTTGGGAGTGCTCGGCACCGTCGTAGAGTTTTCTGAAGACTGGGTGTCGAACTTAACATAACGTATGAAGCGCTCAACGATATTCATTACTCTAACCTCTAACCTTTAACCTTTAACCTATAGACTATAGCCTATTCCTGCTTAATAGCCTCTCTCACCTTAGCCTCTATCTCCTCACACAACTCGGGGTTGTCCTTGAGCAGGGCGATGCAGGCATCGCGACCCTGTGCCAGTTTTGAGTCGCCGTATGAGAACCATGCGCCAGCCTTCTTCACTATATTCTTGTCAACGGCTATGTCGAGAATCTCGCCATACTTAGAGATGCCAGTGCCAAACATGATGTCAAACTCGCACTTGCGGAATGGAGGTGCCACCTTGTTCTTCACAATCTTAATCTTGGTGAGTTTGCCAAGAATATTGTCACCATCCTTGATAGGAGTAGAAGGACGCACATCGATACGCACAGAAGCGTAGAACTTCAGGGCATTGCCACCAGTAGTGGTCTCAGGGTTGCCGAACATCACACCAATCTTCTCACGCAACTGGTTGATGAAGATACAGGTGGTATTGGTCTTGGAAATGGTAGAGGTGAGTTTACGCAGAGCCTGTGACATAAGACGAGCCTGGAGTCCCACCTTGTTGTCGCCCATGTCGCCCTCTATCTCAGCCTTAGGAGTAAGAGCAGCAACAGAGTCGATGACGATAATGTCAACGGCAGCGCTGGAAATGAGTTGGTCGGCAATCTGCAGAGCCTGTTCGCCATTGTCAGGCTGTGAGATTAGCAGTTGATCAACATCCACACCCAGATTGCTGGCATAGAAACGGTCGAAGGCATGCTCAGCATCGATAAATGCTGCTATGCCACCCTGCTTCTGTGCCTCGGCAATAGCGTGAAGAGCCAAGGTGGTCTTACCAGATGACTCAGGACCGTAAATCTCGATTATGCGTCCTTTAGGATAGCCACCCACACCGAGTGCCATATCGAGCCCCAGCGAACCTGTTGGTATAACCTCTACTTTCTCTACGTTTTCATCGCCAAGTTTCATGATGGAACCCTTGCCGAAATCTTTCTCTATCTTAGCCATTGCAGCCTGCAACGCCTTGAGTTTAGCTTCTTTGTTTGAATCTGCCATTTTTTTATCCATTATCTATTATCTATTATCTGTTATCTATCATCTATCATCACAGTTCCAAGTCACCATTAAAGACCTCGTGCCAAGGAAGTCCCTGCTTGTTGAGTTGCTCCATGAATGGATCGGGGTCGAAATCTTCTACGTTCCAAACACCAGGCTTCTTCCATATACCCTTGAGGAACATCATTGCGCCTATCATGGCAGGAACGCCAGTGGTGTAGCTCACACCCTGCATGCCTGTCTCTTCGTAAGCCTCCTGGTGCTTGCAGTTGTTATAAACGTAGTAGGTCAGTTCCTTACCATCCTTTATGCCCCTGATGCGACAACCGATGGAGGTTTCGCCGTCGTAGTTCTCACCCAGATCCTGTGGGTTAGGCAATACAGCCTTGAGGAACTGCAGAGGAACAATCTTTACCTTCACCTTCTGGTCAGGGTTGTCAGCCAGTGGTGCCTCATACTCCATCTCGTCGATGCGGCTCATACCCAGATTCTGTATGCAGTCCAGATAGGTGAGGTATTGCTGTCCGAAGGTCATCCAGAAGCGAGCCTGCTTTATGGTAGGATAATTCTTTACCAGCGACTCCAGTTCCTCGTGGTGCATAAGGTACGACTCACGCGGACCTATGTTAGGGTAGGTGAGAGCCTTGTGTATCTCCAGTGGCTCAGTCTCTATCCATTCGCCATCTTTGTAATACAGTCCCTTCTGTGTTATCTCGCGTATGTTAATCTCTGGGTTGAAGTTTGTGGCAAACGCCTTGTGGTGGTTGCCTGCGTTGCAATCAACGATGTCCAGATAGTGTATCTCGTCAAAGTGGTGCTTTGCTGCATAAGCCGTATAAACGCCTGACACTCCTGGGTCGAAACCACAGCCGAGGATTGCTGTCAGTCCTGCATCCTCAAAACGCTGTTTGTAAGCCCACTGCCATGAGTATTCAAAGTGTGCCTCGTCCTTTGGCTCGTAGTTGGCTGTGTCGAGATAGTTCACCCCACATGCCAGACAGGCATCCATTATCGTGAGGTCCTGATAAGGCAGGGCGAGGTTCACGCACAGCTCAGGTTTAAACTCGTTAAACAGCGCCTTTAGCTGTTCCACATCGTCAGCATCCACCTGTGCCGTGCTCAGATTGATGTTCTTGCTGTACTCCTTTTTCCTTAATGCCTCTACCAGGGCATCACATTTTTCCTTTCTGCGACTTGCTATCATGAAGTCGGTAAACACGTCGCTGTTCTGTGCTATCTTGTGTGCTGCTACGGTAGCTACGCCTCCAGCACCAATCATTATTACTCTAGACATTTATTTTAAATTGATAATTGATAATTCTTCTTTAACCTCT
>JAZLBU010000122.1:0-15232 GCA_045613845.1 Prevotella sp. | reverse complement strand
TGCTCTGCGGACCACCTATGCTATAGCTGATGACACAAGGTTTTTGTTGCTCGTCGGCATAGTCGAAGATGTACTGGAATGCCAAGAGAATAAAGGTGTCGCTGAAGTATTCCTTCATGTTTTCAGGAAGGAGTTTCTTGTTGCTGCTCACCACATCGTTGACTACGTAGAGGTCGGCATCGGGTGCCATTCCCTGCAGAGCCAAACCACAACTGTTGCCTGCGGCTATGCCAAGGGTGTGGGTGCCATGATAGGTAAGTTCGGCATCAGCAGAACGGGCTTGCTGAAGTATGGCTTCCTTATTATCAAAATAGGTGCCAATAGGGTAGGGGTCGTCTTCGTGATATTCCTTGCCTGTGGGGATATTGAGGAAGTCCCAGAAACGGCTTATGCGCAGGTTGCCTTGGTCATCACGAAAAGCGGGGTGGGTGAGGTCGAAACCTATATCGGCTATGCCCACTACAGTGCCTGCTCCGCGGAATGCCTGAGGTAGGTCGTTGCTGCCTTGCCACAGAGGATCCACATTGGTGCGCTGGGCTACATCGTCAAGGGTTATATCGCTGTTGCATTCATGTGCCTCAATGCGACGGACAAGGTCGCTGGTGGACATATTAGAGAGTTGTTGCAGGGTGGATGCCACAATGTGAATGTCGCCCTGATGGCGCAGACAACGGCCCTGCAAGGCGCTTTCCTCGCCCTGTATGAGGGTGAGTACCACAGGCTCAGTTAGGCTTTGCTTGCCCTCAGTGTCCACACTATTGGAGGATGGATGGTTCACAACGTGTTTCTTCACCATCTGTATAACAAATGGCGACATCTTGCTATAGTTCTGAGCACTGCAAAACAGTGACGTCAGCAACATGAAAAGGGAAAGAATCAACTTCATATGTCTTTAACTCCTTTAACTCCTTTAACTTCTCTAACTTCTATAGTCAGTGTGCTTCCAGCCAGTTGCTGCCCCACCCACCATCGGCTATGAGGGGTACGGCGAGCTGAAAGGCATTCTGCATCTCTTCTTTTACTATCTGCTCCACCTGCTCACGCTCATTCTGGGGCACAGAGAAATTGAGTTCGTCGTGCACCTGAAGAATGAGGCGAGTCTTCATGCCCTCAGACTTGAGACGTTGCCAAACGCGTATCATGGCGACCTTCATAATGTCGGCTGCTGTGCCCTGGATGGGGGCATTGACGGCATTTCGCTCGGCAAAGGCGCGCACAGTACCATTCTTGGAGTTGATATCGGGTAGGTAGCGACGTCGACCCATGATGGTCTCGGCATAGCCTTTCTGACGTGCCTCGTCCTTGCATCGCTCTATGAATTGCTGTACCTCGGGGAAGGACTCGAAATAGCCGTCGATGAGTTCTTTTGCCTCACGACGGTCGATGTCCAGACCCTGTGCCAAACCAAAGGCTGAGATGCCGTAGATGATGCCGAAATTGGCACTCTTTGCCTTGCGTCGTTCGTCTTTGGTAACCTCTTCTATCGACTTGTGGAATATCTTAGCTGATGTGGCAGCATGGATGTCGTGACCCTCGAGGAAGGCTCCGATCATGTGTTTATCGCCACTGAGACTCGCCATGATGCGCAGTTCCACCTGACTATAGTCGCATGAGAAAAATTCCTCGCCTGGCTCAGGGATAAAGCAGCGACGTATCTCCTTGCCGTCCTCACTGCGCACAGGGATATTCTGTAGGTTAGGGTCGCTGGAAGAGAGGCGTCCTGTGGCTGTGACACACTGGTTGAAGGAGGTGTGTACATGTCCTGTAGTGGGATTGATGAGCTTAGGCAATGCCTCGACATAGGTTCCGAGGAGTTTCTTCAGGGCACGATGGTCGAGTATCTTGCCCACGATGGGGTTCTTGGGACGCAGTTGTTGGAGCACCTCCTCAGAGGTAACAAACTGGCCTGTCTTGGTCTTCTTAGGCTTATCCATTATCTGGAGTTTGCCGAAGAGTATGTCACCTACCTGCTTGGGTGATGCGATATTGAAGCTTTCGCCAGCAAGTTGGTATATCTCATGTTCTATCTGGTTGGCGCGTTCGTTCATCTCCTGTTGTACGCGAGCTAGCTCCTTGGTGTCGAGCAACACACCTGTCATTTCCATTTCGGCGAGCACAGGTACCAGGGGCATCTCCACCTCCAGAAACAGTCGTTCCATGTTTGAGTCACGCAACTGCTGTTCCAGTGACGACTTCTGACCAAACACCTTGGCAACTCGATCGGGGGTGAATTCCTCGCTCATGTATTCCTTGTTATGATGCAGGTCGGGGTTGATTAGGTAATGGGCTATCATGGTGTCCCAAAGTGTGCCTTTGGGGTGGATATCATATTTGGACAGAACCTCGAAGGCGAGTTTTGCATTTTGCACAATCATAGTTGCCTGTGCATTCTCCAACACCTTTTTTATATTAAGGAGTAGGGGAGAGGATTTTTCTTCCATTGAGGGGATGTTGATGAAGTATGCCTCGCTGTCGCTATCGGCAAGGCTGATTCCGAGCATCTGGGCATCAATTCCTGTGCTGGAACTACTTTTTACGTCAAAAGCGAAAATGGAGGTTGTTGCAAAACGTCGGCAAAGACTACTACTTTCTTCCTCATTTTCAAGCGTTTGCACTCTGACGGAGCTCGTTTTTGGTGCCTCAGAATTTGAAATTTCAGAACTTTCTTGCCCGTCACCAAAGAAATCGCCAAAGAAAGAGGGTTGAGATTTAACTTCTTTTTGCTTTTGGGAAGGTTTGTTTACAATTCGACTTTCTGTGCCCAAAAGTTTCTCTGCAAACTTCTTAAACTCGAGTTCGTCAAAAATTTTACGTAGCTTATCCTTGTCGGCTTCCTTAACCGTCATGTCGTTAAGAGAAACAGAAACGGGAACATCCTGACGGATGGTGGCAAGGTATTTGGAAAGTTTGATATCTTCAACAGAGGATTCAACCTTCTCACGTATTTTTCCTTTTAGTTCGTTGGAGCGTGAGAGCAGTCCCTCGATGCTACCAAACTCAGTGATGAGTTTTACGGCTGTCTTCTCACCCACACCTGGACAACCCTGATAATTATCTGAGGAGTCGCCCATAAGTCCTAAGAGGTCTATCACCTGACTGGTGCTCTCAATGCCGTATTTCTCACAAACCTCCTTTGGTCCCATATTCTCATAGCCTCCTCCATGTCGAGGACGATACATGTGTATCTTGTCTGTCACGAGTTGGGCATAGTCCTTATCAGGTGTAAGCATGAAGACATCCATTCCATCGGCTTCAGCCATCTTAGCCACGGTGCCAATGATATCGTCGGCCTCAAAACCCTCTACCTGCAGTATGGGGATGTTGTAGGCTTGCAGGATATCTTTTATAATAGGTATGCTGGCACGTATGTCCTCAGGGGTTTCTTCACGCTGAGCCTTGTAGTCGGCAAAGACTTCATGGCGGAAGGTCTTGCCATGATCAAATGCCACAGCGAGATGGGTGGGCTTCTCCTTCTGCATTATCTCATTGAGAGTGTTACAGAAGCCCATTATGGCACTCGTGTTGAGTCCCTTGCTGTTGATGCGTGGTGCCCTGATGAGTGCATAGTAGCTGCGGTAGATGATGGCGTAGGCATCTATGAGGAATATTTTACCCATGTTTATAGTGTATTCGTTAGTTTAGGCTTGGTATATTTCGAGTTCAAAATTACAAATAATTTTTCAAATATCATTGCATTGATTATATTTTCCCAAAGTTTTTTTGTAATTTTGTATCCGATATTTTTCGTTATGCAGGATTATCTAACTGAAATAAGACGTCCGATAGAGGTTGAACTGGAAAGGTTTGATGCTATCTATAATGACTCTCTGAGCCATACCAACGGTATGCTTGGTGAGGCACTGAACTACATACGTCAGCGTAGCGGAAAACGTATGCGACCAATACTGACCATACTGATAGCAAAGAGCTTTGGCAAAGTGAATGAGAAGACCTATCTGGCTGGTGTAGGGCTGGAGTTGCTGCATACTGCCTCATTGGTGCATGATGACGTGGTGGATGAGGCCGACAGACGCCGAGGACAGCAGAGTGTCAACAGTGCATATAATAATAAGGTGGCTGTGCTCGTGGGCGACTATATTCTTTCTACTGCTCTGCTTAATGTAGCAAAAACGTGTGACACTAAGATAATGGAGAAACTCTCAGAACTGGGTTGCACATTGGCTAATGGAGAAATTATGCAGTTGACGGCTAATGACGAAAATACTATCAGCGAAGAGGCTTACTACAGCATTATAGAACAGAAGACAGCGGCGCTGTTTGAAACATGCTGTGTGATGGGTGCTATGTCTGTAAATGCTACTGAGGAAGAGACATACGAGGCAGGAAAATTCGGACGGATACTGGGCTCTATATTCCAGATTCGTGACGACATATTTGACTATTATGATATGCCTCAACTGGGTAAGCCTACTGGTAATGATATGACGGAGGGCAAACTGACGTTGCCAGCGATTCATGCGCTACTTGCTTCAGGTGATGAGGAAGGCCTCTCCATAGCCCATAGGGTGAAGAAATTTGAGGCTACGACGGAGGATATAGCAAAACTGATTGATTTCACCAAGAAAAACGGTGGTATAGAATATGCAGAGCAGGTGATGCGGAGGATGCATGAAGAAGCTCTGCAGTTTATAGAGAAAAGGGTAGGGGATAAGACGATAAAATCAAGCCTTACCACCTACCTTGACTATTGCATAAAGCGCACCCTATAACATTAGGATGCGCTTATTTTTTTGTCTTGTTTTAGTTCAGTTCTTCAATCAGAATGTTTGCCAAACGTGATGTACCCAAACGGAACATTTTGTTGTTAAGCCATTCCTTGCCCAACACCTCTTTTACTATAGTGTAATAGATAATGGCATCCATGCTGGAGTTGATACCGCCAGCAGGTTTGAAGCCTACCATGCGACCCTCCTTTTCGTAGTATTCCTTTATGCACTGACACATCACATAAGCTGCTTCAGGGGTAGCAGAGTTCTTCTCTTTACCTGTACTCGTTTTGATGTAATCGGCTCCTGCATTCATAGCCAGAAAGGAAGCCTTGCGAATGTTTTCAGGAGTCTGCAAGCAACCTGTTTCGAGTATTACCTTAAGGGCAACATCGCTACCACAACAGGCTTTCATTTCACGTATCTCATCCATCACTCCTTCTTCGTCGCCAGAGAGGAATTTGCCTACAGGCATGACCATATCAATCTCTGTTGCACCATCCTTTATGGCAAGTGCAGTCTCTGCAATTTTTATTTCAGGAAAGGTCTGTGAAGAGGGGAACGAACCACTCACGCAGGCAATCTCCACACCATCTACTTCGAGGGTTTGGTTTACCACATCAGCAAAGCATGGATACACACAAATTGTAGCTGGATGAGGTAGGTCGGGACGTTCATTATCCCACTGGTTAACTTGTTCTACAAAAGCCATAACAGACTGTTCGCTGTCAGTACATTTCAGCGTGGTGTATTCTATGCTTCCAAAGAGGAATTTCTTCACTTCGGGAGTATCATTCTCGGATGCTTTAGCAATGATGTTTTTAAGTTCTTCCATACTTTAATCTTTATTGTTTTATAGATGTTCTTTAAGACTGAAAATATTCTATTATAATGTTGCCCTTAGAGTTTCCTAAAATGGAAATTATTTCTCTCTTTCCGTCTTCAGAGTTTGCCTTTTCACGCAATTTCTTCACGCTCTTGAATGTCTTCAGAAGTACTTCTTTTGACTTCGGTCCGATGCCTTTTATGTCGTCGAGTTCGCTATGAAGAGCATGCTTGCTGCGCTTGTCTCTATGAAAGGTAATGGCAAAACGATGAACCTCATCCTGCATCTGCGTCAGAACCCTAAACAACTCACTCTCTGGTTTGAGTTGCACTGTTACGCAATCGTAGTCTAGAGGCGAGAAGTGAGGATTGTTACACAGTGTTTCACGTGAAACATTCGGCTTCAAATACAACAGTTCTTGGGTGCGATGTTTATCGTTTTTTGCAAGTCCAGCAATAGGGATATTGAGTCCTAATTCTCCAACCACCACTTCCTGTACGCAATGCATTTGTCCTAATCCTCCATCACATATTATAAGGTCAGGAAATTCATCAGTGTCGCCATAACGTCTTCGTACCACCTCCTGCATGGATGCATAATCATCTGGTCCAACAACGGTCTTGATGTTATACTTGCGGTAGTCTTTTTTCGAGGTCTTCATACCTTTATATACTACGCATGCTGCTACTGCATCTGAACCTGAAATGTTGGAGTTGTCGAAAAGCTCTATTCGGTAGGGTAATTTATCGAGTTGCAACTTCTCCTGCAACTCTTTCATCAGTCTGGTATATTTCTGTTCGGGATTCAGTTTGTCGCTCTGTTTCAGTCTGTCTATACGATACTGTTTGCAGTTCATCAGCGAGAGTTCCAGAAGATGGTGTTTATCTCCGCGTTGAGGAACAAAGAAGGTGGCATTCTCCATTTGCCAGTCGAGTTCTATAGGCACTATTATCTCTTTTGCTGTTGAATGGAAACGATCTCTTATTTCTGTTATTGCAGTGAGCAGGAGGTCTTCATCGCTTTCATCGATTTTACGTTTGTATTCGTATGTAAAAGACTGGTTGATGGTGCCGTTGGTTACGTGCATATAATTGATGAAAGAGGTGTCACCTGAGACATCCATAGCGAAAACATCGACATCGGTAATAGTATGGCTGACTACCTCGCTCTTTGCACAGAACTGTTCTATCAGCAGGTATTTCTTCTTTAGTTCCTCGGCATCTTCAAAACGCATCTCTTCCGATGCTTTCATCATTTCTCCATAGATATGTTCGATGAGTACGCGCGTGTTACCTTTTAATATCTCGCGTGCCTGTATGATACTCTCACGATATTCCTCTATCGACTGTTTACCAATGCATGGTGCACCACAGTTTTTCATGTGGTATTCCAGGCATGGTTTGAACTTTCCATTTTCTATCGATTCCTTCGTGAGGGGTAATCGACAAGTTCGGGGTTTTAGTAATTTCTTTATCAGATCGAGTACGGCATACATGCTGCCAAGATGAGAATACGGCCCGTAATAGGTGCCATATTTCTTATTTATCGTTCTTGTCTTAAAGATGCGTGGGAATGGCTCATTTGTGATACAGATAGATGGATAAGTCTTGCCGTCTTTTAGTAGTACGTTGTATCGAGGATTATATTTTTTTATAAGCGAATTCTCCAATAAAAGTGCATCCTCCTCGGTGTTAACCACTGTGTAGGTGATATCGTGAATTTTTGATACCAGTACCTTTGTCTTGAATCTGTCAACCTCTTTATGAAAATATGATGACACACGTTTCTTTAGACTCTTAGCTTTGCCCACATAAATAATAACCCCGTCCTTATCGTAATATTGATAAGAACCGGGCTTGTCGGGCATAGATGCAACAATCTGTTTCAGCTTTGCCAGTCTTTCTGTGTCATTGCTTCTCTCCAAGTTTTTCACATTGTTTCACGTGAAACATTATCTACCCATAAGCACTAGCATCACGTTAATGTCAGATGGTGAAATGCCAGGAATGCGTGATGCCTGCGCAAGGGTTTCGGGGTTTATCCTTACGAGTTTCTGTCGTGCTTCAGTTGACAGTCCCATGATATTCTCATAGTCGAGATGTCCCTTTATGCGAATATTCTCCAGTCGGTGCATCTTTTCTGCGGTAATCTTTTCACGTTCAATGTAACCGGCATATTTTAGTTGTATCTCTGCTGTTTCCGCTATTTCTTCTTTGCGGTTCTCAGGAGATTGGAGCAGGGCTTTGAGTTTTGGCATTGCATCGGCAACGCTCCATATGTTAATACCTGGTCGCGCTATCAGTTCACGCAGTTTGCACCCAACAGAGAGTGGGGTAGAGCCAACAGCTTCGAGCATAGCATTGACATACTTGGGTTTTACGTTGGTGGTGTTGCAGAAAACAACGATAGCATCCACTGAAGTCTGTTTTTTCTGCCACCATTCATAACGCTCTTTTGTTGCAAGACCTACATCATAAGATTTCTTTGTCAGTCTGGCGTCAGCGTCATCCTGACGTAATAAGATGCGATACTCGGCCCTCGATGTAAACATGCGGTAAGGTTCATCCACACCTTTTGTTACAAGGTCGTCGATGAGTACGCCGATATATGCCTCGTCACGATGGAGTATGAAGTTCTCTGTGCCGGTCTGTTCCGAACTTGCCTTGCTACCAGCATAAAGGGCAGCATTGATGCCAGCCACCAACCCTTGTCCCGCTGCCTCTTCATAACCGGTGGTACCATTAACCTGTCCGGCAAAGAACAGGCCATCACATTTTTTTGACATAAGGGTATGCGATAGTTGGGTAGGGTCGAAGAAATCGTATTCTATGGCGTAGCCAGGACGATACACCTTCACATCGCGCAGGGCTGGAATTTTCTTCAATGCCTCTATCTGTACCTCCATAGGTAGCGACGATGAGAAACCGTTAAGGTACATCTCGTTAGTATCCGTACCTTCAGGTTCCAAGAATAGCGGATGTTGGTTTTTATCGGCAAAAGTGACGAGTTTTGTTTCTATTGAAGGACAATAGCGAGGACCAATAGACTGAATCTGTCCGTTATAAAGAGGAGAGTCAGCAAGTCCGCTTTTTAGAATCTCGTGACACTCAGGTGTAGTATTAAAAGTCCAGCAAGGCAGTTTTATGAGAGAGGAAGAAAGCTTTTCTAGCATAAAACTGAATAAGCTCTTCACATCTTCACCTGGTTGTATCTCAGCATCCTCAAAGTGTACAGAGCGCTTATCGATGCGCACTGGCGTGCCAGTCTTCATTCGTGCTGACTGTATGCCGAGGGCATTGATACTCTCAGTAAGGTGCAGGGCAGCAGGTTCGGCACATCGTCCACCAGCCACCATCTTTCTGCCTATGTGCATCAGTCCGTTGAGGAATGTGCCAGCAGTGATGATAACAGCAGGGGCATAGAGTTCGCAACCCCAGATAGTCTTAACACCAGTAACATTATTATTTCCCCCATGACTAGAGGGGGAGGTAATAAGTTCCTCCACCTGATCCTGCCATATATCGAGGTTAGGTGTACGATCAAGAATCTCGCGCCATTTCCAGATGAATTTACCACGATCGCACTGTGCTCTGGGGCTCCACATAGCAGGCCCCTTCGACTTATTGAGCATGCGCAGTTGTATAGCTGTGGCATCGGTCACTATGCCCATGCCTCCACCCAGTGCATCAATCTCGCGTACTATCTGTCCCTTGGCTATTCCACCAACAGCAGGGTTGCACGACATCTGCGCAATCTTGTTCATATCCATAGTGACGAGACAAGTCTGGGCACCCATCATGGCAGCAGCGTGTGCTGCTTCACATCCTGCGTGGCCACCGCCGACAACTATGACATCGTAGTAAAGTTTCACTCTTTTATGTTCCTGTTATGTTACGAAAGATGTTGCAAAAGTAAGACTTTTTTTTCAATTTATGGTCACTTTACTTTGTGTTTTCGCTTTTTTTGTTTAATTTTGCGAACGATTTTATTTTATAATGTGAACAAAAGTATCAAATAATTCTATTTTCAAACAAAAACATTATGTGGCTATTTAATTCATCAATCGGAAGAAAAGTCATCATGTCCGTTACGGGCATCTGCCTTATTCTCTTCCTGACATTCCACATGTCAATGAATGTTGTGGCATTGTTCTCAGCTGAGGGTTACAACATGATTTGTGAGTTTCTTGGTGCCAACTGGTATGCAGTAGTGGCAACATTAGGACTTGCAGCATTGGCATTGATTCACATCGTTTATGCTTTCATTCTGACATTTCAGAATCGTGCAGCACGTGGTAAGGACCGCTATGCTGTGACTGAGAAGCCTTCAAAGGTGGAGTGGGCATCACAGAACATGCTTGTGCTGGGTATCATCATTCTGCTTGGCCTTATGTTACATCTGCACAACTTCTGCGCTAAGATGATGCTTGCCGAATTGGCAGGCACAGAGGGTCTTGCTCATGGACCAGCAGATGGCTTTGCCTGGATAGTAGAGACATTCTCTAATCCAGTGTTCGTAGTGCTCTACATCATTTGGCTTTGTGCTATCTGGTTCCATTTGGTTCATGGTTTCTGGTCAGCAATGCAGACGCTGGGTGTCAATGGTAAGATATGGTTCAACCGTTGGCGTGTTATAGGTTGCATCTACGTTACACTGCTGATGCTGGGTTTCCTCGTTGTGACCTTAGCTTTCGCCTTCGGTTGTGCTCCTAGCCTCTGTTGTTCAGCTACATGTTAAATCTTAAATCAACGAAAGAATTATGGCAAAAACATTAGATTCAAAGATTCCTCAGGGACCGGTAGCTGAAAAGTGGAAGGAATACAAGGCACATCAGCGACTGGTTAATCCAAAGAATAAACTGAAGCTCGACGTCATCGTGGTGGGAACAGGCTTGGCTGGTGCCAGTGCTGCTGCATCACTTGGTGAGATGGGTTTCAACGTACTCAATTTCTGCATTCAGGATTCACCACGCCGTGCGCACTCTATCGCAGCACAGGGTGGTATCAATGCAGCTAAGAACTATCAGAACGATGGCGACTCTGTTTATCGTCTGTTCTATGATACAGTAAAAGGTGGCGACTATCGTGCTCGCGAGGCAAATGTTTATCGTCTTGCTGAGGTCAGCAATGATATCATCGACCAGTGTGTGGCACAGGGTGTACCTTTCGCTCGTGAATATGGTGGCATGCTTGCCAACCGTTCATTCGGTGGTGCACAGGTGTCACGTACCTTCTATGCTAAGGGTCAGACAGGTCAGCAGTTGTTGCTCGGTGCTTACTCTTCACTCTCACGTCAGGTGCAGGCAGGCAAGGTAAAGCTCTACACTCGTTATGAGATGGAGGATGTAGTAATCATCGACGGCAAGGCTCGCGGCATTATAGCCAAGAACCTCGTAACAGGTAAGCTTGAGCGTTTCTCTGCTAACGCTGTTGTTATTGCAACAGGTGGTTATGGCAACACATATTTCCTTTCTACCAACGCTATGGGATGTAACTGTACGGCAGCTATTCAGGCATACCGTAAGGGTGCTATGTTTGCTAACCCTTCATACGTACAGATTCACCCTACCTGTATTCCTGTTCATGGCGACAACCAGTCTAAGCTCACTCTGATGTCAGAGTCACTGCGTAACGACGGTCGTATCTGGGTGCCAAAGAACCTTGAGGATGCTAAGGCATTGCAGGCAGGCACCAAGCAGGGTTGGGAGATTCCAGAAGAGGATCGTGACTATTACCTTGAGCGCCGTTATCCTGCATTCGGCAACCTCGTACCACGTGATGTTGCCAGTCGTGCAGCAAAGGAGCGTTGCGACAAGGGCTTTGGTGTTAACAATACTGGTTTGGCTGTGTTCCTCGACTTCTCAGAGTCTATCCAGCGTCTCGGCATCGATGAGATTCGTCAGCGTTACGGCAACCTCTTCGATATGTATGAGGAGATAACCGACGTTAATCCAGGCGAGCTTGCTTGCGAGAAGAACGGAGTGCAGTATTACAAGCCAATGATGATATTCCCTGCTATCCACTACACAATGGGTGGTATATGGGTTGACTATGAACTGCAGACCACCGTGCCTGGACTCTTCGCCATTGGCGAGTGTAATTTCTCTGATCACGGTGCCAACCGCCTTGGCGCTTCTGCTCTTATGCAGGGTCTGGCTGACGGTTACTTCGTACTGCCTTACACCATACAGAACTATCTTGCCGACCAGGCTCTCTGGCCACGCCTTTCTACTGACCTGCCTGAGTTTGCTGAGGCAGAGCAGGGCGTGCAGAAAGAGATTGACCGTCTGATGTCTATCCAGGGTAAGCGTTCCGTTGACTCTATCCATAAGGAGTTGGGTCACATCATGTGGGAACACGTTGGCATGGGCCGCACCAAGGAGGGCCTTGAGGAAGGCTTGAAACTGCTCAAGAATCTGCGTAAGGAGTTTGATGAGAACCTCTTCGTGCCTGGTTCTAAGGAAGGTCTCAATGTGGAGCTCGACAAGGCTATACACCTTCGCGACTTCATCCTTATGGGCGAACTCATCGCTTATGATGCACTGCACCGCGAGGAGTCATGTGGTGGACATTTCCGTGAGGAGCACCAGACAGAGGAAGGCGAGGCAAAGCGTGACGACAAGAATTTCTTCTATGTTGGCGCATGGGACTATCAGGGCGACGATACCAAGGCCCCTGAACTCGTCAAGGAACCTCTCGAGTATGAAATCATCAAGGTACAAACCCGTAACTACAAAAACTAATTATGGCTAAGAATATTTCATTTACAATAAAGTATTGGAAGCAGGATGGTCCGAAGGCAAAGGGTCATTTTGATTCACACGAGATGAAGAATGTGCCCGACGATACCTCATTCCTTGAGATGCTCGACATGCTCAATGAGGAGCTTATCAACGAGGGCAAGGAGCCATTCGTGTTCGACCACGATTGCCGTGAGGGTATTTGCGGTATGTGCTCACTCTACATCAATGGTACACCACACGGCAAGACCGAGCGCGGTGCCACCACCTGTCAGCTCTATATGCGTAAGTTCAATGACGGCGACGTCATCACCGTTGAGCCTTGGCGCTCAGCAGGTTTCCCTGTCATCAAGGACTGCATGGTTGACCGCAACGCCTTCGACAAGATAATCCAGGCAGGCGGCTATACCTCTATCCGCACTGGTCAGGCACAGGATGCTAACGCTATCCTCATACCTAAGCAGAATGCTGACGAGGCTATGGACTGCGCTACCTGCATCGGTTGCGGTGCCTGCGTTGCAGCATGTAAGAATGGTTCTGCCATGCTCTTCGTCAGCTCTAAGGTTAGCCAGCTGGCACTCCTGCCACAGGGTCGTCCTGAGGCTGCTAAGCGTGCCAAAGCTATGGTAGCGAAGATGGACGAACTCGGCTTCGGCAACTGCACCAACACTCGCGCCTGCGAGGCAGTATGTCCTAAGAACGAGTCAATCGCTAATATTGCTCGATTGAACCGCGAGTTTATTAAGGCAAAGCTTGCTGACTAAAAACAACTTTAACTAATAAAGGAGACGGGTACTACAGCATAAATTGTGGTGCCCGTTTTTATTTTTTTTGCATATCTGTTGCAGAAATAATAAAAAAGTTGTAATTTTGCATCCGATTTAGCAAAATGCTTATCAAGGGGTGCTCACGTGTTCGTGGGCTGAGATGATACCCTCTACCTGATACGGGTAATGCCGTCGTAGGGATTGATAAATATGCTCCCCCCTTATTTTTTCGTTAATAATAAATAAGGTAAAAAGATGAAGAAAAATCTTTTGTTGATGGCTGCATTGATGAGTGTAGCCATTATGAACGCGCAAACGAAAACTGCAAGGTATGACTCTACCAAGGTAGAGAAATTGCAGGAAATTGTGGTAAACGGCGTAAGAGCGCAGAAAAATGCACCATTTGCTATTACCAACATCAAGAAGTCAGAACTTCAGGAATTCTCCAAGACGGGACAGGAACTTCCCTTCCTTTTTGCTCAGACGCCAGGCGTGATAGCATGGAGTGAAAACGGCTTAGGCACAGGCACCACCTATATGCGCATTCGTGGCGCAGGCGATTCGCGCATCAATGTAACCCTCGACGGTGTGCCCCTCAATTCGCCAGAAGACCAATGCGTGTTCTGGGCTAATATGAACAGCTATGCTTCGCTCTTAGGCAGTGTGCAGATACAGCGTGGCATAGGCTCCTCCACCAATGGCGATGGCGCCTTTGGCGGTACCATAGCCCTCTCCAGCGCTACGCCCTCATTGCGCCCTGGCGGCGAGGTGTCCTTCTCCTATGGTTCTTATAACACCATCAACTTCGGAGGCAACTTCTCCACAGGACTGCTGTGGGACCATTGGATAATCGACGGTGCATACCATCAGACCAATACCGACGGCTTCATACACGGCACATCAGGTCGCAGCGGCAGTTACTACGGCGGCATTACGTGGATGAAAGAAAACGTCCAGATGCGCTATAAGAACATCGGCAACTTCGAGCGCACTGGTCAGGCATGGAACGGTGTTACCGCAGGCAACGGAGACTACTCATTGATGGACGGCAGCTACGATGACGGCTCATGGACCTATAATGCCAAGACGGGCATCCATGGCTACAAGGATATGTATAACGTAGGGCTGGGCAGATATAACACGCTATACGAAAAACTGGCGACGGGTGACGACGGGCTGTTTGTGAAAGATGCCAACGGCAACTACCTAACCGAGCGCTATAAGATGGCAGACGGCAGCCTGTGGGAGAAGACCACTGACAACTTCTGGCAGAACCACAACATCCTTTCTGCTGCATGGGATATCAACGATTATTGGACAACCACCGCTTCTCTACACTATACCTATGGTCACGGCTACTACAATGAGTTCCGTTACAACAACAAACTCTACAAGTTTGGCATGACAGCCACCGATGACAAAGGCAAAAAGATAAAGAGCACCGACTTTGTGCGCGAGAAGGGACTCACCCAACACTCCTACGGCATAGTGTGGAATGCTAACTACGAGAAAGACAACTGGGACGTCATAGGAGGCTTCTCTATCCAGAACTTCGACGGCAACCATTTCGGCTATGTCACCTACACCGCTAACGACTTCGTGCGCCAGAAGTACCTTGCCAATGGCGACTACAAATATTACGACAGCGACGCCCACAAGTTTGATGCCAACATCTATCTCAAGGCAGCCTATAACATCAGTGAGCGTTGGGAGGTGTTTGCCGACATGCAGTATCGCCACGTGGGCTACAGGACCGACGGAATCAACGATAAATTCTACGAAGAAGGTTCTGGCTACTACAACCAGCAGCTCGACATCAACAAGAAGTATGACTTCTTCAATCCTAAGGCAGGATTCTCATGGACAGCCGACGGTCACCGCGTCTATGGCTCTATGGCAATGAGTCATCGCGAGCCAGAGCGCAACAACTTCACTGACAACGGCAAATACCCTGCACCAGAGGCAGAGAGACTCATGGACTACGAGCTTGGCTACACCTATACAGCCAGCAAGTGGCACGCAGGTGTCAACCTCTACTATATGGACTATAAAGACCAGTTTGTGCAGACAGGACAGCTGAGCGACATCGGTGAAAACCTCACCACCAACATCAAGGATTCCTATCGCATGGGCATAGAGTTGCAGGCAGGCGTAGCACCCCTTCAGTGGCTTT
>JAZLBU010000121.1:0-12759 GCA_045613845.1 Prevotella sp. | reverse complement strand
GCAACAAGAACTTTCAATTTTAAGTCTGCTTCTTCATAAGCCCACCCTTCCTCCCTCTTCAAAAAATAAGGATGTAACAAAAGTAACAAAAGTAACAATTTTTACAAAATTAATCAGAAAAAATAAAAGAATTTATTTTGTGCTTATCACATTTTTTTGTACCTTTGCGAGAAATATGATTAACATCCCACAACTTATGACCTCTATATTTACACACGGTTATAAAAAATCCTCTCCCACCTACTGGTTCTAAAAAGATAAGAAACAGGATTATCAGTATGCCGAATACTCCTATTCATAGCATATCTCATCCACCGCTTACGACAAAGATAAACACAAAGACGCCCACATTGCGAAATGCAGGCGCCTTTTTTTATGCTAATAGCTTTAATCCAACGATAGAAATGATGAGGGTTGTGATTTTTTTCATATCTTTGCTCCGTCATATTCACTAAAAGCAAAAACATTATGAACATTCAGGATATATTTTGTGATCTCGTCGGGATGTTTTGGTGATTTCGTCGGGATTAGATATCCCTGCCCTGCCACGGGCTATCTACAAAAAAAATATCCTTCCTTCCCATTAAAAGCAAGCTTTTATGAAAATTCAGGATATATTTTGTGATTCCGTCGGGATTCGAACCCGAGACCCACAGCTTAGAAGGCTGTTGCTCTATCCAGCTGAGCTACGGAACCAACCTATTTGCAATTTGCGGATGCAAAGTTACAAAAAAATAACGGGAACGGGAACGTTAACGGGAATTTTTTTGTATTTTTCTTAATTTCTTAACCTCTTTCATCTGCAATCTGTAATCTTTCGTCTATTCCTTGAGCAGGTTTTCGATGAAATCGTCGAGTTCTGAGGAGAGATTCTGCATGAATGGGGTGCCAAGGATGGCTGTCTCGCTGTCATCGACTATGTAGAGTTCGGAGATGTAGTCGCCGTTCTCAGTTTCCAGAACATAGTTGTAGGGTTTGGCTATGTTGAGGAATGTGCCATGCTGCTCTATGATGGGGGTGAAGGCTTGGTGCACCATATCATAGAAGCGTTCCGTGTCGAGTGGCGAACTGATCCACTGCTCTACTACGATGCGTGTGATCTCGTTGTCTTCATCGTCGAATGCCATCACGTCGCCTGTGTCTTGTGACACTCGCACGTGGATGTCGGTAAAGCTGGGTATTCCCTCCTTGCTGGGAGGGAATTTCTCAGCTATTTTGTTGATAAACCTTACTAAATCGTGATTTGTAGCCATCTTTTTTATCTTTTTCCGTGACAATGCTTATACTTCTTGCCTGAGCCACAGGGGCATGGGTCGTTAGGACGTGGTTCCTTGCCCTTGACGATTGGGATGCGTGGTGGCATCTGTGGTGCCGATGGGTCGATGTAGCCTGGGCGATCCATTCCGTCCTGCATCTGGTTAGGCAGTGGTGGGAGGGCTGGTGAGCCGTCGGCATTGAGTTCGGGCTTGTTGGTTTGATATTGTGGCTGAGCCTTTGGCTTAGGCATTTCGACTGGTGCCTGCTCAGGTGCCTGTTCCTTATGTATATGTATGCGTGAGAGTGTGGAGCATACAGAGTCGTTCATCTGATTGATCATAGCATCCCAGAGTTTGACGGACTCGAGTTTGAAGATGAGCAACGGGTCTTTCTGCTCGTAGGAAGCGTTCTGTGAAGAGTGGCGCAGGTCGTCGAGCTGGCGCAGGTTCTCTTTCCAGTTGTCGTCGATGGTATGCAGAAGCACCATTTTCTCGAATTCCTTCATCACATTCTTACACTCGGCATCGTAGCACTCCTTGAGGTCGAAGTTCATGCGATAGACGAGGTGCATATCAGTGAGAGGGATGAGTATGCGTTCGAAGTTGACGTTAGGGTCTTCGTAAATCTGCTTCACCACTGGCAGTGCCTCGGCAGTTACCTTATCGACATGTTCCTTGAAGTTAGCCATAACCTTCTGGAAGGTGTCTTCCTCCAACTGCTGACGCGGTGTGGTGGTGAACTCATCCTCAGTGAACGGTACATCCATGAAGAACACCTTGAGGAAGCGTTCCTTGCAGCCTTCGTAGTCGTTGTTGGAGAGGATGGAGAGCACACGATCCCAGATGATGTTGGTGATATCCATGCCGATGCGTTCACCCATGAGGGCATGACGGCGTTTATCGTAGATGACGGTGCGCTGCTTGTTCATAACATCATCATATTCGAGCAGGCGTTTACGTATGCCGAAGTTATTCTCCTCAACCTTCTTCTGTGCACGCTCTATGGAACGTGATATCATAGGAGCCTCGATGCGTTCGCCCTCTTCGAAGCCCAGACGGTCCATGACCTTAGCGATGCGCTCAGAGGCGAAGAGACGCATGAGTTTGTCTTCGAGTGACACATAGAAGACTGATGAGCCTGGGTCGCCCTGACGACCAGCACGACCACGCAGCTGACGGTCAACACGACGGCTCTCATGGCGCTCAGTGCCAATGATGGCGAGACCACCAGCAGCCTTCACCTCAGGGGTGAGTTTGATATCAGTACCACGACCAGCCATATTGGTGGCGATGGTTACGGCACCCAGACCATTGACGCTCTTACCAGCCTCAGCCACGATGAGCGACTCACGAGCGTGCTCCTTAGCATTGAGCACATTATGAGGAATCTTACGCATGGAGAGCATGCGAGAGATGAGTTCGGAAATCTCGACAGAGGTGGTGCCCACCAACACAGGACGACCCGCATTACGCATAGCCTCGACTTCCTCGATGACTGCCTTATACTTTTCACGAGCGGTCTTATAGACACGATCGTCCATATCCTTACGGATTACGGGTTTGTTGGTAGGTATCTCGACAACATCGAGCTTATAGATATCCCAGAATTCGCCAGCCTCAGTAGAAGCGGTACCCGTCATGCCTGAGAGCTTATGATACATGCGGAAATAATTCTGCAGGGTGATGGTGGCATAGGTCTGGGTAGCAGCCTCGACCTTAACGTGCTCCTTAGCCTCGACAGCCTGATGGAGTCCGTCAGACCAGCGTCGACCCTCCATGATACGGCCTGTCTGTTCATCGACTATCTTCACCTCATTATTTATTACCACATACTCATCATCACGATTATAGAGCGAGTAAGCCTTGAGCAACTGCTGAAGGGTGTGCACACGCTCAGACTGCTCAGAGAAATGATTGATGAGGGCATCCTTCTTCTCAAGACGTTCCTCATCAGTGAGTCCTGTCTCAGCCTCGAGAGCCGAGAGTTGGGATGTGATATCAGGTATGACGAAGAGTTCCTTATCGCCCACCTGCTTAGAGAGCCATTCAACACCCTTATCGGTGAGGTCGGCACCATGCAGTTTCTCATCGATGACGAAATAGAGGGGCTCGATAGCCTCAGGCATACGACGGTTGTTATTCTCCATGTAGTATTCCTCAGTATTGAGCATGCCCGACTTGATGCCATCCTCAGAGAGGAACTTAACGAGCGGAGTATTCTTAGGCAGTGCCTTGTAAGAACGGAATAGTGCCAGGAAGCCCTCGTTGGCGAGTTCCTTGTTGCCCTCCTCATTGCCCTTAGCAATCTTCTGCTTAGCCTCGGCAAGGAGTGAGGTGGCGAGTTTGCGCTGTTCAGCAACTATCTTTTCAACCAAAGGCTGATATTCCTCGAACATCTGCACATCGCCCTTAGGCACAGGACCAGAGATGATGAGCGGAGTGCGGGCATCGTCAATAAGTACGGAGTCGACCTCATCGACAATGGCGAAGTTATGCTTGCGCTGCACGAGGTCTTCAGGCTGCATAGCCATATTATCACGCAGGTAGTCGAAACCAAACTCATTATTGGTGCCAAAAGTGATATCAGCCTGATAAGCACGGCGACGCTCCTCAGAGTTAGGACGATGCTTGTCGATACAGTCAACAGAGAGTCCGTGGAACATATAAAGAGGTCCCATCCACTCAGAGTCACGCTTAGCCAGATAATCATTGACCGTTACCACATGAACACCATTGCCAGTAAGGGCATTGAGGAACACAGGACAGGTAGCCACGAGAGTTTTACCCTCACCAGTAGCCATCTCGGCAATCTTGCCCTGATGGAGCACCGTACCACCAAAGAGCTGCACATCATAGTGTATCATCTCCCACTTGAGGTCGTTGCCGCCAGCAGTCCAGTGGTTGTGGTAGATAGCCTTATCGCCATCGATGGTGATAAAGTCCTTAGCGGGGTCAGAAGCCAGTTCGCGGTCGAAATCGGTAGCCGTTACAATGGTTTCCTCATTCTCAGCAAAACGGCGAGCCGTATCCTTAACGATAGAGAAAGCTACGGGATAGACCTCCTCAAGAGCCTGCTCCAGACGGTCGAGCACCTCTTGCTCCAGTTTGTCGATATGATTGAAGATAGGCTCACGTTCGTCAATAGGAGTCTGCTCTATCTTCTCCTTGAGGTCGGCAATCTGTTGCTTGAGGTCGCTGACAGAATTCTGCACATACTGTTGTATCTCCTTGCTCTTAGCACGGAGTTCGTCATTAGAGAGTGCCTGGATAGCTGGGTATGCAGCCTTTACCTTATCTACTAATGGTTGTATCTTCTTGATGTCTCGGCTTGACTTATTGCCAAAAATAGCCGAAAGAATGGAATTGAAGTTCATTTATTTTATTGATAATTGAATATTAAAGATTGAAATCTTGGGAATTTAAGACGCAAAGTTAGTGTTTTTTTTTGACTCTGCAAAATAAAAAGGTGTAAAAGTTGCGAGTAAAGCCAAAGCAAGTATGTTTACACCCTCGGCATAAGACTGAAAAACATTGCCAAGGAAGAAGACAGCGATGCTGGCTAAGAGGGCATATCTGCCCCACCCTTTCATGAACTTTGGAAGGGCGAAAAAGAAGAAAAGGGGATTGAATATAAGTATCTGAAAATTAACGCGTACCGTAGGATGCTGAGAGAAAAGCATTAAGAACAAAACTATGCCCACGAAAGCATACAGACACACATAAAAATAATGAGCCCAAAGAACAGGGCGACGGATGACAAACCCCTCGATGACGACAAAATAGAGAATGCTGAGCAGGAGCACAGCAACAGCTGCCTGTGTGGGGGTAAGAGGAAAGTCGATAGCAGAGGGGTTGTGCCACTTGTTGCCTGGAGCCAGCACCCATGATGCCGAACTAACAATAGGTTTGCGAGTGCCGTCGGCATACACCACCGTAGTGGAATCGAAATCAGCAGCCAACACGCGAGGCAGGAATTCCCTATCCTCATAGCTGGTATTGGCATCAGCACCTACGCCAAGGAGCAGATCGTTGCCCCACATGGTCCAGGGATGGTCATCATTGCCCAGATGAACCAGTTGGCGAAAAGAGCGCTCTCCTTGTTGCAGACTGCTCAGAGAGGTGGGTTCAGCCACTCCGTCGAAAGCGCTGTAGAGTATGTCGCGAGCCTTGGTGGTGCAGTTATTATAGAAATAGTTGTAACGATATACCTTATTCTCTTCCTTAGCATTCTGTTGCAAGGCGAGCATAAACTGCACCTTCTCCTTAGGCGACATATTGATGTGCTGTTCGTAGATGCCAGAGCCAAAATGCTTGTATTCAGCCAAGAAATCGCTGTAGGGGAACAGCTCCATAGTATAATCGGTGAGGCCGAAGATGAAACGAAGAACAAAGAAGCTCTCGCGAGTGTCGAAAACACCATAGTTGACCACAAAATCCTGTCCGCTATTGGTGTCTTTCACCCTTATTGCCGTATGTCCGTAAAGGGAATAGACCTCATCATGCGGTTGGCACGTGAGTAGGCTGACGTCAATATTATCAAGCCTTTTCGACAGTTCATCCGCTGATAAAGCCTGCTGCGTGCCACAGACAAAAAACATTAAAATGTAGAGTGGCTCCCTTAAAAAAAAGCAAATATTTCGTTTCACGGTGCAAAAATACAAAAATTATTCGTAACTTTGCACTTCAAGTAACAAAAAATAACATATAACTATACACAATGACAATTACGAGAAGAGTAACTTCGTTAATATCATTTCTCCTTCTGTTATCAGCAAATGCCTTTGCTCAGAGCGGCACGCTGTCGCCATATTCTATGTACGGTCTGGGGTCGTTGATAGACCAATCGAACGGTGCCAGCCGCGGTATGAACGGTGTGGGTATAGCATTCCGCGAGAGCAACCAGATTAACTACCTCAACCCTGCATCATACTCCAGCATCGACTCGCTGACGTTCATATTCGATATAGGCATGTCGTTGCAGCGAACCATGTTTAAGGAGGGCAACACATCGCAGAATGCCAACGTGGCCGACTTTGAGTATTTCATAGCAGGTTTTCGTGCCCTTAAGCACCTTGGTGTGGGTTTTGGTATAGTGCCTTATACCGATATGGGGTTCGGCTTTGAATACAAGAAAGAGGTTGATGGATATGCACAGTACCCATACGACCCGCTCTACACCAAGACCTACCAAACTACCAGTTACAGTTCAGACGGTGGACTGCACGAGGCATTCGTAGGACTGGGTTGGGAACCAGTGAAGAACCTCTCTATAGGTTTTAACGCATCATTCCTGTGGGGACAGATATGGCGTCAGCTTAACGTGTCATACTCAGACGGTTACATAAACAACACCTACAAGATATACAACCAGAAGGTGCACACATACAAACTGGCTTTTGCTGCGCAATACACCCACCAGATGGGCAAGAACAAAGACCTCACCGTAGGTGTGACGGTAACACCAGGTCATCAGTTAGGTGGCGATGCCGATTTGGACTACATATCATATAATGTGCAGTCGACACGTGAAGACACCATACACTGCAAGGCTAAGGACGGCTATTCCACACCTACAGAGATAGCGGTAGGTTTTGCTTATCGCAATAAAAACAAGTGGAGAGTGGGACTGGACTATAGTTTCCAAAACTGGTCATCACTGCCCGTAAACAACTACGTGAAGCCAGATGGTTCGGTAGTGGGCAACACAGGTTATTACAACAACAGGCACAAATTCAACATAGGTGGCGAATGGTGCAAAAACCCTGTAGGTCGCAGTTTTGGCGATAAGATAAGGTATCGTGCAGGTTTCAGTTACACCACCCCATACCTAAAACTCAACACCACAGACGGCATAAAAGACGGTCCGAGAGAGATTTCGGCAAGTGTGGGTGTGGGACTGCCCATCATCAACAACTACAACAATCGCTCCATACTCAATGTGGGTCTGCAGTGGGTAAACGAATCGGGCTCGGTAATCAGAGAGAACACCCTTCGCCTGAATATAGGCCTGACATTCAACGAGCGATGGTTTGCTAAGTGGAAGTTTGAGTAAGAAAGGTTCGAAAGTTCAAGGGTTGAAGGTTATTAAATCAATAGGGTTTATAGGGACCGTAGGGGTGGTAGTAGCCTCGATGGTGTTCTCCTCATGCGACAGAGCTAAGGAGCACACTGCAGAAGCCATACTCGATGAGGATTCGGTTGCCATGATGACCACATACGGAGTGAACACCCTGATAAGCGATTCGGGCATAATGCGCTATCGCATCATTGCCGAACAATGGGAGGTAAACGACAACCGCAACCCACCCAGATGGATATTCTCACGAGGACTGTTTCTGCAACAGCTAGATGAGAAATTCCATGTTGAAACATATATTCAAGCAGACACGGCTAACTACTTCACTACCAAAAAACTATGGCACCTATGGGGCAACGTGAGAATAAAGACTGTTGACGGACTGATATTCCAAAGCGAAGAATTGTACTGGGATCAGAATCGTCATGAGCTGTATTCAAACATGTTCTCAAAACTCATAACCCCTGAGCGAGAACTGGAGGGAGCATATTTTCGCAGTGATGAACACATGCGCCACTATAACATCAGCAATACCAAGGGCTCATTCACTCGCGAAGATTTTGAGAACGATAACGGGAACGCTAACGGGAACGATACTATGCCAAAGCGACAGGCAGCAGTGCCGCGTCCTCGATGAACTATGAACTGTGAACTATGGACTATGAACTGGTAATATACATTCTCATCACTATGATGCTCTCTGCCTTTTTCTCAGGCATGGAGATAGCCTTTGTGTCAAGCAACCGCATGCTGGCAGAGGTGAATAACGATGAGGAAAGTATCACACACCGCATCATAACATTCTTTTACCATCACCCCAACACCTACGTCAACACTATGCTCGTGGGCAACAATATTGCCCTCGTAATATACGGCATACTCATTGCCCAATTGCTCGACACCACCATATTCAGCAATCAGTCGGAAGCCTTCAGAGTGAGTGCTGACACCATAATATCAACCATCATAGTGCTGTTTACAGGCGAATATCTGCCTAAGACCATATTCAAGAATAACGCTAACAAGGCACTCACGATATTCGCTTTGCCAGCTGGCTTGTTTTACGTGGTGCTCTACCCCATCTCACGCTCGTGCACCCTACTCTCGCGAGCTATGCTCAAGCTCGTGGGCGTGAACGTAAAGAAAGGTGACGACAAGGAGGAATTTTCAAAAGTTGACCTCGACTACCTGGTTACACAGAGTTTGAACGGTAATGACGGCGAGAACGACCTGCAGTCGGCAAGCGAGCAGTCGAAGGATGACTCTTCGCCTGAAGTGAGACTGTTCCAGAACACGCTCGACCTCAGCGATACCAAGGTGCGCGACTGCATGATACCACGTACCGAGATCACCAGCATCGAAAAAACAGCCTCACTCGACGAACTAAGACAGAAATTCATAGAGAGCGGACGTTCGAAGATTATAGTGTATAAGGAGGACATAGACCGCATAATAGGCTACATACACTCATCAGAGCTATTCCGCATAAAGCGAGAGTGGAACTCACACATACATGCCATACCCTTTGTGCCAGAGACTATGGCAGTAAACAAACTCATGAAAGATATGCTGGCACAGAAAATATCACTCGCCGTAGTGGTGGATGAGTTTGGTGGCACCAGCGGACTGGTAGCCCTTGAGGATATAGTAGAGGAAATAATAGGCGAGATAGAGGATGAGCACGATATAAACAACTTTGAGTGCAGAGCCACAAAAGACGGAGGCTACATAATATCAGCACGACTGGAAATAGAGCGAGTGAACGAGCTGCTTGGCATCAATCTGCCTGAAAGCGACGACTACAAGACTGTGGGCGGACTGATACTTACCCAGTACCAGTCATTCCCAAAGTTGCATGAGGTGATAACCCTCGACGGCTGGAAATGCAAAATTCTCAAAAACACCAAGACAAAGATAGAACTAGTAAAAATAATGCCACTATAATTTGCTTATTTGCAGAAAATTTATTAACTTTGCGCCGTTTTAGGCTGTCTACGTCTATAAACCAAAACAATATAAACGACAAGAAAAAAACAAAAAACTAAAAATAAAACTCAAATGGCAGTATTAGGAAAAATCAGAAACAGAGGAGCCCTGCTCGTTACCATTATCGGTCTCGGCCTCTTCGCCTTCATTGCCGAAGAAGCAGTGCGCTCTTGCGAATCAACAAAGAACAACGAGCGTCAGCAGATTGCAGAAATCCTCGGCGAGAAGATTAGTTATCAGGATTTTCAGAACATGGTTGACGAATACCAGGATGTCATAAAGATGACACAGGGTCGTGACAACCTCACTGAAGATGAACTCAATCAGGTGCGCGACATGGTGTGGAACCAGTATGTGCAGAATGCCCTCATCGCTAAGGAGGCAGCAGAACTCGGACTCAAGGTTACTGACGACGAGATTCGCGACGTACTCAATCAGGGTACCAACCAGATGCTCGCACAGACACCATTCGTAAATCAGCAGACAGGACGCTTTGACGCTAACTCTCTCAAGCAGTTCATTGCTGAATATAAGAAGGCTGAGCAGAGCAATCCTCAGCAGGCTGAGCAGATGCGCCCTATATACAACTACTGGAACTTCATAGAGAAGAACCTGCGCCAGCAGCTTCTGTCACAGAAGTATCAGGCACTCCTTGCTGCTACCTTCGTTTCGAACAGCGTAGAGGCTAAGCAGGCTTTCAACGAGGAGAACGAAGAGGCAAACATACAGCTTGCAGCACTTCCCTACTCTACAGTAGCTGATAAGGAGATTCAGGTGTCAGACGACGACCTCAAGGCTAAGTATAAGGAACTCAAGCCACGCTTTAAGCAGTATGAGGAAACTCGCGACATAAAGTATGTATCAGTTAAGGTGCAGGCATCAGCAACCGACCGTGCTGCTATCACTAAGCAGACCAACGAATTCGTGGGTCAGCTTGCAACAGCAGAGGATCCTTCAGAGATAGTACGTAAGTCTGGCTCTCAGGTAGCTTACCTCGGAGTGCCTGTTATGAACTCAGCATTCCCAACAGACGTTGCTGCTATGCTCGACTCAATATCAGTAGGCACCACAACAGCCGTGAAGGAGAACGCTCAGGACAACACCCTGAACGCTATTCGCCTCATTGCTCGTGAAGAGCTCCCTGACTCAGTAGAGTTCCAGGTAATACAGGTAGCAGGCGAAACCCTCGACCAGTCACGCCAGCGTGCTGACTCAATCATGAATGCTCTCAATGCTGACCCAGCACAGTGGGATGCGCTCGCAAAGAAGTACGGTCAGACAGGAGCTAAGCAGTGGCTCACCACTAAGGACTATCAGTATGCTCCATCACTCGATGTTGACACCAAGGCATATATCAACGCCCTGAACTACATGGCTGCAGGCTCACTCAAGAACCTTGCCACCAACTCAGGTAATATAATAATAAAGGTGAACGACCGTCGCGCTATGCAGACCAAGTATCTCGCTGCAGTCATCAAGACACCTATCAATTTCTCTAAGGACACCTACTCTAAGGCATATAACAAATTCTCACAGTTCGTTTCTGAAAACCAGACTATTGAAGGACTGGAGAAGAATGCCAAGAAGTATGGCTATCAGGTGCTTGAGAATCAGGATGTTCGTTCTTCACAGCACAACATCGCTGGCATCCACGGCACTCACGATGCTCTGAAGTGGGTGTATGAGGCAGCTGAGAACACTATCTCACCACTCTATGAGTGTGGCGACAACGACAACCTTCTTGTGGTAGCTCTCACCAACATACATGAGAAGGGCTATCGCGACCTCACTGATGACCAGGTGAAGGAAATGGTAAAGGCTGAAGTTATCAACGACAAGAAGGCTGAGAAACTCATTGCTAAGCTCGCTGGCGTTAACAGCATAGCAGCAGCTAAGGCAAAGGGCGCACAGATTGCTCCAGTTAACCAGATTAGCTTTGCTTCACCAGTATTCGTAGTTTCAACAGGCGCATCAGAGCCTGCCCTCTCAGGCGCAGTAGCAGCTACAAAGCAGGGACAGTTCTCTAAGCACGCCGTAAAGGGCAACGCAGGCGTTTACCTCTTCCAGGTAAGCAAGAAGCAGTCTCGCAACCAGAAGTTTGATGCTAAGGCTATGATGCAGCGCCTGGCACAGCGTAACATGCAGGCAGCAGGCAACTTTATGCAGGAGCTCTTCCTCAGCGCTAACATAAAAGACCACCGCGTCAACTTCTTCTAATATCGCCTCTTCTTAAACAAGAACGATAAAAGCAACAGCGCCCTTCTCGATTGTGAGAAGGGCGTTATTTTTGTATTATGGTTGCTTAGCCTCTACATGTGGAAGCATAGTAACCGCACGCGGAAGCTTAGTAACTGCATACGGTTTCTTAGTAACTACACGCGGTTGCTTAGTAACTACACAAAAAACACCGCAAGCTGTGATAGCTTACGGTGCTTTTTTTATTTGAAACTCATCCCCCTAAGCAGGGGGAATGAGAGGGTATTTTAGTCAAGCCACTTGATGTAGCAGAAATCCTGACGGTGTGGGAGAAGGTCGTTCTTTGGGAACATACGCACGCAGGTCTTATAGTGACCAGCACGGCTAATCTCCATATCACACTTGAAGGTGTAGAGGTTGCCCTCCTGCTTAACAAGCTTGAATGGCACTACACGGTTGATTACACGATCGGTACCAGACTGGTCGTCTCTGATGCTTACGAGCTCGAGACCTACAGCATCGTTCAGTCCCTGTTCATCGATAGTGTAAGATATCTGGGTATCCTTACCTGTCTCTGCACCCTGAGAGAATACAGAAGTGTCAGAGTCAACAACACGAATGCTGTCCCAACGCTCTGCTACGTTCTCCTTCCACTGTGCAATTTCCTTTGCCAACTGGAAGTCGTTTGCGTTCATCTTCTTTGAGCGAGCAGCGAGCTTGTTGTAGAACTTAGAATAGTAGTCATCGAGCTGACGCTTCATAGTATAGTGAGGTGCTATGGTAGCGATAGAGTTCTTGATGACCTTGATCCAATCCTTTGAGAGTCCCTTCTTATCCTTATCGTAGTAGAGAGGAACAATCTCGTTCTCAAGCATATTGTAGATGGTGGTAGCATCGAGCTGGTCCTGATAACCCTGATTCTCGTATGTGCGCTCCTGCTTGAGTGCCCAACCAGCACCCTTGCGGTAGCCTTCTACCCACCAGCCATCGAGCACTGAGAGGTTTACTACACCATTCATCTCAGCCTTCTCACCTGATGTGCCTGATGCCTCGAGTGGACGTGTTGGAGTGTTCATCCAGATATCAACGCCTGACACGAGACGACGAGCGAGCTGGAAGTCGTAGTCCTCGAGGAAGATAATCTTGCCGAGGAACTCTGGACGCTGTGAAATCTCGTAGATGCGCTTGATGAGTCCCTGACCTGCACCATCAGCAGGGTGTGCCTTACCTGAGAAGAAGAAGAGT